>JAFXSM010000038.1 GCA_017525605.1 Treponema sp. | reverse complement strand
GAGCCATTACACCATCAGTAGCAGCGATAACGAGAATAGCTCCATACATCTGTGCAGCACAAGTAATCATGTTCTTTACATAGTCAGCATGTCCTGGGCAGTCGATGTGAGCATAGTGACGCTTGTCTGACTGATACTCCAAGTGACGAGTATTGATTGTGATACCACGCTCTTTCTCTTCTGGAGCGTTATCAATTTCATCATACTTGAGAACTTTATCACCATACTTTTTTGCACAGTATGAAGTGATAGCTGCAGACAATGTTGTCTTACCATGGTCAACGTGACCGATAGTACCAACGTTCATGTGAGGTTTAGTTCTGACGAACTTCTCCTTAGCCATGTGTTTCTCCTTCGCCGAACACTATTCGGCATACAAAAATATTTATGTGTTGCACTTTAAGCCAGAACACAATCACATTCAACAGAAGAAATTGCGTTCGCAGACACACTATTTTATGACTATTCTATTAATGTTTTAATGATTAAAAAAGAAAGAAAATCAGCATTTTATCAATTCAAAATGCTCACAAACTTCTGGAATCACCAAAACCATCACATAAAAATAATCAGATAGCAAGAATGACACCCAGAGTCTTTCACCAGAACCTTCAGTAAGTATAAAAAAGAAAAGTACCGAAGATGCGCAAACCTGAAAGCCAAAGGCAAACTTTACGATTTCCGCCGAACTTGATAAAACGAAGTTCGTCTTCCCATGTTTCAAAGAACTCTGTCCTGCACTTATAAGTTTTTAAGTTATACAATAATGAAAAAATAAATTCAAGAGAATTTGAATAAAAAAAGTCCTTTGCAGCATAAAAATATTGCAAAGGACTTTTTACAATCGAAATTCAGAAAACTACCAGCGATAATGTGCAAAAGCTTTGTTTGCCTCTGCCATCTTGTGTGTATCTTCCTTTTTTTTGTATGCAGAACCTGTTGAGTTGAATGCATCGAGCAACTCTGAAGCCAAAGTATCAGCCATACCATGACCACTTCTAGAGCGAGCTGCAGCAATAATCCATCTCATTGCCAAAGCTTCCTTGCGGTTCTCTCTGATTTCAACAGGAACCTGATATGTTGCACCACCGACGCGGCGAGATTTTACCTCAACAGCAGGCTTAACATTGTCGATAGCCTTCAAGAAAACCTCGAGTGGGTCCTTCTCTGTCTTAGCCTTGAGCTTGTCCAAAGCCTCATAGATAATCTTTGTACAAGTATCTTTTTTTCCGTCCAACATCATTCTTGAAACGAATTTTGTGACGACCGAACTATTGAATTTTGAATCCGGCAAACATGGACGATTAATTGACTTCTTATGTCTTCCCATAGTAATCCTCGGTATTTAATTAGATTTTACGATTCGACTTAAAATCTAGGATTAAGCCTTCGGTCTCTTAGCACCGTACTTAGAACGAGCACGCTTGCGTCCATCAACACCAAGAGTATCTTTTGTACCACGAATGATGTGATAGCGAACACCAGGGAGATCCTTTACACGACCACCACGGATAAGAACAACCGAGTGCTCCTGAAGATTGTGTCCAATACCAGGGATGTAAGCTGTAACTTCAATACCATTGCTCAAACGAACACGAGCAACCTTACGCAAAGCCGAGTTCGGCTTTTTTGGAGTGACAGTCATAACACGTGTACAAACACCACGTTTCTGTGGGCAAGACTCAAGCGCGGGAGCTTTAGTCTGATTAGCCACAGACTGTCTACCTTTTCTAACCAACTGATTAATTGTAGGCATCGCCTATTCTCCTATTTGATACCGGTCAGCACTACCGGAAAAAATGAACAAAAAAAAACTAAAAAAGTGTAAAAAATAGTAATAAATTTTCAAATGTAATGTCAAACGAATTTCGAAAATTTCACAAAGAAAGTTCAAAATCCGTTTGACAAATTCGGCATGAAAGTTTTATCGACTATTCATCTGAGCCGGAAGCGTCGATTGCGTCATCGAGAATTTTCTCTGCGGCGCGCTCTTCCCTCTGTCTCTCAAGAATCTCCTGCATCTTGATGTCCAAATCATTGTTTGAACTATCGAAAAGCTTGATATCCCTGTAATTCCTGATACCAGTTCCTGCCGGAATCATGTGACCGATGATTACGTTCTCCTTCAGACCATGCAGATTGTCCGTCGAACCAGAAATTGCGGCATTCGTGAGAACGCGAGTCGTTTCCTGGAACGATGACGCAGAAATGAAGGAATCCGTAGCAAGGGCAGACTTCGTGATTCCCTGGAACATCGGTCGTGCGACAGCCGGCTGTCCACCTTCAGCGATGATTCTCGCATTTTCCTCATGGAAATGGAATTTATCGACCTGCTGACCGAAGATGAATTTCGTATCACCGACAGAAACGACCTCGACTTTGCGGAGCATCTGGCGAACGATAACACCGATGTGCTTGTCGTCGATTGCAACGCCCTGTGCAGAATAGACCTGCTGAATCTCGTTCATCAAGTATTCCTGCAACTTGTTCTCACCGAGAATGGCGAGAATGTCATGTGCGCTCGGGCTTCCGTCACACAACGGCTCACCTGCGATAACTTTGTCGCCGTCACGGACAAGCATACGTCTCGTCATTGGAACGAGGTGCTTGTATTCCTTGCCGTACTCGTCCTCGACAATAATCTGTCTCTTACCCTTTGTGACGCTGCCGAATTTCACGACACCGGAAATCTGAGAAAGAACACACGGAATCTTCGGTTTTCTTGCTTCGAACAATTCAGAAACGCGAGGCAAACCACCAGTGATATCGTTTGTCTTTGCAGCAGCAACCGGCATCTTTGCAAGTACAGTTCCTGCCGTAACCTGATGATTGTCCTCAACGACAAGGACAGCCTTAGCAGGAAGGAAGTAAGAACCGAGCGCGTTACCAGCCTCATCAGTAATCAAGACTTTCGGCTGCTTAGTATCAAGGTGGAGGTCACTGATATAGCGTTCGACGTTTCCGTTAGACTGGTCAACGTTTTCGACCAAAGTGATTCCTGGAATGACATCCTCAAAGTGGACGACACCCGAAACTTCAGCGATAATCGGCTCACTGAATGGATCGAATGTTCCGATTACGTCGCCAGCATTTACGATATCACCTTCTTTTACCTGAATCTCAGAACCGTTGCTTATTTCAACGTCGATATCATTTCCTGCAAGGTAGATTTTTCCATCGATTATGAGGATTCTACCGTTTGACTTCGCAACGACATCGCCTGACTTAGCAGAAACGATTACAGCTCCCTTCAAGACTTTCTCGCCGTCGCTGACTTTCACATCGCCGTCAGCGGAAATCGTATCGAGAATGCGAGTAACCTTCATGACACCCTTACGAGTGAAGAGCTTGTTTCCGCTATCAGTCGGAACGTTTGTTCCTTCAAATTCATTCACGAGAACAGGATACTTGAGAACGATTTTGTTATCCTCAGTTTCCTTAGACGCTGTACCACCGACGTGGAATGTACGCATCGTAAGCTGTGTACCAGGCTGACCGATTGACTGTGCAGCAATGACACCGACAGCCTCACCAATCTCGACGAGCTTATTGCGGGCAAGGTTCTTTCCGTAACACTTGACGCAGACACCGTGCTCAGCTTCGCAAGTCAAAACAGTGCGGAGCTTGACTTTCTCAACACCAGCCTCTTCGATTTTCTTTGCGAGGTCGTCATCGATATATCCGTTGACATCGCAGAGAAGCTCTCCAGTAACAGGGTGAATGACGCGCTCAATCGTGAAGTGACCAGCAATACGTGCAGAGAGCGGAGTGATGATTTCGTCACCGTTCTTGATAGCCTCATAATCGAGGCCGTTGATTGTACCGCAGTCTTCCTCGTTGATTACGACATCCTGAGCAACATCGACGAGACGACGTGTCATGTAACCAGCGTCAGCAGTCTTCAAAGCCGTATCAGTAAGACCTTTGCGGGCACCGTTCGAAGAAATGAAGTACTCGATGACCGAAAGACCTTCCTTGAAGTTCGACTTTACAGGAAGTTCGATGATGTCGCCGTTCGGCTTAGCCATCAAACCACGCATTGCGGCAAGCTGAGAAATCTGCTTCTTAGAACCGCGGGCACCAGAGTCAGCCATCATGTAGATTGTGTTGAATCCGTCCTTGTCGTCCTTGAACTGCTTCATCATTATGTCGGTGAGCTTGTCGTTCGTTCTCGCCCAGATATCCGTTACCTTGTTGTAGCGTTCCTCAGCCGTGATGACACCTTTTGAATACTGGCTGACATATTCCTCAGCCTGCTTGTTTGCATCATCGACCATCTTCTTCTTCTCTGGCGGAATGATGATATCATCCATTGAGAGAGTTGCGCCGAAGAATGTAGCGTTCTTATATCCGACATCCTTGATTGCGTCGAGCATCTTGATTGTGACCCAAGGTCCCTGCTTGTGATAAACAGTCGTTATCATCTTCTTCAGGTCTTTGTCGCCCATACCCGTCGTGACTTTCTTCTCAAGGTCTTCCTCAGAAAGATGAGGATTGATGAATCCGACTTCTTCCGGCATCGCGGCATTGAATCTGATACGGCCAGCCGTAGTCTTGATTCTGTCTCCAGCATCGAACTCGCCAGCATTGAAAGAATGCTTCGGAGCAGGAACAGAAACGAGCGCACCCCAGTCGATATATCCGCCTTCCGCAGCCATTGTAGCTTCGTCTGCGCTTGAGAACCATTTTCCAGTTCCCTTTCCAGCGTGCTTCACAGAAGTCATATAGTAGATACCAAGAACCATGTCCTGTGACGGAAGAACGATAGGGTTTCCGTTTGCAGGGTCGAGAAGGTTTCTTGCAGAAAGCATCAATGTCCAACATTCCATCTGAGCTGCCTGAGTCAGCGGAACGTGAATAGCCATCTGGTCGCCATCAAAGTCAGCGTTGAAAGCCTTACAAGCGAGCGGATGGAGTTTGAGAGCCTTTCCCTCAACGAGAACTGGCTCGAACGCCTGGATACCAAGACGGTGCAAAGTAGGAGCACGGTTGAGCATTACAGGATGCTCACGGACAACTTCGTCAAGGTTCTCGTATACGCGAGGGTCTTCCTGCTCAACGAGGGTCTTCGCCTTCTTGATGTTGAATACAACGCCCTTGTCAACGAGCTTCTTCATGATGAACGGCTTGAACAACTCAAGAGCCATTTTCGTAGGAAGACCGCACTGCCAAAGCTTGAGCTCAGGACCGACGACGATTACGGAACGTCCAGAGTAGTCAACGCGTTTTCCCAAAAGGTTCTGGCGGAAACGTCCCTGCTTACCTTTGAGCATATCTGAAATTGACTTGAGAGGTCTGTTTGAAGCACCTTTGACAGCGCGCTTTCTCTTTGTGTTGTCAAACAACGCATCAACAGCTTCCTGAAGCATACGCTTCTCGTTTCTTATGATGATGTCCGGTGCAGACAAAGTCATCAATCTGTTCAGACGATTGTTCCTGTTGATTACGCGGCGATACAAATCGTTCAGGTCAGAAGTTGCGAAACGTCCGCCTTCGAGCTGAACCATAGGGCGCAAATCCGGCGGAAGAACCGGAATGACATCGAGAATCATCCAGCTTGCCTTGTTTCCAGAATTCCTGAAACTCTCGACGATTTCGATTCTCTTGAGAAGGCGTTTGTCAGTCTTAGTGCCCTTCTCAATCATCTTCTCGCGAAGTTCGACAGAGAGTTCGTTCAGGTCGAGATTGTCGAGGAGCTTCTTGATTGCCTCAGCACCCATCTCAGCCTCGAATCCCTCGCCGTAGCGTTCCTCCATGTCATTGTACTCGTCTTCGCTCAAAAGCTGCATCTTCTTGAGCTCGGTCTCGCCAGGATTGATGACGATGTACTTCTCGTAATACAAAACAGAGCGGAGTGCCGCAACCTGCATATCGAGGAGAAGTCCCATTCGGCTAGGAACAGAGCGGTAGTACCAGATGTGGCTTACAGGTGCCGCAAGTTCGATATGACCTGTTCTTTCGCGGCGAACCTTGAAATGAGTAACCTCAACACCACAGCGGTCGCAGATAACGCCCTTATAGCGAATTGACTTGAACTTTCCGCAGTAGCATTCCCATTCCTTCGTAGTTCCGAAAATCTTCTCGCAGAAAAGACCTTCTTTCTCAGGTCGGAGAGTTCTATAGTTGATTGTCTCCGGCTTCTTTACTTCACCATACGACCATGCACGGATATCGTCAGGAGACGCCAACTTAATTTTAATAGAATCGAAATCTTTTATGTCTCTCATTAATATTCACCTTAATTAGATGATAATCACGCACGGAGAGAATTTTCCCCATGCCTCCAACAACGAACCTGCCCGAAAACGAACCTCATCAGCTGAAATTCGATTTCAAACAGGCTTTATCTATCTTACTTATCTTCTTTGTCGAAGCCTGAGCCAGACTTATCGATAAGTTCCTGATCTCTTTCCGTCAATGCGATGCGTTTTCCCTGTGCATCGTAGATTGTGAAATCAAGAGCCAAGCCACGCATTTCCTGAACGATTACGTTGAATGATTCAGGAACGCCCGGTGTCGCAGAAGGGTCACCCTTGACGATTGCCTCGTAAATCTTCGAGCGGCCGTTCATATCATCAGACTTGATAGTCATCATCTCCTGCAATGTGTTCGCAGCACCGTAAGCTTCGAGTGCCCAAACCTCCATTTCTCCGAGACGCTGGCCACCGAACTGAGCCTTACCACCAAGTGGCTGCTGAGTGACGAGAGAGTAAGGTCCAGTAGAACGAGCATGCATCTTGTCATCGACCAAGTGGTGCAGTTTAAGATAATAAATGACACCGACGAAAATCGGATTGACGAACGGCTCACCAGTGCGGCCATCGCGGACAATCTGCTTACAGTCCGGGCTGAGTCCAGCTTCCTTCAGTTTCTCTGCAATCTGCTCCTGTGACGGAGTCTGGAATGCCGGACACTCGAAATACTGGTTCAGATAGCGGCCTGCAATTCCGAGCTCAGATTCCATGATTTGTCCGATGTTCATGCGGGAAGGAACACCAAGAGGGTTCAAGCAGACATCGAGCGGAGTTCCGTCTTCCAAGTACGGCATATCTTCTTCCGGAAGGATACGAGCGACGACACCTTTGTTTCCGTGACGACCAGCCATCTTATCACCCTCGCGGAGCTTTCTCTTGTTCGCGATGAGAACCTTGACTTTCTCTTCAACGCCTGGGTCGAGAGCGTCCTCTTCAGTTCTCTTCAATCTCTGAACATCGATTACAACGCCCTCAACACCATGAGGAACGCGGAGAGACGTATCGCGGACATCCTTTGACTTTTCACCGAAGATAGCGTTGAGAAGCTTGAATTCAGGAGTTGTCTCAGTCTCGTTCTTCGGAGTCACTTTTCCGACGAGGATGCTTCCTGTCTTTACTTTTGAACCTATAGCAATGATTCCCTCTGCATCAAGATGCTCAAGTTCTTTCTCGCTGACATTCGGAATGTCGCGTGTGATTTTCTCAGGTCCGAGCTTAGTCTCGCGCACTTCAGTCTCAAATTCCTTGATATGGATTGAAGTGTACATATCTTCTTTTACAACGCGCTTGCTGATGAGAACGGCATCCTCATAGTTGTATCCGTTCCACGGAACAAATCCTACGAGCAAGTTGCGTCCGAGCGAAAGCTCACCGTTGAATGTTGCAGGACCGTCGGCAAGGACAGAACCTTTCTGAACTTTCTCGCCAACTTCGACAGTCGGTCTCTGGTGGTTACAAGTATCATTGTTCGTTCTCTGATATTTGAGCAACGGATACTCATCGATTTTGCCAGTTCCGTCAACCTTGACCTTTATCAAAGTGCTTGAAACGTAGACAACTTCGCCGTCGTGCTTTGCCTTGACGAGGACGCCAGAATCATAAGCTGCCTTCTTTTCCATACCGGTTCCGACATAAGGTGGCTCCGGGAAGAGAAGAGGAACGCCCTGACGCTGCATGTTACAGCCCATCAATGCACGGTTAGCATCATCATGCTCCAAGAACGGAACGAGAGAAGCTGAAACCGAAATAACCTCGCGAGGAGAAACGTCCATGTACTGGATGTCTTTTACAGAGCGAGTCGTGTAATCTCCGCGGTGGCGGGAAGAAACCATCTCTGTCGGGAAAGAACCATCGGCTTTCATCCCCTCGGCAACTTGTCCGATGTAGTATTTGTCCTCGTCCATAGCCGACAAGTACTCGACTTCGTTTGTAGCTTTTCCGTCAACAACTTTGCGGAACGGAGCCTCAAGGAATCCGTACTCGTTGATTTTTGTGTAGATTGCGAGAGAAACAATCAAACCGATGTTCGGACCTTCAGGAGTCTCAATCGGGCACATGCGTCCGTAGTGCGTATAGTGAACATCGCGGACTTCGAATCCAGCGCGGTCACGAGAAAGACCACCAGGTCCCAAAGCGTTCAAACGGCGTTTGTGAGTAAGTTCAGAAAGAGGGTTGACCTGATCCATGAACTGAGAGAGCTGTGAAGAACCGAAGAATTCTTTGATTGCAGCCGTAATTGGCTTGTTCGAAATCAAATCCATCGGCTTCATAGTAGAAGTCTCTTTGTTGCTCATTCTTTCTTTCGCGATTCTTTCCATGCGGGCGAAAGCGTTCTTGAGCTGGTTTGTCATCAACTCACCAACAGAGCGGATACGTCTGTTTCCGAGGTGATCGATATCATCAAGCGGCTCAATGTTGTTGTATACATTGATAAGATGCTTCATCGTCTGGATGATATCGTCCTTTACAAGAGTATGCTCTTCGACAGGCTCTGAATAACCGAATTTTTTATTGAGCTTGTAGCGTCCTACACGACCGAGGTCATAGCGGCGGTTCGAGAAGAACATTGACTCCAAATCTTTTGATGCGTTCTCGACAGTGATAGGCTCACCAGGCATCAAAATTGCATATACAGCGGAAATTGCGTCTTCTCTTGTCGGCTCCTCATTCTCAGAACCGTCCTTGACGAATTTCATGTCCTCGCGCTCAAAACAGTTGATAATCATCTCACTGTCAAGCGAAGGATTTTCTTCTTCCTTGTTATCAGGATTTGCTCTTGCATTGAACTTTATGACATTGATTTTTTCGATTTTCTGAGCGATCAAATCGTCAACGTCATGCAAGTGGAGCTTTGTACCAGCTCTGAAAAGACGCTTCTTCTCACCATCAGCGTCAACGATATCGACAGGCTTAGCCAACACCTTGTCAACAAGGGAATCCTTGTTTGCAACGTCAACTGCGATATCTTCCGTAACGTAGAAGCACTTTATGATTTCTTCACGAGAATTGTATCCAAGAGCGCGCAAGAAAATCGTACCGAGAATCTTCTTTTTTCTGTCGATTTTTGCGAAAATCAGCTCTTTTTTCTGATCGATTTCAAATTCAAGCCATGAACCACGATAAGGAATGATGCGTGAAGAATAAACGCCCTTCTCGTGATTGAAGATGACGCCAGGAGAACGATGAATCTGAGAAACGACAACGCGCTCAGCACCGTTCACGATGAATGTTCCGCGGTCAGTCATCAAAGGAATGTTTCCCATGAAAATCTTCTTTTCCTGAACAGTTCCTGTATCTCTCAGAACCAGATTAATCCAAGCCTGCAAAGGAGCTGCATAAGTTCTGTTTTTCTGTTTGCACTCCTGCTCTGACAAAGCAGCCTCGTCCAGTTCGTATCTGTCAAAGTCGAGATACATGTTTCCATCTTGGCTTTCAATAGGAAAAATAGAAGAGAAAACTTCCTGCAGACCTTTCATTTCCAAAGGTTCGCCTGCATCAAGCTTCTCTTTCTGAAGGAATGATTCATACGATGATGTCTGAATGTCGATGAGATTAGGAATCTCCATGAAGTTCTGGATATCCTTTCCGTAGTAGCTACGATTGATTACTCTACTCTTAGCGAACATCGATTACTCCCAATGGGTTTTATTACTATTTCAAACTGCTACATGATAAATTCCATGTATGACATACACCAAAACTCTTCACAGCACAGAAAGAAAAGTATGTAGGTACCTCGAAATGCGTAGTTTTTCGAAGTTCCATATTTAAAAATTAAAAGCCTTGCCAGCGGAATTCTCAAGTAATTCTTACAAAACTCCCCAAAGACAAGTAAAGCTTACGCCTAGAAACCTAATAAAAACCTCTAAACGTAAGCATCAATAGACAACTAAAATCGGAAAAACCAAAAATCAGATTGTCCAAAAGAGAACCTCTGACAAAACCAACTGATATCAAAATCGAATTGACTAATCAGCGGTTCCATATATGCCATCATCCATTGCGGAATCAGGCTGCGGAAAGTGAACCAGCAGAAAAAGCCGATTCACTTTGATAAATCATTTGGTATGACTTATTTCTTTGAAGCCTTTCCACCAGCTTCTTCGATCTTCTTGATGATTTCATCAGCTTCAGCCTTAGAAACACCCTCTTTGAGAACTTTTGGAGCGCCCTCAACAGTTGCCTTAGCCTCACCAAGACCCTGTCCTGTGATTTCGCGGACAATCTTGATAACTGCAATCTTCTTTGCAGCATCGAATCCGTCGAGAGAAACTGTGAACTCAGTCTGCTCTTCAGTAGCAGCAGCACCGCCAGCAACTGGACCTGCAGCAACAGCAACAGCTGCTGTAACTCCGAATTTCTCTTCCATTGCTTTAACGAGCTCAGAAGCCTCGAGAACTGTCATAGATGCGATTGCATCAAGAATCTGATCATTTGTAAGAGCTGCCATATTATCTTCTCCTAAATAGGCAAGGTTCTAAATTATCGAACCTAAAAATTTTTTATGCGGTCAGAACAAACTGGACTGAATATTCCGCATTTATATTTGTCGCAAGGACAGTACACAGCTTAGGAAGCCTGACCTTGCTTAAAATGGTGAACTGAAAATTACTCAGCTGCAGGAGCTTCTGCTGCAGGTGCGGCACCGCCCTCTGCTGATTTCTTGTCCACGTATGCCTGCAATGTAGCGGCAAGTTTCTGAGCCGGACCATTGATTGCAGACATGAGCATTGCGATGAGCTGCTTCTTTCCAGGAACCTTTGAGTAAGCCTCGATTTTTGCAGCGTCATAGATTTCGTTGCCAATGTAGCCGCCCTTAACGACGAGCTTATCATTGTCTTTTGCGAAATCGAAAAGAACTTTTGCAGCCTCGTTAGAGTCCTCTTTTACCATAACAACGGCAGTAGGTCCCTTGAGGTAATCTGCAACATTCTCAACTTTCATTTCTTCGAATGCAACTTTTGCGAAGTTGTTCTTAACAACCTTCATCGGAGCATTCTTCTCGTAGAGCTTCTTGCGGAGAGATGTAATCTGCTCAACAGTCAAACCACGGTACTCTGTGAAAATGAAGTCATTGTAGTCTTTGAGCGACTCTTTTGTAGCTTCGATAGCTGCTGTCTTAGCAGGCTGAACTTTTTTAGCCATGATTGCCATAAATTACGCCTCCTCTTTCTCGCTAGAAACTTCGACCCAAACGCCAGGTCCCATAGAAGAACTTACAGAAACTGAGCGGATGAAATCAGCCTTTGCATCAGCCGGCTTCTTGCGATTGAGTTCAGAAAGAAGTGTTGCAACGTTCTCTGCAACTTTTGCAGGATCCATAGAAACCTTACCAACAGCAATGTGAACGATTCCTGTCTTGTCAGCGCGGTATTCTGTACGACCCTTCTTGAGTTCGTTGATTGCAGAAACGATGTCGTTTGTTACAGTACCAGTCTTTGGGTTTGGCATCAAACCTTTGCGACCGAGAACCATACCGAGACGACCAACATCCTTCATCATATCAGGAGTAGCAACTGCGATATCGAAATCGAGCCAGCCGCTCTTTACTTTGTCGATATACTCTGTAGAACCAGCATAAGCTGCACCAGCGTCCAAAGCTTCCTTAGCTCTGTCCTCTGAACAGAATACGAGAACTTTCTTCTCAGCAGTGAACTGATTTGGGAAAACGAGAGTGTCGCGAACTGACTGGCTCTTTCCAAGTTTGAGAGCAACATGAAGCTCAACAGTCTCGTCAAATTTCACATAGTGAAGTTCTTTTACAAGTTTGCAAGCCTCTGCAACTGCATAAGACTGCTGTGGATCGTACTTTTTGAGTGCATCACGATAATTCTTTCCGTGTTTCATTAGTTAGCCTCCACTTCAACACCCATACTGCGAGCAGTACCAGCGATGATTTTCTTAGCAGCCTCGAGGTCATTAGCGTTGACATCTGGCATCTTTGTTTTTGCAATTTCTTCGAGCTGAGCAGCTGAAAGCTTGCCAACCTTATCGCGAAGTGGGTTTGCAGAACCCTTTTCCAACTTCAATGCTTTCTTGATAAGAACAGCAGCTGGAGGTGTTTTGAGTACGAATGTGAAAGACTTGTCTGAGTAAACTGTGATTACAGCAGGAATTACAAGACCTTTCTCCATTGACTTTGTGCGCTCGTTGAACTGCTGACAGAACTGTGGTGCAGAAACACCCTTAGGTCCCAAGGCAGGTCCAATCGGTGGAGCTGGAGTAGCAGCTCCTGCAGGCGCCTGAATTTTGAAAACTTCTACAACTTTTTTACTAGCCATAAAAAGCTCCTTATTGGTTTTGACGGAGCAACTCTGTCCAACGGACTTTTACTCCTCCCAAAATATAAAAGCGTCAAAATCAAAACTGACTCTGACACTTGTATTTTTGAATCATTAATTATTTCACAAGCTTTTCAACTTGATTGACTTCGATTTCAACAGAAGTAGCACGACCAAAAATCTGAACGAGAACTCTGAGCTTATTTTTCTCAGCAAGAATCTCTTCTACTGTGCCATTGAAATTAGCAAACGGACCTTCATTGATTTTCACCTGGTCTCCGATTACATAATTCTGCTTAATCTTGACATTTTTCTCACCAGGAAGTTCACCGGCAAGCTGAAGCAATTTTCTTGCCTCAGATGAAGAAAGCGGTCTCGGACGAACGTTAGGATCAGTTCCGACAAAGCCAGAAACGCCACGAACGCGGCGAATCGCAGAACAAACTTCTTTCCAACCGATTTCCGGCAAATCAATCTCAAGCAAGATATAACCAGGAAGAAGTTTTACTTTCTTTGAACGTTTTTTCTCTTCCTCAACACCTGTCTTCTTGTTCTTTACCTTTACGAATTCCATGACTTCTTCAACTGGAACTTTTACGCTTGAAAGAACATCAGAACTAATCTCGCCGCTTTCAATTTTTGCCTTGAGAGTCTGCTCAACCTTATTCTCGTAACCTACATAAGTATTAACGATGTACCAGTTCTTTGCCATGAAAATTCACCCTAAACAAGTTTTATAAAATCAGATAAAAAAGCAAATGCAGGGACTAAAAAACAAGACGCATTGCAGATGTAAACAAGATATCAAGAACGCCGAGAATAACGGCAATAATAACAGAAGAAACCAGAACGACAGTGACAGAAGCTACAACATCATCACGAGTTGGCCAAACAACTTTCTTGAGTTCAGCACCACACTCTTTGAAAAATTGCAAAATACTCTTCATGTCAAATCCCCTCTTTACAGCTCAAAAAAAAACATGATGCTGTATGTATTTTCAAATAAAAAAACAGGCGCGGCAGGACTCGAACCCGCGACAACTGGTTTTGGAGACCAGGACTCTACCGACTGAGCTACACGCCTAAGTATATAAATCTGCTCAATTCCTAAAAACCAAGCAGAAGTATTTCAAAAATTATTTTGCCTTTGTTTCTTTGTGAAGAATTTCTTTACGACAGAATGGGCAATACTTGTTCTTTTCAAGTTTTCCAGTGATATTCTTGCGATTCTTTGTCGTTGTGTAATTCTTGCGCTTACATTCTGTGCACTGAAGAGCGATAATATCAATAGATGTCTTCTTCTTGCTACCCATAATATTTAGTACTCCTAAATTAATTTTTTGTTCAGCTCCCGAGCGGAATCGGACCGCTGACCTCATCACTACCAATGATGTGCTCTACCGACTGAGCTACAAGAGCATTTATTCAATGACGTGTTCTCAGAAGATAGACTATTATCACATTCATGTCAAGTGATTTTTTAATTTTTTTGCGGATTGTAGTATTTTCGAATTCTTTGTGATAGTGTTTTCGACTGTCAGCACACACATCAACGGCGGCTGGCAATATTCAGACAACGAGGTACAGCAGCATGGATTCACAAACACCGCGAATAGATTCGATGATAGACAGCATCTTGCAATCGTATGACGAAATCGGAGGAATCAACAAAAATGGAACGCACACTTTTCCGAACAAGGAAAACGTCGTGGAAGTCCTCCATGACTTGCAGTGTCTGGTTTTCCCTGGCTTCAAAAAGGCGGAGGACATCGATTCAGAAAACCTGAGATACATCACAGGACAGAGAATCAACAGAATCGTAGCGATGCTTACGAAAGAAATTCAGAAAGCCCTCATTTACGAGATTTCGCACCAGAGCGAACAGGGCTCAAAGAACAAGCAGTGCTTTGCGCTGGCGGAAAGAACAGCACTCGCCCTCATCGAAGAGATACCGAATATCAGAAAAACCATAAACCTCGACATGATGGCGATGTTCAACGGAGACCCTGCCGCGAAGAACAGCGAGGAAGTCATCGTTTCTTATCCGGGACTTGAAGCAATCACAGTTTACAGGCTGGCGCATTTCCTGTATGTGAACGGAGTTCCTGTGATTCCGAGAATCATGTCGGAATACGTGCACGGAAGAACAGGAATCGACATACATCCGGGAGCGACAATCGGAGAAAGCTTCTTTATAGACCACGGAACAGGAATCGTAATCGGCGAGACGACCGTAATCGGAAAGAACGTGAAGATATATCAGGGCGTGACGCTCGGCGCACTGAGCGTCAAAAAAGAATTGCAGGACAAAAAAAGGCATCCGACAATCGAGGACAACGTGACGATTTACGCGAACGCGACAATTCTCGGCGGAAAGACAGTAATCGGCGAAGGATGCACAATCGGCGGAAACACCTGGGTAATGCAGTCCGTTCCGCCGCACACAATGGTGACACAGTAAAAAAATAAGGGGCCTTGAGAATGACATTCTGCAAGACCCCTTATCGACTAGTCACCTAGTCATCGGAGAGAGTTTATCAGCTTTTTTTACAAGCTGATATGAATACTATCACAAATTTTTAAAAATTCAAGTGATTTTCTCCAAAATCTCTATTTTTCTTTTGTAATTTTAACAAAAAAATATTTGCAATTCGTTTTTTTTCCTAAATTCCAAAGACATTTTTAAGCATGTCCTTTATGGACTTTATCTGAATCGAATTTTCCTCGCGCTCAGGTGACATGACAGTGTGGAATCCGAGTTCCCGCGCTGTCTTTATGCGCTGACGGAGCCGCTGTATCGGGCGGATTTCACCGGCAAGGCTGAGTTCTCCGAGAATGACGGTTCCGTCAAGAAGAGGCATGTCGGTGCGAGCTGAATACAATGCGGCTGCAAGGGACGCATCGATCGCGCTTTCACGAAGACGTTCACCGCCGGCAACATTTATGTACAAATCCATGTCCGAAAAATGCAGCCCAGTTTTTTTCTCAAGGACGGCAGCGACACGGGCAACGCGGGCAGAATCAATCTTGTCCGAATAAACGCGGGAAATTGTTGATTTTGCGGGAACTGTCAACGCCTGAATCTCAACGACGAATGCGCGGCTGCCTTCGAAAACGCATGTATTTGCGATTCCGGGCGGAGTCTTGTCATTGCGCTTCGTTATGAACATCGTGCTCGGGTCTTTCACGCACTCAAGCCCGGTCTCGGTCATCGCAAAAAGCCCAAGCTCATCGACAGAGCCGAATCGGTTTTTGCTCGCGCGGAGGAAGCGGACTTCATCATCGTTGCGCTCGAAAGAGATGACAGTATCGACCATGTGCTCCAAAGACTTTGGGCCTGCGATGTTTCCGTCTTTCGTGACGTGGGCGGACATAATCATCACGCTGTCACGTTCTTTTACCCAGCCGATAAGCTCGTTCGCGCAATATTTGAGCTGGTTTACAGTGCCAGGAACGATTCCCGCCTCGACAGAATAAACAGTCTGAATCGAATCGATTATTACGAACACGGGATTCAAAGCGACGAGAGCGTCTTTTATGTCCTCAAGGCGCATCGTGCAGAGGATTTCGATTCCGGACGAATCAAGATTCAGCCGGTCTGCCCTCCCCTTTATCTGACCTGCGCTTTCCTCGCCCGAAATGTAAAGGATTTTTCCGTCAGTGACTTTGTGGATTGCGGCGCACGTCTGAATCATCAGCGTGGATTTTCCGATTCCAGGTTCGCCGCCAAGCAGAATCGCACTCCTACGCATTGCGCCGCCACCAAGCACCCTGTCGAATTCTTCTATTCCGGTGACGATTCTAGAATTTTCCTGCGCCGAAACTGATGAAAGCGGCATCGGCTTGATTTTTTCGGTCGCACTGGAACCAGTGAAAGCCGCAGTCGTCGAATTCGGGTCAACAATGCATTCTTCGAGAGTGTTCCACGAAGAGCAGTTCGGACAACGCCCGAGCCAGCGCGGCTGCGTGTAGCCACATTCTTTGCATTTGTAAATTGATTCTTTCTTCTTTGCCATAAAAATAAATTATCGCGATTTTTTCGTTTTATGCAAAAAATCAGCTTGCCAATGCGACTACAGGGTCAAGTTTCGACGCGCTCATCGCAGGGCTCAAGCCGAAGAAGATTCCGACGAGGACTGAAAAGCAGAACGCGATGAAGCACGCAGAAAGCTGAATCGAAAACGGAAGACCTCGGACGTACTCGACTGCAAAACTCAAGCCGATTCCGAGAATGATTCCGAATATTCCGCCGAGAAGAGTGATGCTTGCGCTTTCGACAAGGAACTGCCGGCAGATTGCGAAAGGACTTGCGCCGAGTGCCTTTCTGATTCCGATTTCCTGTTTGCGCTCAGTGACGGTCACAATCATTATGTTCATTATTCCGATTCCGCCGACGAGAAGTGAAATCGCCGCGATACCGGAAAGCATGAGGCTAAGAGTGCTTGAGATTGAATTCATCTGGTCAATCATCGTCTGCATTGAAGAAACTCGGACTGAGCCTGACGTTCCCGATTTTTCGGCACAGTATGACGTGGCATCGTTGACGATTGCAGTGCACTGCTCTGGAGAAACCGCCTGAAGCATCACGGTGTCCGCGCTCGGATTCGGGGTGATTTTCTTTGAGTAGAATCCGCGAGGAACATAAATTCCGGTTGTCGCAGATTCCATTCCGCTCGACTGCTCTTTTAATACGCCGATGATTTTGAAAGAGAACGGGACGTTACCCGACATGACGAGCACGTTCTTTCCGACAGCATTTCCGTCGGGAAACAATGCGGCTGCGACTTCGCTTCCGATTATCATTTTTTGTGCGCCAACATAATCGTCCGTTACAGAGAAATACGAACCGTAATCAAGCTCGATGTTGCACATTTCAAGGTAGCCGGTCTCAATCGCGGTTGCGCTGTACGAAACAGAAGTCTCGCCGTAGCTGACTGTCGCGCTCATCGAATTTTTGTACCAGACTTTCTTGACGTTCTTTATGTTGTCGAAAATGTCGCGCCTGAACGGCTCGTCAAATTTCAGCGTGACGGCATCGCGGCTTCTCCTCATCATTCCAGACGAAATGTAGACGAGGTCAAGGCCGGACGAACCGAACGTGCTCTGAATTTTTTTAGTCGAACTAGAGCCGATACTCGTGATTACGATTACGGACGCGACGCCGATTATGACACCAAGAAGCGAGAGAAAAGTACGGACTTTGCTTCGCGCGAAATTCCGAAGGGCATCAATGAAATCTTCAATCATAAACAGATTCTCCTAAACAAATTCTCTCAAACGGAATCCTCGCTGAACGCAAGGGAAAGCGACGCATCTGGGTTTTCGCTGTCACTCTGAATCAGACCGTCGAATATGCGGATGCATCTTCTGGTGCTGTCGCCGATTCTAGGGTCGTGCGTGACGATTACGATTGTCGTTCCGGTCGCATTGATTTCACCGAAAAGTTCCATTACGGCACGACCTGTTTTGCTGTCAAGCGCGCCAGTAGGCTCGTCCGCAAGAATGACGCTCGGACGCGTGACCGTTGCCCGTGCGATTGCGACACGCTGTTTTTGTCCGCCCGAAAGCTCGTTCGGAAGATGATTCACACGGTCGGCAAGCCCGACTTTTTCGAGAGAATCGAGTGCCATGTCCTTCCTAAGGCTTTTTTCGATTCCCTGATAGCGGAGCGGAATCATGACGTTTTCAAGGACAGTCATCGACGGAAGAAGATGATACTGCTGGAAGACAAATCCGATTGTCTTGTTGCGGAGAACGGCAAGCTCTTTCTCGCTCATCTTGCCAGTTTCCTTTCCGCCAATCTTGACGATTCCTGATGTCGACCTGTCGAGGCAGCCAATCATGTTCATGCACGTCGATTTTCCCGAGCCGGAAGGTCCCATTATCGACAGAAGCTCGCCCTGATTCACAGAGAAAGATATGCCGCGGAGAGCATGGACTTCCTCTTCGCCCATGCTGTACGTTTTTTTCACGTCACTCATTAAAATTACAGGTTCGCTCATATTCTGTTCCAAAAAATCAAATCAAAATCACACAAAAAAAATCACATCGGAGGCATTCCCATCGGTCCGCCCATTCCGCCCTGATTGTTCCTGCTGCTCTTGCTTCCCTTCTTGAAAGTGCGCATGCGCCCGCTCTTCGACGCATCGGACTGCGCCTTGAGAACTTCGCCGCCGGAAAGACCGCTGACAATCTCCACGTAATCAGTTCCATACGGCTGCACCTGAACTTCAACGCGCTCCACATTTCCGCCCCTTCCGAGAACTTCGACGAACGCCGAGCCTTTGTCATGCCCGATTGCATACCGCTCGACGACGATTTTCTCTTCCGGCTCCGTAATTTGAATTTTGCCGGTGAAAGAGAAATTCGGAAGAATTCCGTCAGGAACATCATCGATTCTGACTTTCGCATTCACGACAGTCGCGCCGCGGCTTGTCACAGTTCCGATTGCAGGGTAAGAGACGAGATAGCCCTCGACAGTGCCGACATCATACGACGGAAAAGTGAATTCAACTTTCTGGCCAGGCTTGAGTTTTGCGACATCGGTTTCGGCAATCTCGACTTCGGCCGTAAGATAGCTTGTGTCAACGAGAGTTCCGATTGAGTCCTTCGCCTCAAGATAATCGCCTGCGTCAACGTCCAAATCCGCGATTATTCCGTCGAAAGTGGCGACGATTTTTCTGTTCGCGATTTTCTGCACGAGGGATTTCCGCTGGGTCTGCATGAGATTGAGTTTTCCGGTCGTCTGATTGAGACGCGCGACGGAAATTTCATAGTCGAGGTTTGCAAGGTTGTACTGCTGCTCGGAATCGTCAAGCTGCACGATGAGGTCGCCCGTCTTTACGGCGTCGCCCTCGCTTTTGTAAACGCCGACGACAGTTCCGTCATTGAGTGACTGCAAAGTCTGGCTTTTCGCCGCCGCCACAGTGCCCGCAATTTCAATCGCGTTTTCGTAAACTTCTTTTTTGACGATGTAGACCGTATCGGATTCCGAGCCTGCCGAAACGATTTTCTTCGCACCGATTATTGAACCTGCGATAACTGCAACCGCAATCACGCTTCCGATTATTATCTTCTTGTTTTTTTTCATAACTCACCCCACTCTATCGCCGGAGATTCAGCCGGTTCTACATTCGGTTCTGTTTTCAATTCAGATTTTGATTCAGTTTTCGCTTCAGTTTTTGCGTCTTCCCTGAACATCAGCTTCACGTCGTCGTTGAAAATCGTCAGCTCGACAATGTTTATGAGAATGTTGATTCTTGCCTTCTCTTTTTCGTTTTCAGCGTCGAGATAATCGTTTTCCGTCACGACTCCCTGCTTGAGCCATTTTGCCATGTCGGATTCAAGCTGATTGTACGTTTCGTATTCTTCTTTGTTCGAAAGCTGCGTCCATTTCAAATCGTGGAAAGTCGAAACTTTGTCCAGAAGGTCGGTGTCGTAATTTTCAGCCGCAGAATCGATTGCAATCTGCTCAAGTTTTGCATCAAGTTCGTCCTGCTGCCGCGAAATTTTCGCAAGCCGCCATTCGTTCGGCACAATCGCAAGCGAAAGCGCAAAATACGGATTGAAAGTCGAATCGTTCGATTTGTCGCCGATTAGAGTTTTGCCGACAGGAAAATACGCGCCCGCGCTCGCAGTTATTCCGCGCCACGAAAGCGAAAGTTTTCCGCCGACGGAATCAGAGCCGTAATCCACAAGATTTCCGTCCGAATCCAAACCTGTGTCCGAATAGAACGAATCGTTGAAAACATATTCGCCAGTGAGCTTGAGCGACATCTCGTAATCAGCATCGCGCTTCAGTTCGCCGATGTATTTGTTCCAGACTGCCTGCTCGGTTTCCGTGTAAAGTTCTTTTTTGTATTTGAAGACATTCTCGCTTTTCGGAACTGGAATTTCGCTCGGAAGAAACGAGATTGCGGACGCATACGCATTTTCGCCGGCTTTAATCCAGCCATCCAGAGTTTTCAAATCCGCGTCGGGAATTCGCTGAAGCTCAAGCCCGCACTTTTTCGCGAAAACCGAAGTCTCGCGCTCGAAAATCCGCTGTTTTTCAAGGACATTGCGCCTGTCGCTCTGCACTTCCAGATTTTTCTGCCTGTATGAAGCCGAAGTTTTCGAATAACCTTGCGCAATCAGGACTTTCAAATCCGTCGTGTCATCGTAAAGGCTCGCTTTTGCCGTTAAGACTGAAATCGCATCGTTGTAGAGATTTTTCAGATTCGTGTAGAATTCTTTCTCAGCTGAATACGCCCTTTCCTGAACGTTCCGCTTTGCCTCAAGAAGTTCACGTTCGGCCGTCAGAAGCTCGACCTGCCGTTTTTTTTTGTCGCCGGAGATTATTCCGACTGTCGCAGAAATTTTTCCGTTGCTGACCGACTTTTCGCCGTCCTCGACCGTGAGTGGAAATTCTGCGCTCACAGAAAGAGCGTTCGCCTGGGGAACGCTCGCAGAAACGCTCGGGCTCACCGTGATTCGGGTTTTGTCTTTGGAAGTCGTGATTTTCATTTCGCCGGTCGAAAGGGAAACGCTTATTCCGTTGTTGATTTCCGCTGATTTCAAATCCAACGCTTTCGATTCCGCTGTCACCGAATATTTTTTCAGCTGCAAATCGTTCTCAAGATATCCTGCGAGAAGTTTTTCGACAGTTTCCGCGGAAGCTTGAAAACACGAGAGCATAAAAAAAGATTGGATTGCAAATAGACCTGTTCTGAAACTGGATTTTCCGAACAGGTTTGGTATCTTCAGTTTCATGCTGTCTATTGTAGCAACACAATCTTTATTTAGAATGAGTACATTCTTACTAAAACAGAAATTTATATCGATTTATATCGACTGTACATTTTCTGATTTTTTTCGACTGAATTCTTACTCAATTGAATTTTTCATTTTTTTATTTGAACATTGCGGAAATTGCCTGCGTGAGCGAAACTACAAGGCTTGAACCTGCAACGAACGTTCCGATTGAGGAACCGAGCGAAGACAAGATGAACACGAGAAGGACACGAAGAAGCCTGTTCTTGTAGAATCCCTTCAAGCTCGAAACGTCATCCTGCACAGTCTCAAGGTCGCCGACCGTCGGTTTCTTGAGAACGGCCTGAACGATTCCCGAAAGGATTCCGACTCCGATGAACGGACAAAGCGACGTGAACGGAGCACCGACAACCGAGACGAGAATCGCAAGCGGATGCGCCAATGCGATGAGCGCACCGACACCGGCAAGAACGCCGTTGCAGACGAACCACTGGATAATCGAATCCACAGCCATCTCTTTTCCGCCAATGAAGAATCCTGAAACAATCAGCGCGACTATGAGAACAGGAATCAGCCATTTGAGGATTTTTCCCGCAACAGATTTTTTCGGAAGGGTGCTTATCTCGTCAGTGTCCGGCTGGATTTCGCCGTTTGCAAGACGAAGAATATTTTTCTCTACGCCGCGAAGATGCCCCGCACCGAGAACTGCAAGGACGCTGTTCCTTGAGCTGTTGTCGCCGTCAGCACTTTTCGTCACCGACTTCCAGATGTGCGAAGCAAGATAGAAATCACGCTCGTCAATCAGAACTTCTTTCACGCTAGGCATCGCCTCCGCCAAATCGTCCATCATGCTGTCCATCTCGCTTGAATCTTTCAGGTCCTCGACTTCCTGCGTGCTCACCTCGTCGGAATTGAACGCGCTCGAAATGAGAAGCGCAAGCAATTTCGACTTTCCGATTGCCGGAGTTTTCGCCCATGCACGGCGGAGCGTCGTCTGAATCGGGCGGTCAACCATGACGCTCGGAATGCCAAGTTCCTCTGCCACGCGGATTCCAGCCGCCATTTCGTCGCCCGGCTTCACGCCCGTGTTGTCGCCGATTCTTTTCTGGAAGCTCGCGAGAACCAGATTCGCCAACACGAGAAAAACCCTGCCCTCGCGCAAAATCTTTATGATGTCGATGTTCCTGTATTTCTCGCTGTTCCGCATCGAATCCAATCTCTGCTCGTCAAGCTCGATTGCGACGCAATCAGGTTTTTCAGCCTTGATTTCCCTCTCAACTTCCTCGACGCTCTCTTTCGAAACGTGCGCAGTTCCGATTAGAACTATTTTCTTTCCGCCAGCTTCTATTATTTTTTTTGTGCTAGACATAAAACTCCCCTGCAAAACCAACCAGAAAACGCTTAGTTGGAAGCATTCACCTCGCGAACCGTATCGTCGCTGTCAGGATTTTTCGCCCACTTCGCAAGCCTGTATTCGAAGAACATCGGGCTTTGAATCGAACAGACTTCGACATAATACTTCTGCGCAAGAGAAACGTCACCACGAATGTCGTAATAGAGCGCAAGATAATAGAGATATTTTCCGCTCTTGCTTGAAATCGCACCGTTCGTCACTGCATTGTTCCTTTCTTTCTGAACTGCAAGAACAACGTCCATGTCGCCGAGCTGGTCGTGGTACATCCGGAGCATCTTGTAGTCGAGAGAGCTTTTGTCGGAGATTTTTCTTAAGACAGAGTCAGAATATTCTTTTGCCTTTGCTACGTTGTTCTGCTTGAGATAGCACGCAGTCGCCATGAGCGGATACGAGATGTTGTCCGGGTTCTTCTTTGCAGCTTCCTCAAACGCTTTTCTTGCAAGCTCGAAATCGCCCTTTCTCCATGAATGGATTCCGATTGACTCGTATGCGTAGTAGTACGCCGGATTTTTTATCACGACAGTCTTGTACGCCTCGAAAGCCTCGTCATCGCGCTCCATCTCGTCATAAAGACCGGCAAGATATGCATACGCGAGGAAATATTCAGGGTCAAGTTCCGTCGCCTTTTTCCACGCAGCCTCCGCCTCGTCGTACTTTCCGAGGAAGCGCGAGAAAGTTCCGAGATCCATGTAACCGTCGTAATTCGTAGGGTCGCTGTCAATCGACCTTTTCACATATTCGTATGCCGCCTTGTAGCGTTTGTTCTCGCCCTCAAGCTTTCCCAGATACAAAAGCGCCTGAGGATTCTCCGGCTCAATCTTCAACATTCTATTGAAGAAATCGCGCGCGTCCTTGTCTTTGGAAGTGTAGTAATACATTTTTCCGCAGCCGAACATCGCCGTCATGTTCGTCGGGTTCGACATCCATGCGATTTTATAATATTTGAGAGCGTTCTGATAATTCTTTCTGAGAGACTGCTCGTCGCCAAGCTCGATGTTTCCGTCGCAGTTTTTCGGGTCAAGCTCGATAATCTTACGCAAATACTGATTTTTCTTGACCGAATCGTTCTTCTGCTTCGCGACCATCATGTTCAGCTCAAGGAGGTCGATGTTGTTCGGGTTCGCCTTTAGCAGCTGGACAGCAATCGCATCGGCTTCTTTTACTTTTCCAGAAGAGAGAAGAAGCGCGGATTTGAGAGAAAGAAGACCTTCATCGGAAGTTTCATACGAATCGAAGAGCGCAAGAGCATCTTCCATGGAGCCGTTCGCAAGTGCATCGCTGATGCTCTGCGCAAACTGCACATCCGAACCAGAAGAAGACTCGCTTCTTACGACAGTGCTGACACCGCCAGACGACGCTTTTTTTGCGGAACTTGTGCTCGAAGCTGCAAATGCGAATCCGGAAAAAAGAGCAACAAACGCCGCTGCCACAAATGATTTCTTCAAAATCTTCATAAATACCTCAATGCGTTATTTTACAAAACCTGCTAGAAAATTGAAGTTGCCGAACAGGTTTATTTTTTGATTTGAATTAACTAAACTAATCGAATGTATTTGCATCCAGTCAGAAAATCCATCGGTCTTATAATTTTGTACAGTTTTATTATTGTCGGCATTTTCGTCCTTCAATTTAGAAACGAATCCGTCATATCGAAGAACTTCGGCTCCCTACGGATTTCGCTCGCGCAAACGCAGGACAAGACAGGAGCGACTTCCCTAAAGAATTCGCTCCAGGTCTCGTTCAAAGGAATCGTGTTCATCGCAGACGAAGTCTCGCCGGCAGTGCTCACGACAAAATCCTCAAACGCGGACGGCTCGTTCGAAAAGACGACGACGAAAAACCTCGTCCTCGAGTCATACGACCAGCCGACCCCGCTTTCGGTCGTCTTCAACTTCTCCGACGACGTTACGGTGAATTTCACTGTGAGCGACAATTCCCCGACAGCAACGTTGTCCGTATTCGCAAAGATTCCTTCCGACGCAACTCAACTGACAATGAATTTCAAACCAAATTCAGGCTATTCAGTTACCGACAAGGCGAATTCAAGGCAGATTTTCAGCTCGAAGAATCTCATGTACGCATTCTCCGCACCGAAACTTTCGGACGAGCTTCTCACTCTCACTTCAAAAACACCGTTCGCGACGTTCGCCACATACGACCCGTCAACGATATTCACGTTCGCATCGATTGACCCGGATTCCACAATCGCCCTCAAATCGACATACGACAGATGCATGAAAGAAATGAAGGATGTTCTTGTGGAAAAGACAGCCGAAACATTCAAACTCGGCACATCGCAGATGAACGAGACTTCGGTCGTGTCATACGTCGCGGAAATGGCAGCCCGCGACAAGTATGCGGAAGCGATTGACAGCGTTCCTGACTCGTTCAAGAAAGGCTCGAAGAGGACGTATCTTTCCGCACCATATTTCGGCGCGCTTGAGGCAATGCAGCCGAGCATGACGATGAAGAACGAAAACATGCGCGAGATGATTGAGAATGCCGCGAACATGACCGAACTTACGCAGAATTCACTGAACATTTTCACGGTGGAAGACCTTGCCGACTACATCTACATTTTCGGCGGAACGGAAAGCGTCAAGAAAATGCTCTCACTCCCAAGCGCGATAATCGGCGAATTATCGAAAAATTCGGAAGAAGAAAATTCCGCGCTCACGATAGCACAGGCAGTCGGAATACTCCGCACCTACATGAAGCTCGTCGATTACAAGATGAACGCTCTCTCGGAATATCTCGTCCCGACAATCGACACCTGCATTTCCACGCTCGAAGGAAGCTGCGCGCTCACGGACTCTTCCCTCGTGCTCACAGAAAAAGACGCTCCGATTTCGACCCTCCTTGCGCTCGAAGCAGGCTCAGTCCTCATAAACTACGGAACGAGAAGCGGAATAACGGAGCAGGTCACGGCGGGATATGCAATCACGAGCACCGCAATCTCACAGGGCAACCTGGATTTGATGACTATTTCGGAAGTCTATCCGATTATCGTAGGGAACAGGAATTATCCGCACGCAGTCGTGCTGAACAGGGACAAGAACATCTGGACATGGACTGTGGCAGAGAACATCTCATACACGGAACGCGGCAACGAAGGCACGCTTACGATGAAGGACAAAGTCGGCGACATGCATTTCCAGATAATCACGAACCTTCCGAATTTCAAGAGCATAACGATTTACAATCTTTCGTACCGCTCCGACCCAAGATTCGAAATGTACGCTTCTTCAGGCTACATCTACAAAAAAGCAACAAAGTCGCTGTTCCTGAAGACAAGGCACAAATCAGAAACAGAAGTTGTGAAATTCACATTCTAACGACTTTTTCTTTATTTATTTTTGTAAAATTACAGAATTCTATGATATACTCAAACAAGTCGCGTTTAAAACCAAAGACGCGGCTTGGAGTTTTTGTGAACAAGAAAGATTTTCCTAAAATCCATTTTTACGATCAGGATTTTGTAGACATTTACGACAAGACATGGAATTGGACTGCCGGCTCATGGCTCGACCCGAAGACGAAAGAAATTTCGAAGGACGGATATTTCATTCATTTAAATCCGAACGAACCTGAGAAATATGTCATCGACCAGTTTGAGTCTATTTTCTCGACATTCTTTTTGGTCTATTCAAACAAGAACTATGAGTCCAGCCAGAATCTCGACTATTTCTATTCAAAGCAGGAAGAGAACGGCGCAATCAGATGGAAGTACGACCTTTCAACCGGAAAACCTGTAGTTGACGAGTCGAACCCAGAGGGAATCGGATTTCCGCTCTTTGCATGGGCAGAATTCAATTTGTACCATAAATCTGCAAACAAAAGACGCGTCAAGGAAATCATGCCGGTGCTGCAGAAGTACATGACATGGATAGACGAGAAATTCAAGCAGCCTAACGGTCTCTATGCAGCTCCTTTCCAGTCTTCCACGATGTACAACTCTCCGCGCGACGGAACGTACTACCCGATAGACTTCAACACGGCGATGGCGATAAATTCGCTCAACATGAGCTCTCTCGGTGACATCCTGAACGACAAGGAACTGAGCTTCCAGTTTAAGAAGAATTATTTCAGCCTCAAGACGAGAATCAACAATCTGATGTGGGACAGCGAAACTGGATTCTACCACGACCTGGACAAAGACGAGAAAAAGCTGCCGGCAAAGACGATTGCGGGTTTCTGGCCGCTCCTTGCGGAGATTCCTGCCGTTGACAAGGCGGACGCTCTCATCGCGCATCTTTCGGATCCGAAAACATTCGGAACTGACCACCCGTTCCCGACTCTCAGTGCGGATCATCCGGCTTTCACCGAGGACGGCGACGGATTCAGGGGAAGCGTCTACCCTTCATTCAACTTCATGGTGATAAAAGGTCTCGAGAAATATCAGCGTTATTCGCTTGCAAGGGAATGCGCAATACGCCATCTCTACTATATTCTTGAGGCTCTTTCTCCTGCAGACGGAAGCAAGGGCGACTTGTACGAGGCATATCTTCCGTGCAAGGAAGGCATCGCGAAAGCAAAACTCCCTAACGGCGAAGTCGATCCGAACTTCCCGAAGAAGCACTTCATCATCACGATCGGGCTTTCGACAATCGCGCTGATGATTGAGAACGTAATCGGACTTGAGATAAGCCTGCCGAGAAAAACTGTAGACTGGATAATCCCAAACCTCGAAGTGATGGGAATCGAGAAACTTTCGCTCAAGAGAAACCTCATCACGATTCTTTCGAACAAAAGTCCGCGCGGTTGGGAAGTCCAGATGGAAAGCGAGAAGCTCTACTACTTCACGATAAACATCATCGACCAGAAGAAGAAGACGCTCCCGATTCCGTCAGGAAAATGCTCGATGCTCATCGACAAACTTTAATCAGCAAAACACGGCGTTGAGGTTTCCCCGACTTTCGTCGAATGTCGGGGAACGCCATTTTTCATATCATATTTCTCCTTGTCCGCTACCACATTGAACCTCTGTGGTAGTTTTTCTTTATGCCGGAGGAAACGCAATGAAGCTGGAAGCTGCCATCGAAATCGGCTCAACGGGAATAAGGCTTCTCGTCGCCGAGGAAATCGGGAACGGAAAGAGAAATATTCTCGACAGGTCGGAAAAACCGATTCCGCTCGGAAGGGACATTTTCACGTCAGGCTCGATTTCCAGGGACACGCTTCTGCAATGCCTTTCAATTCTGAATCTGTACAAGGAGCAGCTCTCCGCATGGAAGATTTCAGCGGAGGAAACTGCGGTCGTGGCGACGAATGCAGTCCGCGAGGCAGAGAACCGAGACTCGGTGCTGGACAGAATCAGCGTAAAGACCGGATTCCGGGTAAAGCTGATTGACGGAATCGAGGAGAACAGGCTCATGTTCCTTGCGGTGAGCGAATGCCTGAAAGGAGAATCAATCTCAATCGGAAACAACATCACGAAGGCGAATTCAATTATCCTCGAAGTCGGCGGCGGCTCCACGGAAATAATGCTGCTGGAAGACGGGAAAATAGCGGGCGCGCACAGCATCCGGCTCGGAACGATAATAATCGAGCAGCAGATTCGGAGCATGGGCTCGATAATCGACGCAAAACGGTACGTCGAGGAATACATCAACAACACGAAAGGCTCGCTGGACAACGAACTATATCTTGAAAAAGTCAACCAGTTCCTTGCGATAGGAAACGACATGAAGATTGCCGCGCTCTTCTCCGGGAAACCGATTTCGGCTTTTCTCTGGGAAATAGACAGGAACGCGTTCGACAAATTCGTGGACGAAATCGAGGATTATTCGCCGGAAGAAAGCATGGCACGCTTCCGAATCTCATACAGCGAGGCGGAGTCGCTCCACATGAACCTGCTGATTTTCCAGGTGTTCCTGCGGCTCACAAGCGCGAAATCGATTCTGGTGCCCGAAACGTCGCTCATGGAAGGAATTCTGATATCGCACAGGGACATCAAGGACGTGAGGAAGGAATTCCACCCGCAGATTCTCGCGAGCGCACGGAACCTTCTCCGAAAATACCACGGGGACGAACGCCACGCAAATTACGTCAGGAAGATGAGCCTAAAGCTTTTCGATTCGCTGAAAGACGAGCTCGGACTTGAGAGGGAATTCGAGAATTCCGGCAACGACTCGCGGACGCTGCTCGAAATCGCAGCCCTTCTACACGACATCGGAACGTTCATCCGGGCGAGCGACCACAACGAGCATTCAAAATACATAATCGAACATTCGGAAATCTTCGGACTGAACAAAGAGGACATCGAAATCGTCGCCGAAATCGCGCTCTACCACCGCGTGGACAAATCGCTCAAAGACGACAAGCATTTCGTGACGCTGCCAAGAACGGTGCGCCTCGCAGTCATCAAGCTGACGGCAATCCTGAAAATCGCGGACTCGCTCGACAGGGCGCACACGCAGAGAATAGAAGACTTCAAGATTTCGTTCACGAACGACACGATGACGATAATAACGGACGGAACGCACAACAACGTCCTCGAAAAAATCGCGATTTCTGAAAAATCGGACTTGTTCGAAAGGGTTTTCGGATACAAAGTCCTGCTGAATTAGGGCATTTCAAAAAGTTCAAAGGGCGAGGAACAAGGAAGGAAGCATGAAATATTTCAATCGTGACATTTCCTGGGTCGAATTCAACGCAAGAATTCTCAACGAAGGAATGAGAAAAGACAATCCGCTTTTGGAAAGGCTGAAATTTCTTTCGATAGTGGGAACGAATTTCGACGAATTTTTTCAGGTGCGGGTCGCATCCCTGAAACGGCAAATTTCAATCTCGGACGAAATCGACATATCGGGCGACAAATTCAGCGAAATCATGCAGAAGATAAGCGAACGAAGCCACGAGATAATCGGAACGCAGTACAGGGAGCTCCAGTTCGTGCTGGACGAGCTTTCGGAAAACGGAATCCGGTATGTGAAGGCAAATTCGATGTCGGACTCGCAGAAGACGTTCGCGCAAAACTATTTCCAGAGGGAGATTTTCCCGCTTCTCACCCCACTTCGGACGGACTCGGCATTCCCGCACATTCCGGGAAAAGAAATTTTCGCCGCGTTCGAGCTTTCCGTAATCGAAGGAATCCACACGAACATCGCAAGCAGCAAGAACTGCATCGCGCTCGTCCAAGTTCCAAAAATCCTGGACAGAATCGTCTGGCTTCCGACCGACGACGCATCATCGGGAAGGACTTTCACGCTCCTCGACGACATCATAATCGAATTCGGAACGCAGCTTTTCCCGGGTTTTTCGGTAGACGGCACAATTCTTTTCTCAATCGACAGGGACGCGGATTTGATGGTTGACGAGGAATCGGGCGATTTTGTGGGCGCAATGGAAGAAGTCATCGCGTCAAGGCAGAATTCGTTTGCGGTGCGGCTTTTGATATCGGGCGACAGCAGCAAGCTTCAGAACTTCTTGCAGACGAACCTTGAGCTTTCCGACATCGACGTGTACGAAATCGAGCGGAAGCCCGGCATTCTGCGCCCCGACTGCCTGCTTTCGCTCTGCGACAACTCGACATTCGCTTTTTCGACAGAATCGATGAATTCCGCGAAGAAACTTTTCTTTCCGGCGTGGAAAAATTTCAATCCGTTCAAAAAAAGCGAGAAATCAATCTGGGACTACATAAAAGAGCGCGACAGGATTCTGAACCTGCCTTACGAATCGTTCGACCCGGTACTGAAACTTTTGAGCGGCGCGAGCGACGACGGAAAAACGCTTGCCATAAAAATGACGCTCTACAGAACGGAAAAGAATTCCGAAATCGTGAAATCGCTCATCCGCGCGGCAAGGAACGGCAAGCAGGTCACGGTTTTCGTGGAGCTGAAAGCGCGGTTCGACGAGCAGAGGAATATCTCGTGGGCGAGCCAGCTTGAGAAAGCCGGAGCAATCGTCATTTACGGAATCGTGAACCTGAAAGTCCACGGAAAGGCGATGATGATAATCAGAAAAGAGAACGACGGAATCAGGCGTTACGTCCACCTGAGCACCGGAAACTACAACGCGAAGACGGCAAAAACGTATTCCGACATGGCACTAATGACGACGAACGCCGAAATCGCAAACGACGTGACTCTCTTCTTCAATTTGATTTCAGGCTATTCGGCAATCCAAACGATGTCGAAAATCGCAATCGCGCCCGTGAACCTCAAGAGCAAGCTGATTTCTCTAATCAAACGCGAGGCGGAAAATTCCACGAAAGAAAATCCGGGAATGATTGTGGCAAAGATGAATTCGCTCGGACACGAGGAAATAATCGACGCATTGTACGAGGCAAGCAGAAAAGGCGTGAAAATCTTCCTGAACGTGCGCGGAATCTGCCAGCTTGTCCCGAACGTGGAAAACCAGAGCGAGAACATCAAAGTCGTCTCAATCGTCGGGCGTTATCTTGAACACGCAAGAATCATGTACTTCAAGAATTCTGGCAACGAGGAGCTTTACTTGAGCAGCGCGGACTGGATGCCACGAAACCTCGACAGGCGCGTGGAGCTCCTCTTCCCTATTTCCGACAAAAAATGCTTCGAGGAAATAAAAGAGAACCTCATGACGTATTTCGAGGACAACACGCATTCGAGCATCCTGAACAGCGACGGAACATGGATCCGCTACAGGGAGCAGACAGGAACGTGGATTTCCGCGCAGGAAAAAATGTACGAACGCTCACAAAAGAAAAACGAAACCGCAAAAAAAGAGGGCGCGGCATTTATCGTGAGGAGAAAATGACGAGTCCAACAACGTAATTTTTAATGCAAACAAAAAAGCTCCAGTCGCAATGCAAAACAAAGCAACTGAAGCCGAACTTTATGCAGAAGCGATGATTTTTACTGTTTCTGCATTCTCTCGTAGAGGCTGTTGATGTTGTTGACCATCAGAATCGGCTGGCCTGTAGCGTCGAGTGCATCGCGCCACAATGCGCCTTCCGGGTCAACGGTGTTTCTTCTTCTTGTGACTTCAGTAATCGGAATGTAGACGAATTTGTCGTGGACGAGACCGACTACGCACTTTGTCTTTCCTGCCATCGCTGCATGGACGGCGTTGTTTCCGAGACGCTCGCAGTAGATTGAATCGTTCGCTGTCGTAACGGAAGCGCGAACCTGATAGCTCGGGTCAACGTATTTGAGGTTCGTGTGGATTCCCTTCTTGTCGAAATACTCGTTGATTCTGTCCTTGAGATAGATTCCGATGTCGCTGAGTTTTTTGTTTCCGGACGCGTCCTTTTCGTTCGTTGCCTGCAAAAGCTCCTGTCCTGCACCTTCCGCGACGATAACGACGGCGTGATGGCTTCTGTTCAGTCGTGCCTCAAGATGCGCGAGGAATCCGTTCGGCCCGTCCAAGTCGAAAGGAACTTCCGGGATAAGGCAGAAATTCGTCTCGTGAGAAGCAAGCGCGGTTGCAGTCGCGATGAATCCTGACTCGCGTCCCATGAGCTTTACGAGACCGATTCCGTTCACCTGAGAATGTGCTTCCATGTGGATTGCGGCGACAGCTTCCTTTGCTCTCTGAACCGCAGTCTCGAATCCGAACGAGCGGTCGATGAGAACGAGGTCGTTGTCTACTGTTTTCGGGATTCCGACGACCGCAACTTTCAATCCCCTTCTCTCAACTTCATTTGCGACATCAAGCGCGCCTCTCTGAGTTCCGTCACCGCCGATGATGAAAAGCATATTGATGCTGAGCGACTCAACGCAATCGACGATATCAGAGACTCTGTTTCCGCCGCCGCGAGATGTTCCGAGGAAAGAACCGCCGATTTTGTGAATATCATCGACGATATCCGGAGTCAAATCGATAGTGTCAAATCCGCTCTCCGCGAAAAATCCCTTGAAACCGAATCTGAATCCCTTGATTCTCTTTACGCCATAGCGGTTGTACAAGCAGCGGACAACAGCACGGATAACATCGTTGAGACCTGGGCAAAGACCACCGCAAGTACAAATTCCCGCAGTCACATGAGCAGGATTGAAATAGATGAACTCACGAGGTCCTGCTTTCTGCAGCAAATTCGCAGAAGACAAATCGTTATCCCTGTAGTTATCCTCAAAAACGTTCACGCGGTTTCTTACAAAAGACGAATCCTTCACATAATTTGCCCTGAATTCGCCGTGTTTCTTTGAAAGTTCGATTGGAGAAGGAACCTTGCACTCGCCAAGCTGCTCAATCGTGAAATCAAAAGTATCAGACATCGAAAAACCTCACTTTTTTTGAATTTTTCTGAAAGAAGATTTGCGGAACAATGAGGGAAAGCAAACTTCCCAAAATTCCAATTTTCTATTTTAAGCCCTAAATTGTACGAAATCAAACCGAATTCATTCTTCCGTGTTAAAATTCAGCTTTCTTTGTCAAAGTTTGTCAAAAATTTGCTTGATTTATGAACAATCTATCTTAGACTTGAATTTTATGAGGATTGCCATGAAAACAGCAAATTATCGGATGATATTGACAGCGGCTTTAGCAGCGATTTTGCCAATCGCATTTTCAAGCTGCGCGACCCACCTTACGGACATAAACGAAGTCGAGATGACTTACGAGATAACGGACGACGGAAGCGAAAACGGGAAGAACGGGTACGAATCGAACACGGAAGAAGATTCATCAGGAACTGAAACTCTAGCAAGCGGAAATTCAGCAATTGGGGATTCCGCATCGCAGGACACGCCCATAAACCTTGACGAAATCGTGCCGAACACAAGAAGCGAGACATTCACAATCGACAAAGCAAAGGCGATGCTCTCTGTAGAGCCGGGAATCGGCAAAGTCACGCTGAACAATGTCGCGGGAAAATCAGTCTTCGTAATAAGCCAGAACAACACTGCAAAGACAATCAGCTCGAAAAGTGCAATGACAGTCGCAAGCCTCGCGCTTTCAGGGCGTGCCGCGATAAAAAAGCAGTCGCTTTCCGGGGACACACCGGCAGAACTCGAAAAGAAAAACGGATTCTCTGACGTGACGATAAAGGGAATCTCAAAAAACGACATAAAATTCGACACGGCAAGCTCAAATTCGGCAAGGGCGGCAACGTACAACAAAGGCACGACTCCGCACGTCGGAAGCCAGAAATCGATTTTCATCGATGCGAATCAAACAATCACGAAATTCAAAAAAGTCAACGCGAAACTCGAAGTCGAGGGAACTTACTGCAACATCTGGAGCGTCGTGAACGACTCGATTCTGGACAACGCCTCATGCAGGAACATCGCGACCACATTCGATTCGTATTACATGCAGATGAGGGCGATTTTCGGCTACGAAAGCGACAAGCTCTACATTTATAACAACGGATTCCAGCTCGACAGCATGAAAAACCACACGAACACGGGAACAAAAGTGAACATCGTCATCTGCACTTTATCGAGCCCGAGCATGATTGGATATTTTCATTCGAAGGACTATTACGCAACTGAAGAAGAACTCATCGCGCTCACAGGAAAAACATACAGCGAAAGCTCCGGCCCGAAATACTCGAACGGCGGAAAATATCTCTATCTGAATTATAAATATGCGTCAGGAATTTCCGCAAACTATCCGGGGGGAGGAGACGCCGAAACAAAAGCACTTGCGATGAGCACGATCCTGCACGAATTCCAGCACATGATAAATTTCAGCGTGAAGAACATGAACGGATTGTCACCTTCGATCTGGTACAACGAAATGCTCAGCATGCTTGCGGAAGACATTTTCGCGGTGCCGCTCGGAACAGGGAAAAAAGCCCCGTCCGTGATGCGCATGTCATCTTTTTACAACAACTACTACAGAGGCGGATTAACAGATTTCAATTCGACATATTCGTATGCAATCGTCTATGCGTTCGGGGGCTGGCTTGCAAGGAATTTCGGCGGTGTAGATTTCATCCACCTGATGATGATAAACAAGAAAGTTGACCAGGAATCCATAGTCGCGGCAGTGAACGCTCTCTCGCCAAAAAAATACGATTTCGACACGCTTTTCGGCGAATACGTCAAAGACTGCGTGAATTCCGAGCATTTCAACATAAAGCACGAAGGCGTTGCGGACGTAAACGGCAAACACTACACATTGAACCCGATATCGACAACGCCAATCGTCGCCACCGTTGACGGAAGCGTCGGCGTGTCCGTCGGCCCATACGGCTTTGTGGTGCGCGAAGTCGAAGTTGCAGGCTCGTCATGCTCATTCGACCTTTCCGCGCGAACATCGAGGGAAAAAGTTCACATCGTAGTGAAATAGCGGACGAGACCACTTGACTAAATCTACAAATTCCGCTATTATATATATCTCAATTGGGGGAGTTCGCATAGCGGCAATTGCGGCGGACTGTAAATCCGCTCCCTATCGGGTTCGGGGGTCCGAGTCCCTCACTCCCCAAAAACCACAAAAGCTGTCCAAATCGGGCAGCTTTTTTTTGTATTCGCGCATTTTTAATCGCAAAAGTGCAAACCAACATTTCTTTTAGGTCGAATGTTGAGTTAATGCAAAATACAAAAGTTGGAAACAAGCTCACGGCGGGAACCCGATGCCAAAGACGGCAGTACCGCTTCGCGGTGGCTGAGTGTCTTTGGCATCGGAACCCCACCTCCGCTTGTTTCCATCATAAGTTCGTCAAACTCGACATTTAACCTTTTTCAAAACGGAAATACGACAGTTCTATCTTAAGTCCTTCTTCTCAATCCAGTCCTGGTCGGTGTATGTTCTGTTCTCGCCGCCCATGCTCCAGATGAATGTGTAGTTGCGTGTTCCGAAGCCTGAATGGATGCTCCATGAAGGATTGATTACAGCCTCCTCGTTATGCATGATGAGGTGGCGTGTCTCCTGCGGCTCGCCCATGATGTGGAACACGACATCGTCCTCCGGGAAATCGAAGTAGAAGTAAACTTCCATGCGTCGCTCGTGAGTGTGAGCCGGCATAGTGTTCCATGCAGAACCAGTCTCCAAATGAGTCATTCCCATAGAAAGCTGGCAAGTCTCAAGGATATCAGGATGGATGTACTGGTTGATTGTGCGGTCGTTGATTTCCTCTTTCGTTCCCATGTGGACGTGGTTAGCCTGCTCGTAAGTGATGATTCTTGAAGGATATGTGCAGTGCGCAGGAGTAGAATTCATGTAGAATTTTGCAGGGTTCTTCGAGTCTTTTGATTCGAGGGTCACGTCTTTCGTTCCTGCGCCGAGATAGAGAGCGTCGTAATGCTTCACCTCATAAGTAACGCCGTCAGCGACGACAACGCCGTCACCGCCGATGTTAATCATTCCAAGCTCACGTCTCTGAAGGAAATAATCGACTCCGAAATCCTTCATAGCGTCGATGTTCTTGTCGAGTTTCACTTTCTGGTCAACCGGCATAGCTCCCAAAGTCACGATTCTGTCGATGTGGCTGTAAACTGCGGAAACGTCATTTTTGATAAAGATGTTCTTGATGAGAAACTCATCCCTAAGCTCGTCCGTCGTCATTGTGCGGAACGGAATTTTTCCTGTCGAATAGCGAATGTCCATTTGACTGTTCTCCTGAATTTTTTGAATCTAGAAACCGCGAAAGACAAAATCAAGTTTCACGCGGATTTTTTCATTCTATCAAAATCCATGATAGAATGAAATCTCGGGGAGTTTTAAAGAAACCACCGATACTTATTTTAGACGAAACTGCGAAAATTCGTGCGATTTCAAAAAGTTTTCTACACGGAGGAAGAAAAAAATGTCTATAAAAAAATTGGTGGCTGCCGTCATCGGACTGATGGTGTCATCTTTTGTCTTTGCGGAGAATTATTATCTTTGCCTGGCTTCGTTCTCTAAATTCGAAAATGCATCGCTATACATGAGGGATTTGACGCTCAAAGGCTACTCGACAACGCTTGAGCCGACAGTCGTAAAAAACAAGCTCTACTACAGGGTTCTTCTTGCACAGAGTTTTGACACGCTCGCAAACGCAAAGAAGAAGAAGGCGGAATTCGCGCGCGACACCGGAAAAAACGACTCGTGGATTTTCAACGCGGATTTGACGAAGAAGAATCTTCCGGTGGCGGCAGTTGCGGAAGCAAAAAAAGAATTTGAATCGGAAAAGAAAGCAGGCAAGGACGAAAAGAAAGTCCAGGTTGCGGAACGAAAAACCGAAACGACGAATGCAAAGCCGGCTGCTGAACAAAAAAGCAATACAAAAATCGTGGAAATCGAACCGATATTGGAAAAATTGCGCGTAAAACCGGTCGAAACAAGAAAAGAAAACAAAGTCGAAGAAATTTCTGCGACAAAGAAAGCAGAAGACGACACTGCGAAAAATGCTGTTGCAGATATCGCAATCGAGGAAAATGCGGTTTTCGAAGAAGAAATCAAAACTGACGAAACAAAAACAGACACAAAAAAAGAAGCAGCGAACACTGCGATTATAAAAGAAGAAACTGCTGATAAAATTCAGGAAATCGAGGAGGAAATCGTTCTTCCGAATGCGGCTGCGGCTGTCGCAACAAAAGCAGACGAAACAATTGCAAAAGACATCTCTGTGCCGGAAATCCCTGAAATACAGGTGCGTGACCTTGAAATCAGCGTTCCCCAGAAAAAAGAAAGCATCGACGAGAAAAAGCCCGTCCAGACCGTAAAATACGAGCTTTCGTCGGCAATCGAAACTTCCGTGAAAAAAGCACTCAACGGAACGGAAATTGCATTTGACGAAAAATCAATTCCGACTACACTTACAGACAGCGTTAAGAAACTGATAAAAATTTTCCCTATGAATGCAAATTTCAAAGTCGAGCAGATTGCGTTTTTTGACTTGGAGAATATCCGCGACGGAGCTTTGAGCACAGAAACAAAAATACTGAACGACATTGAGCTTCCTTTCAGTTTTGACGTGCAGGATGAAAATTTTCAGGCGGCATCGCTCGGAAGATATGAGGATGTCGATTTCGGAGAAAAAGTCACGGTGATGATGCTCAGCACAAGCACGAACGCATTTGATTCGGTGCTGGACAATCTCGGAGACGAAACTGGCGAAAATCTTCAGGTGGAATTCAAAATCGACGGCGAGAAATTCGACTGCGTCATGGTAAAAGCAGACAAAAATTCGGAAAAGCATCTGTTGTTCGGCACGAACGGCGACAAAAGCGTCTTCATCGCAATCCAGGCGGAAGAATTCAGCAAGACATGGCTCAACAGGTTCGTGGTCGGGCAGCTTTCTTCAAAAGAGAGCATCTTCAAGAACAACATCGTCCGAAAATCGCTTTTCTCGCTGCCTTACGAAGAGCCGAAAATCGACAGGAGATTCCTCAAATTCGATTTGGCAAAATCAGGCGAGACTGTAATCCGCGAAGAAGGCTTCAGGAACAAGGAGCACTGGAACGCGTCTGCCGAATTCGACCAGGAAGACACCGTGCTGAAAATCGATTTCTGTGACATCGACTGAAAATGTGGGATTTTACAGAGGAGTTACAATTGAGAAGACGATTTCGCTCATCAAGGAGTTCGCGCAGTTCTATTCAGACACTGCCGGCAAGCGAGTGTTACGCATTGGCATATTATCTCTACGGGATTTTCGCGGACTACGAGGACAACGACATTCCGGGTGATTACATCGACACTTTTTTCAAGCTCGTAAAAAAGGCGGGGATTCAGGAGCATTTTGAGAGCATCCTGAAAAAAGAAATCGACAACATGAAGAAAAACGGTCTGCTCACAGAAATCAAAACAGACATGGCGGACGAGAACGGCGAAAAAATCCCGATTCCGAATTTCCGCGGCTCGAAAATCAAATACACGTACAACGAGGATTCGGACGTTGACGACGAGCTTCCGCGCGACCTCACGACAAAGAAAATCTACATGCTCGACTTCTACCGCTGGCTCATACTGACGAACGATGACGAGAAGATTTTTGCCGAGATAATCTCGAAAACTTTCCTCGGCGGAAAGACATTCACGAATTTGCCGAAAAAGGTGCAGAAGATTTTGGACGACATGAGCCAGATTCAGTTCCTCATCGACGCGGTGAACCTTTCGACGAACGAGGCTCGGATTCTCCTAATGCTCTACAGAATCAACACGATTTCGGAGATAAAGGACATTTTCAGCCGTGAAATCTACGACAAAGTGCTTTCATTCTGCGAGAAAGTCCTGAACATCGAGTCGCAGGAGCTGAACACGATTTTCAGGACCGACCAGAAGCTCAAATCGTTCGGGTTCATCGAAGACGACTATGACATTTCGCTTGAGACAATCGACTGCATCAAAAGCGGAAACATGGACGCATTTTTCGCGGAGATTCTGAAAGAGGAGAAAACGGACAAAGCGTTCCCGGTCTCAAGCTATTCTGTACCGGCAGAGTCTGTCGAAATCACGAAGAAACTTCTCAGCAAGTCGCAGAACGCGAATCTCCTTCTCTACGGCGCACCGGGCTCGGGAAAAACGGAATTCGCAAAGACGATTGCAAAAGAATGCAATCTTCGGGCATACATCTTCAAGAACGATTCCGAACTGAACAAAATCGACAATGTTCTTTGCAGGCTCAACTGCCTTCTTTCGATAAACAAGGAGAATTCGCTCATCATAATCGACGAGGCGGATTCGATACTGCAAACGCAAATCAATTTCTTCTCGTACCTGTTCGGCGGCGGCGGCTCCTCGTCAAAAAAAGGAACTGTCAACAAACTTTTCGAATCCTCGAACAACAAAGTCATCTGGATTGTGAACCACACGAACCAACTCGACGAATCGACGAAGAGGCGGTTCAACTACTCAATCCGGTTCAACGAGATGCCGGAGAAGACGCTCAGGACGATTGCAGACACGCGGCTGAAAAAAATCACCATGAAAAAGCTCAGCAAGAAAGTGCACGACGAAATTCTGGACCTGTGCTGCAAATTCCACGTCACAGGCTCGTCAGTGGAAAACGTGGCGCGTGCAATCGAGACGCTGGACGAAAACTGCTCGGACGAGGAGCTGATAAACGGCGTGAAAAACGTGCTGGACGCGAATTCAATGCTTCTGTACGGAAAGCCGAAGATGAGAATGAACGTCACATCGGCATACGACGAGAACATCCTGAACACGAGCTATCCTGCGTCGAAAATCATCAGGATGGTCGAGAACGCGAAGAAATTCAGCGAGATGAACAAATCGAGCGAGAGCGGCGTGCGCCTGCTTTTCTACGGGCTCAGCGGAACGGGAAAGACAGAATTCGCGCGTTACATCTCGCAGAAACTCGGCCGGAAAATCCTCCTGAAACGCACATCGGACATTTTGGGACCATACGTCGGGCAGACGGAAGCGCAAATCAAGAACGCGTTCGAAGAAGCCGAGCAAAACGACCAGATTCTGCTCTTTGACGAGGCGGACTCGTTTTTTTCCGACAGGAACAGCGCGTCGCATTCATGGGAACGGACTCAGGTAAACGAATTTCTGACGCAAATGGAAGAATTCTCAGGAATACTCATCTGCACGACGAACCTGAAAAACATAATGGACCCTGCAATGCAGAGAAGATTCCACATCTGCGTGGAGTTCAAGCCGCTTGAGAAAGACGGAATCCGGACACTTCTGAAAAGGTATTTTTCGGGGTACAAATTCACGGAACAGCTGATTTCACGGATTGCCGACAGGAATTCGGTCACGCCGGGAGATTTCGGGACGCTTTCGGGCAGAATCAGATTCATGGATTACGAGGACATAAGCCCGAAATTCATAATTGACGAATTGTGCAAGATTCAGGACGAAAAGAAAGACGGCGGAAACACAATCGGCTTCAAGTGAGATTGTGCGACGGAATCACTTCATCCAGAATGCCGCGCCTGACTTCGCCCGGAGCATCCGAGTCGTAGTCCTGCAGCGCGGCTTCGTTCCCGATTTTCCTGAGATGCGCGATGACATCGCTTTTGAGCGACATGAAAACCTGAACGACCATAGGGTCAAAATGCGTACCAGACTCGGCATTTATCATATTGAATGCGACGCTTGCAGGAACTGATTTTTTGTAGCACCGCTGAGAAACGAGAGCGTCAAAGCAGTCCGCAACGGCAAGGATTCTTGCGGAAAGCGGAATCTCATCTTCCCTCATTCCGAGCGGATACCCGTTGCCGTCCCATCTCTCGTGGTGATACTGCGCGACCTCGACTGCCATACGGATAGCGTCAGTGTTTATCGACTTCTTGAAAATCTTTCTGATGATTGCGCCGCCGATTCGCGTGTGGTTCTTCATCACCTCGTATTCAAAATCGCTAAGCTGACCGGGCTTGCAGAGAACGGAATCAGGAACCGTGATTTTTCCGACATCATGAAGCGGAGCAGCATTCCGAAGATATCGGATGAAAGTCTTCGTCACCTCGTCTGGATAGATTTTCTTGACGTACATCCGCTTCGCAATCATCAGCGAATACACCCTAGTGTTCTTGACGTGCTCGCCCGTGTTCGCGTCACGGCTTTCGATGAGAGTTGCAAGCTCCTCGATGATGGAATTCTGCATCGTCACCATCTGCGCGACCTGCTCCTCCACCTTCGACTCAAGCTTGAGGTTTCCGATGAACATCTGGGTGCAGTAATAGATGATGATTGCGATAAGAAGAATGAACCCGACAATGTTGAAGACGTAGTTGAACTGAATTTTGCTGAACAACCGGCTGGAATCTATGACCATGACGACAAACCAATCGTCACGAACAGTCATCGAAAATGCCATGACATCGTTGCCGTCTATGTGGTCCTCAAAGGCAAGTTTGCAGTCACCAATGCGATTTGAAGAAGCGGAAGTTATGATTTTTCCCACGAGATTCTTCATGTCGAACGAAAAATCATCGTCACGCAGAATGTTCTTGCCGAATACGTCCTCGCTCGTATGCGCGACGACAAATGAATTTTTGTCCATGATGAACCCGAACGACTTGTTATCCGTCAAATCATTTATGTAGGACTGAAAATCCGAAATTGAGATATCGGTCGAAATGACGCTCACATGGTCGGAAAGCATCCGCGAAATTGAAATAACCAAATCGCCCGTGACAGAATCTCTGTACGGGAAACTGATGACAGGCGCACCGCCAGCACGGATTGCGGATATGTACCAGCCGAACGCCTTAGGCTCAGATTTGACGCCCGGCAAAAAATCTTCGGGCGACTCGTTGATGAATTTGCCGTCTATCAGGCCGCATATTCTTAAGAAACTGCTGCCGTTGCTTTTTTTATATTTTTCGGTCATCGAGACAAGATAGAATTCCAGCGCATCCTTCGAAACTTTGTTCTCGACCATGAAATCGACAGTGTCGCAAGTGACGTTCAGAACGGAAAGCGCATTGAGGAGAAAATTATTCAGCTTCTCTCCGACTTCATAGACAGATTTTTCACCAATGAGAAAAGCATCAGATTTTGCAGTCTTGTAAAACGAAAAGAACGTGTAGCTTATGAAAAAGATGACCATTACTGCGACGCTGACTTGCGCAATAATGAAAATTCTCATACGCCGTCTTTTCTTATCAAGTTTTTTAAACATCACCTCATTATATATCGGCTTTTTCTTTACAAAAACGTTTTTTTTGGAATCACGGAAGGCAAAAAAATCAAAAAAAATTCAGCGAAAGTCGCTAGAAACGAAGAAAGCCCGTCGCTAGAAACAGGACGAGCTTTTCTTTACAAGGCTAAATCAACAACGTTGATTTTTATTTTTTTTGTTTACGTTAAATTAAAAAAAGCACTTCTATTGAAGTGCTTTACATTGGTTCAAGCACCAAACCGTAGTTGCAGATTGCGACGCAACCTGCTGTTGCTACGCAACTTTAAGACTAGCGGAGGAGTGAAAGAACACCCTGGCTGTTCTGGTTTGCCTGTGCGAGCATTGCCTGTCCAGCCTGAGTAAGAACCTGATTCTTTGTAGAATCAACAACTTCTTTAGCCATGTCTGTATCGCGGATGCGTGACTCAGAAGCCTGGAGGTTCTCAGCTGCATTGTTAACACCTGCAACTGTCTTCTCAAGTCTGTTCTGGTAAGCACCGAGGTCAGCGCGCTGCTTGTTGATCTTCTTCAAAGCTTCGTCGAGAGTTCCGATTGCGCGGTTAGCTGAATCTGGATCAGCGAGAGAGATGATCTCTTCGTTTCCGACTGAGCGAACTCCGAGAGCAGAAGCTGTCATTGTACCGATGAAAGCCTGGATTCTCTGATCCATGTTAGCTCCAACGTGGAACCACATAGAAGCAGTAACAGTGTTCTCACCTGTTGAGCGAGCAAAGCGTCCTGTGAGCATGTTCATTCCGTTGAACTGTGCGTGTGAAGCGACTCTGTCAATCTCAGCAACGAGAGCAGAAACCTCAACCTGGATCTGCATTCTGTCTTCGTCAGTGTAGATACCGTTTGAAGACTGAACAGCCAACTCGCGGATTCTCTGAACGATGTCAGTTGTCTCCTGGAGGTAGCCTTCTGTTGTCTGGATGAAGCTGATGTCGTTCGGTGCGTTCTCAGAAGCTTTGTTCAAGCCGCGGATCTGAGCTCTCATTTTCTCAGAAACTGCGAGTCCTGAAGCATCGTCTCCAGCGCGGTTGATTTTCTCTCCAGAAGAGAGTTTCTCCAAATTCTTAGTGTGGTTCAACTCAGTGATTCCACCCTGGCGCTGTGCAAACATTGCACTCATATTGTGATTGATAACCATAAAATATCTCCTTATAAGATGGTTAATTATCGACAGTTTATAACTGTGTGAGTTCTACGACCCTACATTATTAAATTTCGGAACAGTTTTATTAGACTTTAGCGAAAAAGATTTTTTTTTAAATTTTATTTTTGTGAATTCCGTTCATCGAATCTGAATTTATTTTTCATTTGTCCAAATTCATGCAGATTGAGCAGCCGACTATCATGACGTGCTTCTTCTTGTCGCTCCTGTTGAAGAGCCTTGCGACAAGCTCATCATCTTTCGAAAGAATTTTCTTGCAGACAGGGCAAATTCTTCTTACGCCGCTCTGCACTTCCGGGTAGCAGTGGGGGCAGCCCTGAACCATCATGCGCTGGTCGGGCGTGTTCATCGGGCGGAAGATTCTAGAATGAAGATTCTCAGTTTTCGTGAGCGGAGTATTGCAGACCGGGCATTTGATGAATTCAACGCCGCCGTTCTCCCCCACCTGAGTTCTAAGCTCGTTCTTCGATTTGTTCGGGTCGATTCGGAGCTTTATGATTACCGAAAAGACAATCAGCAAAAGCAAAACTCCCAGGAACATGAAAAAATACGACATAAAATAAACTTCTCCTTATGCAAAAATGTTTGTTATAGTATAATCAGACGATTTAGTGTCGGAAAAGTCGAAAAAATTTCAAATTTTTCGAAAAGCTCCTATCATCTATAGAAAAAAGTCGGTTGAAAATCTACAAAACAGAAGGTCTATTTTGGATACAATTAACCAAAGAAGAATAAGTGACGTTTCGTTCGTGATAGACGATGAACTGAATGTATCAGAAGGAAACAGAAGCTTTTTACGGCTTTTCAACATTACCGATCCTCATCTGAACCTTGCGTCGTACATGACCGATACCGACAGCAAAAATTTCAAATTCTTCCTCAAGACATTCCGACAAGAATCAGACGCAGAAAAAGAAATTTCAAATCCATATTTCATCGCGACGATTATCCTCAACAAGCAGAATCCGAAGAACGCTCAAATCCAGCACAAAAGCTGCCTTTTCTTCGTGGAATTCAGCGAACTGAAAAACGCGTTCAATGTGGAAGTCGTGGAGCTTTCATATTCGAAATGCCTTTTGGACAGCGCATTGCTCGAAAGCAGGGAATACAAGGCACTTCTGCAGAATTTCGATGCGGATTATTTCATCTTTGACGGGACGAATTTCAAGCTGAAGAACACGAAGGACGTGACGGTTTCGTTTCAGGGCGGAAAAGAAGAATTCAAAACGTATTTCGCGAACAATTTTGACCTCAACATGCTGATGGACGACTCAAACCAGCAGTTCAACGCGATGATTGCGGACTGTGAGAAAATGCTCGCCGGCAAAATCTACAAATTTTTGCAGAACGACAAGAAGCTCGTCACGGTTCACACGGTCAAGACAAGCACGCGGAACAACGCCACGATAATAGGAAGCATAACGAGCGGAGAAGAGCGTGGTCTTATCCAGAACATCTACAGCGAGAAGAAAGACGGCCTGACCGACCTTTACAACAAGAAAGCGATAACAGAAATCGCAATCCGAAAAGTCAACGAGCAGAAGAATCCGGTGTCGATGATTATCATGGACGTTGACAAATTCAAGGAATGCAACGACACATACGGGCACGCATTCGGCGACAAAGTCCTGACGGTCGTATCGACGGCAATAAAAGAAGCAATCGCAGGAATCGGAATCGCAGGAAGAATCGGCGGAGACGAATTCCTCATCATGCTCGACAAGACCTCGGAAGAGGACATCAGAAACGTCACGCGCAACATCAGAATCGGAATCCAGTGGAGCATAACGGCGGAAAATCCCGAAAGCGTAGTGACGTGCTCGATGGGAATCGCGCGCGCACCGCAGAACGCGACGAATTACGAAGATCTCTTCAAAATCGCGGACAAATGCCTGTACATCGCAAAAGCGAAGGGAAGAAGCTGCTACATCATCTACAAACCGGAGCTTCACGAATCCATCGTCATGGAAGATTGCAGGAATTCGAACGCGCAGACTCCTAGCGAATACTACATGGAAAACGCGAACGAGGAATTCGACATCCTGATGAAACTCAACGGACTTCTCGGCTCCAAAAAAACCGACGACGGCGAGATTTGCGACATCCTCGGAAAACTTTGCACGCACATAAACGTGCACAGGATATCGGTATTCACGCGGAAGAATCAGGCAGGCAGGCTCATGCAGGCTTACAGCGTCATAAGCAAGTCGGCGGAAGAGAACATGGAGCAGAAGGAAACTTTCCTTGACGTAAGAAAAGAGCACCTGATGTCGCTTGATTCGGGCGAGCAGAGCTACTTCAAGTATTTCCAGAACGGAATGCTCCACATGGACAACACGAACGTCCTGAACACGCTGGACAAGACGCTGTACAAGATGTACATCAAGGCGAACGTGGCATCCACGCTGGAATTCTACGACGGGAACATTCTCATCTGCTGCGACATCTTCAAGCCGGCAAGGACGTTCAAAAAGGACAAAATCATTTTTGCGACGCTGGCAAGCAAAATCCTGCAGAGCATTTTGTGAATTTTCAATTTTTAAATGGGAGAAAATATGAAAGTTATCGTTATCGGCTCAGGCGGAAGAGAGCACGCAATCGCTTACCGTCTTGCAATGAGCACAAAAATCGATGAAGTAATCTGCATTCCTGGAAACGGCGGAACGGAAACCGAGAAGAAATGCAGGAACGTGAAGGTCGAAGGAAACCTGACCGAATCGGCAGTGAAGACGGCAAAATCCGAGAAAGTCGATTTTGCGGTCGTAGGCCCTGAAGACCCGCTCGCGGACGGAATCGCGGACGCATTGTGGGACGCGGGAATCCCGACAGTCGGTCCGAAAGCGAAAGGCGCGGCTCTCGAAGCTTCAAAAGATTTGTCGAAAGTCTTCATGAAAAAATACGGAGTTGCATGTGCCGATTCCGAAACCTTCACGGACAAAAACGCAGCCCTCGAATACGTCCAGAAAAAAGGCGCGCCGATTGTAATCAAGGCTGACGGACTCGCGGCAGGAAAAGGCGTAGTCGTCGCAAAGACAACGGAAGAAGCACTCAACGCCGTGAACGAGCTGATGGACGGAAACGCGGTCGGAGATGCCGGAAAGAAGCTTGTAATAGAAGAATATTTGCAGGGCGTGGAAATTTCAGTTTTGGCGGCCGTTTCGGTCACGCCTGAGAATCCGGCAAAAGCGACAATCAAGCCGTTCCTCCCTGCAAGAGACCACAAAAGATTGAACGACGGAGCGAAGGGACCGAACACAGGCGGAATGGGTGCAGTCTGCCCGCTCTCGGATGTTACTGACGAGACGATGAAGCAGTTCGACGAGAGAATTCTCAAGCCGACTCTCAAAGGACTTGTGGAAGAGAAAATGGACTACAGAGGATTCATCTTCTTCGGCCTGATGATTACGAAAGACGGGCCGAAAGCACTCGAATACAACGTCCGTCTCGGCGACCCTGAGACGCAGGCGGTCCTTCCGATGATGGACTTCGACTTTGCAGAATTGTGCCAGTCGATAATGGACGGCACTCTCGACACGTTCGACATGAAGTGGAAGAGCGGCTTCCAGGTCGCGCCGGTCGTGGTTTCAGGCGGCTACCCGCTCAAATATCCGAAAGGCAAGGAAATCACGTTCGACGAAAAGAAAATATCAGACGCGGGCGCGAAGGTCTTCATCGCCGGAGCCGTGAAGGACAGCGGAAAGCTCGTGACATCCGGCGGAAGAGTCCTCGCCTGCTCCGCGCACGGTGAATCGTTCGACGAAGCATGGAAGAAGGCCTACGAGGCAATCGAGGGCATCAAATTCGAGGGCGCGTTCTACAGGAAGGACATCGGTCTTCCAGGCGCGGCCGAGTCGAACTAAGTTCTAGCACAGACGAACAGACAAGAGAAGCCATGCGGGATTTTTTTGGGTTCGGCATGGCTCTTTTTGCGCGCAGTTTTTTCCATACACACAATCGCTCGCTCATCTCCCCCGCGCGGGCGGTTGCGCTCATGGGCACGGGGGATTTTCCTTTGTCGTTGGTTACTAGCTTGTGCTGTGGGTGACTATCTGGATTGTTCCGTCGGATTTTCATAAAGCAAATTCCTTTGACTTTTTGAATGCAGACAAGAGAATTTGACGATGTATCATAATTATGGTACATTAAATTATGAACAAAGAAGATTGCATTATTTATAAAGGCAATTTTTTTCAGATTGAGTGGTATTATACCGACAAAGGCGAAAGCCAGCCTTTTGATTATTTTAACACAACTGATTTAGCCCAGCAGCGTAAGTTTTTGATGCTATGTCAAAGACTTGGTGACTTTGGAAAAATTGTGGATAAGACAAAGTTTCGTTCGGAAGGGGACGAAATCTATGCCTTTAAGCCACAGCCAGACCGTTATCTTGCATTCTTTAGGAAAGGAAAAAAGATAATCGTAACAAATGCCTATAGAAAGAGTGGTCAGAAAATGCCAAAAGGCGAAAAAGATTTGGCAATAAAGTGCATGGAAGACTACTTAAAAAGAAATCCCGATACAGAGGAGGCAGACAAATGACAACATTTGAAAAATTCTTTGCAGAACACCCGGAGCAAAAAGAACTTTACGACAAGGAATATGGTGATTTTCTTCTTTCAGAATTCATGCTCGAGCAAATGGAAGCTCAGCATATTTCTGTGCGCGAGCTTGCCAGACGTGCCGATGTTTCTCCAACTGTAATTCAAAAGCTCCGCTCAAAGGATTCTCAGAAAGTGAACCTTTCCACATTTACCTCTGTTCTCAAAACTCTTGGTTATCAGATTAAACTGGAAAAGGTTCACCCTTAAACTGAATCAGCAATTGGAGAACACGCTATTTTGTGTTTCCATCTCCCCACACACTCCCGGCAATCGTGAGCATGAGGGCGATGACAGACATGATTTTCTTCAATGTTCTCATAGAAAAATCCTCCTTTTGCGTAATGTACCCGGCTCTGATTATGTAGAGCCGAGAAAATGTTGGTTACCAGCTTGTGCTGTGGACAGCAGCCTGCAATGTTCCGTCTTTGTTTTTCCGAATCGCATATTTTCCAGTCTTATCTTTAAGAAAAACCTGCTTTTCAAAGTATGGAATGCTGCTCGTAGGAAGTTTGTTTCCGCTGCCAGTTGTAGTAATGTTCACAACAGGTTTTGATGTTGTCGGCTCCGCTCCAGATGCAAACGAAACTTCTGCGGTGCCTGTCCAATCTGTGCCGACCGTTACGGTTTCTGTGGTATAGTCGTCTTTCAGCCGTTGGTATGTGTCGCCGCTTTTTAGCACGGTGAAAACAGCGTCCTCGCAAAGCTCAACAGTGCCTGCGGTTGTGCCGGCAAGGTTGATTGTACCAGTTTCTTTAAACACAATATCTTTGTCGGTTCTTGAGCCGCTGTTGATTGTACAGTTTACGAGTGAAATTGTTTCAGTTCCCAAAGATTCAGCCCCTATTCGGGCAGCAATATTGCAATTGTTGAATGTGCAGTTTTCGGCAACTATGGTGTCGTCTTTTGCGTTTGCAAGAAGAGCTGTTTTAGTACAATTAAACACACAGTTCTTGCAATAAATCTTACAATCTACAGAGTCTTCATCTGCTTGGAATACATTTCCCTTCCAATTATCAAATTGCACTGAGTCAAAAATCACTGTGCAATTCGTTGTTTCACCTATTAGAGTAACTACAGGACAACTTTTTTTCTTGTCACCAGACTTTATCGTTATATCTTTTATGGTTATAGTAACATTTTCCCAATCTTCGATGCACATGAGGTTGAATATCCCCTCATCGCTGTTCTCAAGCGTCAATGTAGCATTATTCGTTCCCTGAATTACGATATTAATATCATCATCGGCAATACGTATAAGAGGCTTATCCCAACTATCATCCGCAGTTATATTGACAGAACCATCAAATGTTATAACATCACCATCTTCAAAAGTTGGCTTGAATGTATCTACTGGTGTGTCTTCATTTAAAGTTATATCACCAGCGTAATTGTATTCTGCTGCAAAAAGAGACAGGCTCTTGCAAAGCAGAAAAACAATGAATACAAAGCAGTTTTTTCCAAAAAATCTCATTTCATATCCTCCATGTAAAAGCGGCAAAGTTGTTTTTTCAAGCGAACTTCACCGCTTTGTTTTTTAGTCTTCCTCGCGTTCTTTTAACTCTCTGTCAATCGAACGGATTTCAGAACGAATTTTTGCTATCTCCGCCTTTTCTTTTTCTGTCGCTGTGTTGCCGCCACTTGTCTTTGATTCAAGACGACGAAGATCTTCGACCAATTCTGTACGGCGAAGTCGCAAACGACTATCAACACCTTGTGAATCTTTGATTTTCCACTTCTCTTTCAGAGCTTTTATCTCTGCTTCGAGTTGTGCGATGAGCTTTTTTGCTTCTTTTTTAGATGTTGGTTCCGGTATCCCTCCTGAAGAATTATCAAGCTGCTTCTGCAAATCTTCAATTTGTGCGGTCAAAGCATTTATCTGCTCTGTCGCTTTTTTGAGGTCGGAAGGACAAGAATCGAGCTGTGATTGCAAGTCGTTCACGGTCGCAGTGAGGGCGGAGATTGTGTTTTCACAGTTCTCGTGGCTTTCCTTGAATTTGTCGAACTCCTGTTGCAGAGTTTTGTTCTGCTGCGTAAGAGCTGCATTTTCGTTTATCAACGCAAGATTGTCGTTTTCTAGGGCTGCAATCTGATTTTCAAGCTCCGTTTTGGAATCCCCGCAGTTCTTGAGTTCGGCTGTCAGCCTGTTGACGTCGTTCAAAAGCCGCGCGTTGTCTTCCAGAAGTCCCGCGTTAATATTGTTCAGCTCCACAATCTGCCTTTGGAGTTCCTCCACGCTTTCTGGAAGCTCCTCTGCAGGCGGTCTTCCTGGAGTTTCGGACTCCTTGTAGTTCGGGTCGCACTTCAGGAACTTCCTTTTTATCTGGACAAGACTTTCCCGCTCCAGCATGTTGAACTGCAAGTTCGCCCTGAGAACTTTGTCCTTGTTCAGGAGGCTTCTTTCTTTTTCTGTAATAGCGTCTATGTAGAACTCCCAGTTCGGGCAGATTGTCGGATAGCTGTTAGCCCTTGCATAGATGTCTTTCGGAAGCGGTTTTCCGTCAAGGTTCACAAAAACGCTGTCGTTTGTGGCGTTCTTGTAAAGGTCGGTGTTGTAGTTCTTGACGGCATTCGGATAATTGGTGCGGCTTCCGTTGATTTCCACAAACTCCTCGTTTTTCAGAAGCTCAACCTTGATTCCTTTGCCGACTCCCAAATCAACCATTGCGACAATATCGTTGCAAAGAAGCGCACCGTAAAGATGCTGCTTTGTGATTGTCGTCCTGTATGTCCTGAAAGCGGTCTCGCCGAAAGTCGGCAAACCAGCCTTTTCCGCAAAATCATAAGACAAATCTATGCTGCCCTCTCCCCTATGCCCTGCATAGCCAAATTTTTCCGCAACTTCTCGCAGGCTGTCTCCTTCCGCGGCAACGGACATGTAGTAAATATAATCCTTGTTCACTCTTTCAGGCTTTTCGAGCGATTCAAAGATTTTCCGTGCGGTCGTGTAATCGCGGGTGGAAGATAGAAGCTTTATCGTGTCGTTGTCGGCAATCCTCACGTCCTTTCCGATTTCTTCCGGTGTAATCTTTCTTGAAAACGACCTTCCGAATTCCTTTATGTTGTCGGGCTTGATGACAAAGTCCCTGCCGCAGTTGAGGTTAATCATTGTCTTCATTCCTCTCGGAATTACATGGCAGTTAGGCTTTTCAATGTCTTCCTTGTCGTAGGAAACTTCCTCGTCCGCGACGAACAGGAACGCATGGAGTTTTGACCACGCTTTTGGCTCTACGGTGTAGCCGTATGTTTTTTTGGAATCTATCCATTCCCCCAGAAAGAATCTTGAAACATAGTCTTCCGCGCTTCGCTCGCTCGCAACAGGTTCTGCTTCCCAGGCAGAAGAAAGGCAGTTCTCGAAACCGTATTTGAACATCATCTGGGAAACGTCTATGAATTCAGGCTTCCAGCCAGGCGCCGCCCATTTCATGTTGCTTTTCAAATCTATCTGGTAGATTCTTCCCACGCGCCTGTAACGGTCTTTCAGCTTTGTGCCGATTGTGATGCCGTCGCACATTCCTTCCTCGAACGCGTTGGAATGAGTCACATAGCCGTTCAGCCGAACAGGTCCATAGTCTCCGTATTCACCATGAAGTACGACTGTTATGTCTGAATCGGTGCCTGTGAAGCCGCCGCTTGCCGTTTTTATCTGCATGTTGTAGAACGGAACAAGTTCGCGCGCATCAACGAGCATCATGCCGTATTCACTGCTGTTGTAGTGCTGAAATGCCAGAGAAAGCTGTACGCCGCAAACATTAATCATCGGACCTTCCCAAAGCTCGTCGTAATCGTTCCAGCGCCATTTTTCATTGCCGGTCGCTCCCGTAACTATCCATCTATCCACCCAGAATTTAGAGCTGTGGGTGATGAGAACTTCATCAATAAAGACTTTTTCTGTTTTTTCTGGGTCTCCAAAGAGGGTACAGTTTTTGATGTTCACCGTAATGGAGCAAGTAAAGGCAAAATGATATTTGCCTGCGATATTCTCTTTGTCTTCCTCGCTCAGTTCGTCCCTGTCGGAAACGGTCTTTACAATCCACTGCTTTACGGAGTCGCTCTTAAGGTTGCCGCATCTGATATCCAAATCGCCGTTTTTGGTGAGCCAGATTTCATTGCATTTTTTGAGGTCGCCCGAATCTTCTCTGGTCGCCGAACCTGCAAAATCATTGATTGTGATGTAGCCGTAGCAGTCTTTTTCTTTGCCGTCAGAATCAATTCTCTTGAACGGCACAAGTTGCTGCCCGCCCGCAATTTCAAAACGCATGGAGCGTTTTTTGTAGGAAGGCTTTTTGCCCTTGAGGTTTCGGAGTTTTTCAGGCTCGCTCTTTTCAAAATCAACGAGTTCCGAATCGATTAAAGCGTCCTCAAAGATTATGATGAAATCTTCATAGAGAATCGCGCAGGAAACATAGGTGTTTTTATAAACAGCCTCGTAATTCCATTCGCTGTCGTCCTTTGGAAGCTCAACTTCTTTGGAGAACGTTTTGACTTCTTCGCTGTTCTGCAACCTGTTCCACAAAGCGTTGACGGCTTCGTCATCTGATTTTTTGACGATTTCTTCAAAGACTTCATCGGTCATTTCGTCGCTTTTTACAGGCGGATTCTTGGAATCTTGTTCCATTATCAAATATTCTTCAAAAGTCTGAACCTTTTCCAAATTCACGAAACTTTCTTTTTTGTAGATTCTTGCGTCAGAGCGTTCAACAAATGGAAATGGAAACGTTTCGGAAAGCTTTGGATTTCCGCCTTTTTTGACAGAAATAAGATTTCCGCTCCTTACCGTTTTCTCATCCGTTTTAGCCCGACATTCAAAATAAAGGCTCATTGAAACGTCTCCTTTGCGGCTTTTTTTGCCGCACGGTTGCTGCCATGACTTATTTTTGTAAGTCCCTACGATATTAATTATAAATTGCAGACTGTGATTTTTAACAACTTACTGAATTAATCTTACGGTGAAGTATTGGTCCTTCTTCCATACGCCTGTCGTCAATGCATCGCTTCCGCCTGTCAGGCTGTATGCAAAGTCTGTCATGTTTGTTGTTGAAGCAGTTCCAGACCAATAATCCAGCTCGCAGTTGTAGTTGTCGCTCGTGCTGTCTGCCGTGGTGCTTGCTCTGTAGCCGCCTGCTGGGAAGAACACGCCGCCAATCGTATAGCCGTGCAAGCCTGTGATTTGGCTCGATGTTGCCGCCACCGTCGCGCTGTCCTGAACGAAGTTCTCGATGTCGGCGAGAGTCGGGAGCGTAAAGCCTGATTCGGCGAAGCTAGGCGCACTCTCTGACCACAGATGATACGTTCCCACGTCCTCTGGGCTGTAGCCGCCCGCGTTGTGGGTTGCGATTGTGTAGCTCTGTCCGTTGATTGTCGCCGTCGTGCTGTGTGAGAACGCGGTGAGTGCCGAGCCTGTGGCGATGTGGGCTGTCGCGCTTGCCGTAAAGTTCGCGCCGTCGATGTAGGTGAGGTACCAGCCCCCGTCCGTGTCCACAAGCGTGATGATGAGCTTTGTTGAAGCAAGGTTCGTTCCGCTCGAAGCGTCCACCGCGCCCATCTGCACCCGGAGCGTCATGTTTCCGCTCGTGCCTGCCGTGTAGCCCGCGAGCGCGGTTTCCGTGCCGTCCACGAACTTCTTTCCGCTCAAGTCGATTGACGCGTGGTTGTTGATGACCGCGCTCTCTCCGCTCAAGATGTCGAATCCGTCGTCGTCAAAGTCCGCGATTGCGACTCCCGGAATGTGCAGGTACGCGCTCTTGAACATCTTTCCAGCTCCGTCTCCCACAGGAACGCTGATGTCCAGAGCCGCTCCGCCCCAGCGCGCAAAAAGCGTCTCGCTGTCGGCAAAGCCTGCGATGTCGCTGTCGGTAACTTTATCGCCCGAATAGTTCGATTCGCGGTACCAGCCCACGAATGTGCGGTTGGTCTTTGCCGCGTCGCTCTTGAGGGAAGCGTATGAACTATCGTATGTGACGGTCTCGGAAGTTCCTGATTTTATGTCCGTAACGTAGGTCACGCTCTTCTTAATCGCCTTCATTTCGGAAGTTTTTGTCGTGCTTGTCGAAGCCTGTGTCGCTTTCACATAAATGTACTTTCCGCACGGAGAAGAGCCGTTCACGCTTGACTCGACCGTGTATGCGTTTTTGGTCGCGCCTGCAATCGCGCTCTCGCCCGTTCCGCTTGAGTCGTCCGCGATGTACCACTGGTACGAAACTCCGTGGCCTGTGTATTCGGTCTTTGCGTTGCCGTTGTCTTCATCGAGATAGTAGGTCGTTGCGGTGAGTGTCGCGCCCACGACGAATTCACCGTTTGCGCTTGAAGTAACTTCAACGCTGTCGATTGTTGCGTCTTTCTTTACGGTGTAGGTCACAGAAGCCGTCGCAGTCTTCGAGCTGTCCTTGTCGGCAGTTGCGGTGAACGTCACGGAAATTGTCTTTCCGTTGTTCGCGCTGTCCGCCATGAACGACTGCACGTCCGCCCAAGAAGAAAGCGCAGTAGTGTCGCTTGCGGTGTATGTTTTTGTTACGGTAATCGAATCGCGGTAGTTCGTAGTGGCGGTCGGTTCCTCCTCGGATGAAGCCTCGCTGTTGAACACGTCTTTGTCTTCGGGAACGGTGAGAACGACAGCCGGCGTGTAGTCCGCAGTCGTCTCGGTGTCCTTGAATCCTTCCGCCCGAATCGTCACGGAAACGGTGCCTCCAAGCGTCTCCGCCGTCACAACGGAAGAAACGTCGTAGCTGATTGTCTTTGTTCCGTCTGCGTTTTCGGTCACGGTGCCGGTTATAGAGCATTCAGTTCCGTCAACGCTCACCACGGAAGATGTCGTCACTCCGTCCGCCGTCGTAACAGTGAGCGTCTTCGTTCCCTCAGAGTCCGAAATCTCCGCGCTTGTCACGGAAAGCGAATGCTTCTCATCCTCCTTCACGAGCAAATCCTCGTAAAGCTGGCTGCACGAAAAAAGTGCCGCAGCCAAAACCACCATTATGTATAGAAAAATCCGTTTCATGTTCATGTCAGCACCCCCTATTTCTTAATCCTGAATTCGACGCGGCGGTTCTTCCACCAGTTCGCGCGGTCGCGTCTTCCCGCAATCGGGTTCTGGCTTCCCATGCCTTTGGCTGTGAGCGTCTCGCGCTCGATTCCGCGGTTCACAAGTTCCTCAACAATAGTCTCCGCGCGCTTCTGCGAAAGCAGAACCAGCTCCTCGTTTTCCTCGCGCTTCGTGCCGAAAACGTTGTTTGCGTAGCCTTCAACGACCACGTTCGCGCCCGGATGGTCAAAAATCTGCTTGGTCACTTCATCGAGAATCTCGCGGTTCTTCTGAAGCTGCTCCGGCGTGAGCTTGTTGAACGTCGCCGCATCCGGGTCAAAGGTGAATCCCTGGACGACGATTTTCCATTCCTGCTCAGGAACGATTACTTCAAGCAGAAGTCCTGTCTCAACCGGTGTTTCGGCCTTCACTTCCTGCGCTTTCGTTCGGAGCCTGTCCGTCCTGCTCGGAACGACCGTAAGATGAGCCGTGTAGGTGTTCTTCGAGACGACGGTCTCGCCCTTGTCGCTCTTTCCGTCCCATTCAAGGCTCTCAGGCAGCGCGCCGTTTCCTTTGAACGTCCTGAAGTCGTTGCCCTGCGGGTCTGTGATTTTGATAATCCAGTTCTCAGGCGTCTCTTCCACATACTGAATAGACGGAGTGAGAATCACGGTGTCGTTCACGCCGTCTCCGTCCGGGGTAAAGTTCTCCGCTTTTTGCGCAACGATGGCGGCAAGCGGGTTCGGCCATGCTGCGATTTCCGCCCTACGAGCTTCCTCGGCTGCGATTCGGGCGGCTTCTTCCTCCGCCTTACGCCGCTCTTCCTCGGCGATTCTCGCGGCTTCCTCTTCGGCGGCCTTGCGCGCTTCTTCTGCAAGCCGCGCCTCTTCCTCCGCCCTTCGGATTTCTTCTTCTATGCGGAGCCGTTCAGCTTCGTCAGCGGCGGCCTGCTCGGCTTCCTTCCTGAGCCGCTCGATTTCAGCCTTCTTGCGCTCTTCTTCCTCGCGCTGCTTTCGAGCCTCCTCTTCCTGACGCTCACGCTCAAGCCGCTGCTCCTCCGCGATTTTCGCCTGGCGTTCCCTTTCCTTCGCTTCCGCCTTCGCTTGGATAAAACTGTCGATGTGCCAGACGACGCCCAGACGGAATCCCAGCTGGTTCAAAGTATGACTGTATTTTTCCGGCGCGAACGTGTACAAAGGCGCGATGTCGAATTCGAGCGTGTCGAGTTTCTGCGGAATCCAGCGGAGAGCCGGAGCGACGGAAAGAACTTGGTCGTAGTACCAGCCGTCGGCATCGGAGCCGTTCTGTCCTTCTGCGTTGTGGAAAACCATGCCGTAGCCAACTTCCGGCTGCAAAGCGAAGCGAGCGTTTCCGAGCGTGAACGGAATGCGCATCCACAATGAGAACGACGCGCCTATGTCGTCGTCGCGCTTTAAGGTGCTGTCCTTGTTCGGGAAGATGTGGGCGTAGTCCGCATGGAGCGAGAAGCCCAGGTCAAGGTTCTTGTGCAAAAACGGAGGCAGCGTGTACTCCGCGCTGATTCCGCCGCCCGCCATCACAGGGGCAAAGTCGCCCCAGCCGCCAAGTCCGTACTGGTTCGTCCCGAACACGCCGAATGCGAACCCCTTGTAGCGTGGAACGTCGTCGGAGAAAAATGAGATGCTGGATTTTTTTCCTGCGTTCCCGGCATTCGTTTCATCGGCTTTTGCAAAGCTTGCAGAAACAATAAGAGCCGCACAGAGCAATAAGTGTTTTCTTTTCATAAAAACTCCTTGCGAAACGAAAAAAGACCGCCGTTCATGGAGCTAGAATCCACGGACAGCGGCCTTTTCGTCGAGAAAAATGAATATATATTGAAGAAATTGAAAACTGCTTTTAAAACAAGAAAATCCCGCAAAGATGCTGCGGGCAAACTTATCGGTTGAGAGTTGAGAGTTGAGAGTTGTAGCGCGTTCACTGCCTCAAACTTCCGCGCCCGACTTCGAGTCTCCCGATGAGATGGTCGTGCGTTTTTATGGAACGGTTTTCCCAAACAGAATATAATGGATTCTATGGAAGAACGATTTTTGCCGATTGGCATTCAGGATTTTGAGGATTTGAGAAGGCGAGGCTGCGTCTATGTGGACAAGACGGCTTACGTCTACAACCTTGCCCGCGAGGGAAAAGCATATTTTTTGAGCCGTCCGCGCCGATTCGGAAAAAGCCTTTTGCTTTCCACGATGGAAGCATATTTCTTGGGCAAGAAAGAACTGTTCCGAGGGCTTGCGCTTGAAAAACTTGAAAAAAAATGGGAAGTTTGCCCGGTAATTAAAATCAGCTTTGGCGGCGGCTCATTCGACAACTCAAAAAAACTGTTTGCACTTTTTGAGCAGATTTTAGGTAAATACGAAGAACAGTACGGAATCGAAAAAAAATCATCGGAATTTTTCACCCGCTTTGCCGAGATTATAACGACCGCCTACGAAAAGACCGGCAAGCAGGTCGCAGTAATCATCGACGAGTACGACAAGCCGGTGCTCGATGCGCTCTACTCCGAATACGAGGAGAAAAACCGGGCGGAACTCCGTGCGTTCTACAGCCCATTGAAGGAACTCGACCAATATATCCGCTTTTTGTTCATCACGGGAATCACGAAAATCAGCCACATGAATATTTTCAGCGGTCTGAACCAGCTTGACGATATAAGTCTTGTGTCAAAGTATTCTTCGATTTGCGGAATTTCTGAGTCCGAGCTGAACGCGTACTTTGTGCTGGAAATCGAAGAACTTGCGAAACGGTTCGGCATGACGGTGGAGGCGGCGAAAGAGAAGCTCAAAACAATGTACGACGGCTATCATTTTTCGTTCAACGTGGAAGGCGTTTACAACCCGTTCTGCCTTTTGAAATGCTTCAAGGACTGTGATTTCGGCTCCTACTGGTTCCAAAGCGGAACTCCGTCGATGCTCGTGAAGGCTTTGCAGAACCAGCCGCTGGAGCTTGAGACGCTCGTCAACGGGCGTGAGGTCGACGAGATTTCATTCCGGGAGTACGACCCGAACACAAAGAACATGCTCCCTGTCATCTATCAAAGCGGCTACCTCACGATAAAAGGCTTCGACGCCGAGGACAGGATGTTCTGGCTTGATTTCCCCAACCGCGAGGTCGAGCAGTCGTTCCTGAAAATTCTTTTGGCAAAATACGTCTCAGTGCCCTACGACGACATGGGGCTTGAAATCAGCAATCTGCGGAACGCGCTCAGGAACAAGGACGTTGACCGCGTTTGCTCGATGATAAAGGCTGCGGTTGCGGATTTGCCCACAATCGTAAAGAAAGATATCTGCGAAAACTACTACGAGTCGGTGACGCACTTGATGTTCCGTCTGAGCGGAATGCGCGTCGTCTCCGAGCTTCAGAACGTGAACGGACGGAGCGATGTCGTCGTCACCACAAAGGACGCGGTTTTCATTTTTGAGCTAAAAATGGACAAAGGCAAAGACGTTGATGAAGTCGCAAAGACCGCCCTCGCCCAGATTGACGAAAACGGCTATGCGGAGCGTTTCGCCGTGAGCGGCAAGCAGATGTTCAAGGTTGCGCTCGTGTTCTCCAGTGACGGAAAAGGGCTTTTGCTCTGGAAGGTGCGATAAATGCTAAGGCTGTGTTCTTCACGCGAAAAATACAATTTCAGCAGGGAAAGTTCAAACGGGATATTCTTTTAGTTTTTATTTCCACACTTCAATTTTCAAATTTTTGATTCGCCCTAAGTGCCGTTCGTTGTTCGTAACAAGGACGGCATCGTTTTCAAGGGCTGTAGCACCGATAAAAATGTCGTCGTCCTCAATAAGATTTCCGTCTTTTTTCAAATCAGCGTAAATTTGAGCAGAGCGTTCGTACATGCCGAAATCCATCAGCACTACTTCAAAGTATGAATGGAGAATAATTTGCAAAGCTTTCAACTTTGTTGTCGCATTGGAAGCTATCAGCCCGCGTTTTAGTTCGTAATAGGTGACGACTGAAATGTATAATTCCGTGTCCTCACGGTCAATGAGTTCTTTTAATTTTGACAGCACGGAAACATTCTTCTGCAAAAGATAGCTGATGATGTTCGTGTCGAGAAAGTATTTCATGAGAGTTCCACCGTCTTGAAGCGCAGATGCGTTTTCATTTCTTCCCCGAATGCCTTTGCCTCGTCATCAGAAAGCAAATTAAAAAGGTCGTCCACCGCTTTTTTCTGCCGAGTTTTTCGAGCCGATTCCTCTTCTTCGTGGACTTCTTCCGCGTGGTCTGCAAGGTCTTGGAGAAATGCACGTTGTTTCTTTTTACGCTCTTCTACATTTTCCTTCTGATCTGGAATGTCGATAAACACTTTCTGCTGAGGCTTCAAATCAACAGGCTCAAGAGGTCTGACTGCCGTTCCGTCAAAATATCCTTCGATTGTCATAAACGCACCTCCAGCTCAACAAATCTACGCAAAGTATACATCGTCGCTCTCGTGTTCTCAAGCGACGGAAAAGGGCTTTTGCTCTGGAAGGTGAGGTAGATGCTGAAACTGTGTCTTCACCGCGCAAAGCCTTGATGAAAAGGACCTCGTGGGACAATCACAAACATCACTTTGGATTATCCCACGGAAATTCACCAAGACAGGATTCAGCCGCTCAAACGACTTTCGTCTCTTCGATGCACTTTTGCAGCCGCATCAAGTCGCTGTCGTTCATGGAGTAGCCGTGGCGTTCCTGTTTTTTCGGGTCGTAGGGGCGGATGTTTCCGGCTGAATCCTTTATTTTCGTGCCGTACTCCCTCCAGCCCACTAGCGCACTGCCCTTCTCCGGGTAGACGGCGCGGCTTCCGTTCTCGTCTGTCCAGAGCGCGGTGTCGTACAAATCAGAAATCGTGCACGAAATGAGCGCGATTGAGTCCCATCTGTCAACGGAATCTTTCTTTCCGGTTCCCTGGCTTCTTCCGATGTAAATCTTCGCATTTTCGCCGCGGTTGTCCGCAGTGAATGCACAATTTATGAACACGAATCCGGGTCTTCCGTTCAGTGAGCGGCTTTGAAGGACGTATGCAGGCCGGTCGCTTCCACGGTTGTCGGCAATCGTGTGGATTTTGCAGTTGTCGAAAATCGCCGTGTCGCAGTAGCCCCAGATGAAATCAACGTCGCCAAGTATTCGGCAGTTTTTGAAATGCGAGAAGCCTTTCACATGAATCGTGTCCTGGCGGCTTTTGAAAATCATGTTCTCACAGTAGAGGAAGCCCTTCTTGCAGTCGAAGCAGATTGCCTCCGCCTGGTTTCCCAAGGAAGCGTCGTCGCTCGTCTTCACATGCAGGTTCTCGATTGTGAAATTCATGAGCGTCACTTTCGTGCATTCGTTTCCGAACGTGATTATCGCCCGGTTCTCGGTGTCCTTGTGGAACGCCTCGCAGTTCTCGCCCGAGAGGACGCATTTTTCAGAATCAGCATTTTCAGATTCGATTACGAGGGGATTCGGAAGATTATAGAAGATTCTTTCACGGAACGCGCCTTTGTGAGTTCCGTCGGAAAGAATCACGCGGATTTCCTCATTTTCGTCCTGAACGCTCAAGTTTCGGAAAAAATCAGGAAGGGAATCTGAAACAGAAATATTCGCTTTCATTTTTGCATTTTCTCACTTTACGGAAATCAGAAGAACGTTGCCGACTTTTCCCGGAAGCTCGCCCTTGTTTTTCGAAACGTCATCAAGCTCATACTCGTAACTGATTTCAAACGGCTTTTCAGTCACGCGATGCTTTGTGAATTCTTCGGAATTCGAATTGCTGAGCTCGGGAACATTTCCGCTTGCATACAGCTTTGAGAAAGTCGAATCTGAAAGAGAAGACTTGTCATTGTAGCGGAGGATTTTTCCAGCGTGGCTTCCGAAATAGTTCGACTCGACGATGAAAAGCGAGCCGATTCCAGGCCCGAGGCTGTAGCCGCTGTTGCCAGACGTTCCGATGTTGTCGAAGACGTTGTTGTAGATGTGGACTTTGCAGCCGCGGCTTCTAGGCATTCTCTGAATCGCACCGTGGTAGTAGTTGTGGTGGAACGTAATCTGCCTGTCGTTCGGGTTCACAAAACTGTCGCTAGGCCCCAAGAGCGTCACTTTGTCGTGGTTCGTGAATTCGCAGTACGAGACCGTCATGTTGCGCACTGCCTTCGCGTCCAACGCGCCGTCGTGGTTGTAGTTGCGCTCAAGGTCAACGCATTTTCCGTCGGAGAAAGAGCAGTGGTCAATCCAGATGTTCGTCGGGATGAATTCCATTTCGCCGTTGTCTTTTCCGTCAGCTCCTTTTGCAGGGGTTCCTTCTATTGAAAGCTGGTCCGCGCTTGCCTTCTTATTTTCGAATTTCTTCACGGAAGTGTCGTATTCGGTCGAGCCGTGCGCGTCCCAAAAAGCGATGTTCCTTATGATTATGTTCGAAGCCGAATTCGACTTTGACGCTTTGATTCGAAGCCCGCCGAACGCGACCTTTGCCTGCTCGATTCCAAGAATCGTCTTGTTCGCGCCAATGTTGTACACGATGTCGTCGTTCACCCTTTTGTGAGTAGCGGAATCGAATTTGTCGAAATACGAATGGTCGCTGTCGCTCACCTTTCCGTCGCTCAAATCGACAGTGCCAGAAAGAAGAATAACGGCTGCGTCCTCAGTGATTTTTGACGACGCGACATTTCCGGACGCTATTGCATTCGTGAACGCCATCCGTTTGTCTTTCGGATTCGGATATGTTTTGTCGTCGATTACGATAACTTTGTCGACCGCCGGATAGACCATTTTTCCGGCATCAGCAAAGCCGAACGTTTTCTCAACGTCACTTCCGAGCTGAATCTGGCACGGGGTAAGATTCGTCGTTGCTGTAAGGGTCACGACCTTTGCTTTTTTTGCCCCGAAAGAAAGAGAGCAGAGAAAAAGCATTGAAGAAACAAGCATGATTTTTTTCATTTTGGAAACCTCATTAAAAAGACAGGACTAGGTTCGAAAATCAGCAACCGCCGACTCCGAACAGGACTATTTTCCGTATTTCTCAAGGAATTTTCTGACTTCGGAATGGTATTTTTCAGGATTTATGATATTCGAAATCGCGTGCTGTGCGCCCTCAATCTGAACGTATTTGTATTTGCTCGCCTGCGGATTCGGGGTGACGACGACATTTCCAAGATCGCCGCCCTCAAGCTCGCTGAAATTTCCGACGCAGCGCATGAAATTCTCGCTCGTCATATAAAGAGGGACATAATCATCGTCCGCGCCGTGAATGAAGAGAATCGGAATCTGCTCCGCGCGTGTCTTGTTGAAATCAATCGCATCGAAAGTCGAATATTCCTCAAGGTCAACTCCAATCTTGCTCTGCGACATCGCATTTCCGACAGTGAAAATCAGAGATGAAGTCGGGATTTTCTTGTCCTTCGACAAAACTTTCATGATGATTGCCTTCGGGGAAGTGAAGCCGCAGTCGGCGATTATTCCGCGCAAATTCGCAGGGAGATTGTCGAACCCGAGCGACATGACAGTCGTCGCGCAGCCCATCGAGATTCCCTCCACGAAAAGAGGCCTGCCGCTTCCGAAAAGCTCGTTCGCCTTGAACATCCAGTCGCGGATATCGAACCTCTCCTTCAAGCCGAACGTTATGTACTCGCCCTCGCTTTCTCCGTGCGCCCTCTGATACGGCATAATCACGTTGTAGCCGAGGTTGTGGTAAAAATGCGCAAGCGAGACGAATTCGCGCACAGGGTCGGAGTGATATCCATGAAGGAGAATCACAGTTCCGAGGGATTCCTCAATTTCCTGGGAGTCGTTTTTGTCGAACGGAAGAACGAGCGCGGCAAGTTTCAGCCCGTCATGCGAGACGACATATTCATGTCTCGGATTCTTCGACTCGAACCACGACTTTTCGGAAAGGTACTGCGAATAGAATTCTTCTGTCATGAAATACTTCTTGATTTTTTCCTCGGTCATTTCTGCCCTGGAAAACGAAGGGCCAAATACGAACAGATAAACGGAAAGAACGTAAGTAAGCACAACCAGTGCGATTGAGCCTACCGTGATGAAGACACTTTTCATGTAGTTACGCATGAATCACATTCTATTGATTTTTACGAGCATATAAAACAGAGGACGGCAAAAAAATCCGCCGTCCCCATACCAATTTTAACAAGCCGGAAATCTTGCGCGTTTGATTCTGCAAAATTCCGATTTTTGCCCCGGAAACTCACACTAAGTCGTAAGTTTCGCCGTATTTCACAATCTGAACGTCCTTGAATCCGTGCTCCTCAAGATAATTCTTCAGGAATTCCTGAGAATCAGGCTCGCCGTGCACAAGGAAGATTCTCTTTAGGCGGGACGTGTCGATTGCCTCAAGCCATTTGCAAGTTTCCTCGTAATCTGCATGTGCGCTGAACGCGTTGATTGACTCGACAGTCGCCTTCACGTCGTACTCCTCGCCCATGATTTTCACGACCTTGGCTCCGTCGCGGATTCTGCGCCCGAGCGTGTTCTCCGCCATGAAACCTACGATGAGAACCGTGTTACGCGAATCAGAGATGTTGTTCGCGAGGTGGTGGACGATTCTTCCCGACTCGCACATTCCGTCAGCGGAGATGATAATCATCGGCCCCGGCTTCTCGTTCAGTGCCTTCGATTCCTCGACCGAATTTATCGCGGTGAGATTTCCGAAGCCGAACGGATTCTTGTGATGCTTCAGGAACGCCTCGTGGACTTCCTCGCTGTAACATTCCTGATGAACCTGGAAGATGCTCGTCGCATTCACTGCCATCGGGGAATCGACATAAATCGGAATCGCAGGAATCTTTTTCTGGTCAACAAGCAGGTGCAGATAATATACAAGCTCCTGCGTCCTTTCGATTGCGAATGACGGGATTATGATTTTTCCTTTCTTCTCCACTGCCCTGTTCACGATTTTGCGAAGCTCGTCCATCGCGACAGACGCAAGCTCGTGCTTCCTGTTTCCGTAGGTGCTTTCAAGTACGATGTAGTCAGGCGGAGGAAGGTTCGTAGAAGGGTCGCGGATAATCGGCTTGAGTTTCCTTCCGAGGTCGCCAGTGTAGAGGATTCGGATTTCGTCCTTTCCCGCGCGCCTGTCGTAGCCGCTTCGCCTTTCGGGCCCCTTGTACTCAGCCTGCTCTTCAGGGGTCGCGCGCCTTCTGTCTGAATTGGAACGCTTGTCGTCTTTTTTCCAGCCGAAAAGCTTGTTCCAAATCGAGAGCATCATGCCGGAATTCTTTGAGGTGCCGAGCGGCTTTCCGTCCTCGTCGCGCTGACCTTTTATCGTCACATACGCGAACGCCGAGCCGAGGATGTGCCCCGCATCGAAGAATTCGAGGATTACGTCCGGCGCAACGTACATCTTCCTGTTGTACGAGACGGTGACAATCTGGTTCGTGGTCTTGAGACAATCCCTCTCGTCAAAGAGCGGAGTCCACGTGAATTTCTGCCCTTTTTTCAGAGCCTGCTTGCGAAGATACTCGGCATCGCGTGCCTGTATTTTCGCGGAATCCATCATCACCAAATCGGCAAGGTCGCGCGTCGCCGGAGTGGCGTAGATGATTCCGTTGAAGCCCTTCTTGACCAGCACTGGAAGCAATCCAACATGGTCGTAATGCGAATGTGTCAGAATCACCGATTCGATTTTGTCCACGGCGATTTCGAATTTCCTGTTCTTCTCGTCGGCTTCGGCGCGCTTTCCCTGAAACGCACCGCAGTCCACCATGAATGAGCGACCGTCTATTTCGAAAATGTGCTTTGAGCCTGTGACTTCCTGTGCGGCACCAAGAGAATAAAGTGTAACAGCCATAGTGAGCCTCCATCAAGAAAATAATGTTGCAAATCGAATGCCGAATTAATGCAAATTGTAAAATTCGGCATTGAATATTGTCCTTTCCTGAATTTCAGTTTAAGGCAAAATGGTGAATTCTCAAGGAAAATCGGTTTGGGGGTCGGAAAATTACAAAAATAGAGATAATGGAGATATTCAACTCTTGAACAGTGTCTTTTTTTTTCCGAGAATATAAGGCAAAAGATGAAAAAGTTTTGAGAGGATGATTTTGTACACAAGAGAGCTTTCGCCAATTCCCGACAGCGTCATAAAGAATGGAAAGGCAATATTCGGCACATACGACGGCTGTCCGGAATGTTTGGACATAAGAGGAATACGCGCACCGTTCACAGGACTGCCTCTTCCGAAATTCATCACAAATTTCAGAATAAAAAGCTCAATCTCGTTCATGTTTTCCATCGGCGACTATATCGGCATGGTTGATTTTTTGGACCAGAAACTCTTCGGTCTTGTGAAAGTCGTATTTTGGGACAAAGAGAGCAAACGCAAATTCTCATACAGAAAAGTGATGGGACCGAGAAGGAGAATCATTCCGCACAACATGAAATGCGGGTTCTGCGCGAGCTTCAGCAAAAACAGGTACGTCAGGCTAAGCTGGGACCACAAAAGAAACCGCTTCTCGATGATTTTCTCGCTGAAAGGCGACGACTCGCGCCCGTCGGCAAGGGCTGCATTCGTAGCCCCTTACACGGACGAAAGGATGAACGAGGTTTTCGCGGTCGTCCCGGCACCGACAAGGCGGAGATGCTCTGCGACATACTACGCGACGCCATCGATTCACGGCACAGTCTCTCTCGGAAGCACCAAGAATTATCCGCAGGCGATAATGAACGACACGGATGGATTCTCGATTTTCCAGGTGAACAGGGCATATTATCCGTTCGAGTATGAATCAGAGTCAGTGATGATTTCGGGACTTACGGAAATCAACGGCACGAAAAAGAGATTCACGGTCGTGCTCCATGCAGTGCAGGAAAACCAGGTGGACGCGGACGGAATCAACAGCAACTTCCTCTTCCTTGACGGCAAAAAAACGCCGCTTCCGCAGATTCAGATAACGCACAACGGCGGAATCCAGAAGAACTGGGTCATTCAGGATTTCGAGAACATGGTGGATTTGACGTTCACGCCGATTTCAAGACAGCTGCAAGACTTTTCGCTTATGCTTATACACGACACGACGACGACGATTTACGGGACTTTCGAGGGAGTCCTGAAGACGAACGAAAACGAAGACATCGTTCTGCACAATTTTGAGGGGCTTGTGAGAAGAGAGTCCACAAGAAGCTAGGAGTAGAGAATTATGGCAAAAATAGAACAGAGCTGGGAACCGGGAACGCTCGACAAGACAAGGAAAAACCTCGGCGTACTTTCGGAGGAAGAAGCAAAGAAGATGATGACTGTCCTCGGAGGAGAAATCCTTCAGGAAAAGTCAGCCCCAATCGACTACAAATCGCTGCCGCAGCACCAGATTTTCGCGAAGAAGCCACTGGGAAAGTCGGCGAATTCAGGCTCGACGGCCGCGACGCAGCAGATGACGGAAACGCCAGCAAAGCCGAAGCAGAAAAAGCTTCCCGACATCAAGCCGACAGAGAAGCAGCTTTTTGACAGGCTGATGATGGACAGCGAATACAAAATCAAGACGAGCTACGGAATATTCAATTTTGTGCTGAAATTCACGAAGAACAGCGAAAAGCTCAGGAAAGGATTCGTCGAGTACGACCTTGAGAAAGACTTGGAGCACCTGAACGACTTCATCACCGCAATAAAATCGATAATACAGATTTCGCCGGCATCGTACAAAGAAAAAATCATGCTTGCCGAGGAAGAGAAATTCACATTCATACGCCTTGTCGGAAGCTGGTCGCTCAAAGACCTGAAATACTACCTGAACTCGCTCAAGGCGCACCCGGACAACGTCACGGTACTTTCAACATACGACTTCATAAAGACAATCTACCGTCTCCTCCTGAAAATCTACTATCTCGGGGAGAACAGGATTCCCGGAATCTTCAAGGAAATCCACAACGATTTGATAAAATATCCGAAAATCGACAAAAGAAAGGTGACGACGGCGACAAAAGCCGGAATCACGGAATGGTTTTACGTCTACAAAAAGATAATCAAGGGGCTGTATCCGCTTCTGATGCGCCTGTGCTGCAAGCATTGCGAGGAGTTCCACGACTTCTTCATCGTGCGCACCGCAGACATACTGGGCTTCCTTGAGATGACGAAATACGACCTGATGCTCCCGAACCAGAAGGCGAAGAAGAGCGAGGAGGAAAAGAAAGAAGGCGGAGAAGAGAAGAAAGGCGAGGAAAACAAAGAGGGCGAAACAAAGTCGGACTCGGTGATGTCCCCGTATGTGAAATCGGGACTGAAACTTCTGGAGCAGCTTTTCCCGCAGGCGGGATTCGCGGCGTTGGACTCTCACCCGGACATGTACCCGTATTTCCAGCCGCTGTACCAGTTCCGCGAGGGACTGAACCTTGTCTCGCCGGAAAACCCGGTTCAGGTCACAATCATACTTTTGCGAATCACGGAAGATTTCCTGCAGGGATGCAGGAACATCGACCTTCAGTTCATCAACGACACGGACGAGCTTGACGACACCGACAAAATCGCGACGATAATGAGCGAATGGGCGTTGTACAGGGAAGTCCTCTTCGAAAGGAACTATGCAGGAGTCATAAAAGAATTCACGAACAGCGAATTCTCGAATCCGGGCGACTTTCGGAAATCGCAGTACGGACTCAAGCTCCTCACCGACATGCTTTGGGAGACGAAATTCTATTTCCTTCCGTACTTCAAGTTCCAGCAGCTCATACTGGACAAGCCGAAGAACGACAACCCGTACAGGCAGCTGTGCGTGCGCGCGACGATTCTCCGAAAGTACCTGCAGAATCTCGTGAAGAAGATTGCCGCGGCGGAGAAGCAGAAAGGCTATGTCGACGGAGTGGGGAACCCGTGGGCGAAGTACCATTACGGAATCCAAACGCCCGTGTCAAAAAGGCTGAACATCATCCTCGGCGCGAAAAAGCCTGAGGGCGAATCAAAAGCGACGAATGCAAATTTGCTGAAATACACACTATGCGTCATTGCCGTCCTTGAGTGGTGGCTCAACGAGAAGTCGAGCCCGGCGTATTCATACGGCGACTCGAACCTCTACAGGGTTTCGGCGGCGGACGGCGCACCAGAATTTTCGGTTCCGCTAATGCAGAATCAGAACGACTTGTTCATGGCTGCACTGAAAGCTTCCGCCGTAAAAAAGAGCGACGAAGACCAGCACGGAAAATCCGAAACACAATAAAAAGAACAGGCAGCTTCAAATTACAATGGCGTTTTTCGAGGCCCCAAAGATTCTCAAACCGGCGGAACGGTGAAAGACTGCGCATTTATCAGCGGTGTGCGCGTTTTTATAGACATCTTCCGCCTATTCAATTATAATATACCGCTTATATATAAACAAACTTAAATTATATCAGAGGTGTTAATCTTATGTTAAAGTATGCGATTAAGCGAATCGTGACTGCCATAATCACGGCATTTTTAGTCGCGACGCTTACTTTCTTTATCATGAACATGGTACCAGGCGGCCCTTTCCTATCGGAAAAGGCTGTAACCCCGCAGGCACAAGCGGCAATGGAAGCGAAGTACGGGCTCGACAAGCCGCTCAGCACGCAGTACGTCACTTACATGAAGGGTATCGCCCACGGCGATTTCGGACTTTCCCTCAAGAAAAGAGGACGAACTGTAAGTCAGATTATCGGAACGAAATTTCCGGTTTCAGCAAGAATCGGAGGGCTCGCATTGCTGGTCGCAGTTATGTGCGGCGTTCCGCTCGGAGCAATCGCGGCATTCAAGAGAGGAAAGACAATCGACAACGTGCTCGTCGTCCTTTCAACCGCAGGAATTGCAATTCCGAGCTTTCTTTCATCGACACTTCTGATGTACATATTCAGCACTAAGATGAACCTTCTGCCTTCGCTTGGGCTTAACAGCGCGTCAAGCTACATAATGCCGGTGATGGCACTGGCACTCTACCCTACTTTCTACATCGCGCGTCTCATGCGCTCTTCTATGCTCGACGTAATGGGGCAGGACTACATGAGAACGGCACGCGCAAAAGGCGTGAGCACATTCAAAGCGATTTTCAAGCACGCGCTCAGAAACGCAATCCTTCCGGTCATCACTTATCTTGGACCACTCCTCGCTTCCCTTATGACAGGAAGCTTCATCATCGAAAAGATTTTCAACATTCCGGGGCTCGGCTCTGAATTCGTCGGCGCAATCACAAGCCGCGACTATCCTATGATTATGGGCACGACAATCTTCCTTGCTGTTTTCATCATCATCATGAACGTGATTGTTGACATCGCATACAAAATCGTTGACCCGCGAATCAACTTGAAGTAGTAAGGAGAAAAAAACAATGCTGGCAAAAAATAAACCGCTAAGCCTTCAGCTGAACGTAGACGATTTCGTGAAGGCTTCCGCACAGGAAAAAGAATCGCTCGTCGTCATGCGCGAGTCGGTAAGTTTCTGGAAAGACGGAATCAGAAGATTCAGAAGAAACAAGATTGCGATGACTGCACTTTCGATTGTTCTTTTCATCGTCGTATTGTGCTTCATCGTTCCTGCATTCTACCCGTACAAATACGAGCAGCAGATAAAAGGCTCTGAAAGACTTGCTCCGATGCAGTATTCGGCTGCTGAGATGCAGAAAATCGAGGCGGGGGAAAGCGTTTTCCCGCACTTTTTGGGAACTGACCAGAACGGACGCGACTACGCAATCCGCGTAATGGTCGGCGGAAGAGTCTCGATGATGGTCGGTATAGTCGCTTCATTTCTGATTCTCATAATCGGCTCTCTCTACGGAGCAATCGCAGGATACTTCGGCGGAGTCGTCGATTTGGTCATGATGCGAATCGTTGACATCATCTACACGGTGCCTGACGTTCTCATCATCATTCTTCTTGCTCAGACGCTGAAATTCCCGCTCCGCGCACTCGGCGAAGTCCCGCTCTTCGGCTGGATTCAGAGGCTCGGCCCGAACATGGTTTCGATGTTCATCGTGTTCGCGCTTTTGTACTGGGTCGGAATGGCACGAATCGTCAGGAGCCAGATTATGGTTCTCAAGCAGAACGAATACGTCACTGCGGCAAAGGCACTCGGCGCAAGAAAAAGGCGCATCATCGGAAAACACCTGATTACGAACTGTATCGGAACATTGATTGTAACGACCACGTTGCAGATTCCTTCTTCGATTTTCACGGAATCATTCCTCTCGTTCCTCGGTCTCGGCGTTCAGGCTCCGATGCCGTCTCTCGGCTCCCTCGCATCAAGCGCGCTCAACGGATTCCAGACGTTCCCGGAAAAGCTCTTCGCACCGGCAGCACTCATTTTCGTAATCATCTTGAGCTTCAACTTGCTCGGCGACGGATTGCGCGACGCTTTCGACCCGAAACTCAAATCTTAGGCAGAAAAGACAGGACAAAAAGATGGAAGAAAATTACTTGGTTGACATTCAGCACGAGAAACTGTCGTTCTTCACTCCGGCAGGCGAAGTCCGTGCACTGAATGACGTTACGATTCACATGAAAGAAGGCGAAGTCCTCGGAATAGTCGGAGAATCAGGCTCAGGAAAAAGCGTCACGGCATATTCGATTATGGAACTCACCGCAGAAAACGGAAAAATCACTGGCGGAACTGTCACATTCAACGGTCACAGAATCGACCAGATGAACGAGAAGCAGCTCCGAAAAATCCGCGGAAAGGAAGTGAGCATCATCTTCCAGGACCCGATGACCTCGCTCAATCCTGTCTGGACAATCGGAAACCAGATTGAGGAAGCGATAAAGCTCCACACGGACAAAGAAGGAAAAGAAGTCAGGGAACGCTCGCTTGAGCTTTTGAGGCTCGTCGGAATCAACGAACCGGAAAAACGACTCAAGCAGTATCCGCATGAGCTTTCGGGCGGAATGAGGCAGCGCGTCATGATTGCAATCGCGCTTGCATGCGAACCGAAGCTCCTCATCGCTGACGAGCCGACAACAGCCCTCGACGTGACGATTCAGGCGCAGATTCTTGAGCTTATGCAGGAACTGAAGAAGAAGCTCGGAATGGGAATCATCATGATTACGCACGATTTGGGCGTTGTGGCTTCGATGTGCGACAACATCGCCGTAATGTACGCAGGCGAAATCGTCGAGTACGGAACTACGGATGATATTTTCTACAACCCGCAGCACGAATACACGCGCGGACTTCTCCGCTCTATTCCGAAATTCCACGAAAAAGATTATTCAAAGCTCGTCCCGATTGAAGGACAGCCTGTCGATTTGCTCAACCGTCCGAAAGGATGCTGTTTCGCGCCGAGATGCTCGAACTGCATGAAAATCTGCCTTGAGCGTCCGCCAGTCCGCAACGAATACGAAACATTGGGCGGCTCGTCGGTCGGCGACAACGTGCACTACGGAAGATGCTGGCTCGAACAGAAAGCGCAGATTCTCGGAAGCGCGGAAGCTGATGTTGTTACAGGAGACAAAAAATGAGCGGAACGAACGAAAACCTTCTTGAAATCGAACATTTGAAGCAGTATTTTCCGGTCGCAGGAACAAAGAAAATCGTCCATGCGGTCGATGACGTAAGCTTTTTCATCAAAAAAGGCGAGACTTTCGGTCTTGTAGGCGAATCAGGCTGCGGAAAGACGACGACAGGCCGCTCAATCTTGCGCCTCACGGAGCCTACTGCCGGAAAAATCACATTCGACGGCAACGTGATTTTCGACAGCGAAAAGAACATCAAGGCGGACATGCGCCAGTACAGAAGGAAAATGCAGATTGTTTTCCAGGACCCGTACGCATCTTTGGACCCGCGAATGACTGTCGGCGACATCGTAGGAGAGGCTCTGGACATCCACAAGCTCTATTCAAGCAAAGCTGAACGACGCGAGAAAATCATCAATCTTCTTGCGACTGTCGGACTGAACAGCGAGCACGCGAACCGCTACCCGCATGAATTCTCAGGCGGACAGAGACAGAGAATCGGAATAGCGCGCGCACTTGCAGTTGACCCGCAGTTCATCGTCTGTGACGAGCCGGTTTCCGCGCTCGACGTTTCGATTCAGGCGCAGGTCGTGAACATGTTCGAGGATTTGCAGAAAGAGCGAAACCTCACATACCTTTTCATCGCGCATGATTTGTCGGTCGTAAACCACATCTCAAGCAGAATCGGCGTTATGTACCTGGGGCACATGGTCGAGATGGCGGATGCAAGCGAACTCATCTTCCATTCAATGCATCCGTATACGCGCTCATTGATTTCCGCAATTCCGATTGCAGACCCGAAAATCGCGCGCGCAAACAAGCGAATCATCTTGCAGGGCGACGTGCCTTCACCGGTGAACCCGCCGAGCGGATGCCCGTTCAGGACGAGATGCCCGTATGCTGCTGAGCAGTGCGCGGCCCAGACTCCGCAGTTCAAGGAAGTGACGAGCGGACATTACTGCGCTTGCCACCACCTCGACAAACTCAACTAGCAATTTTTTATAGCCATCTGAAAAATGGTGGCAAGGAGATAAAAAAAATGAAGAAACTAGCATTGTTGGTTTCTGCTCTTGCATTGGCAGGGCTTTTCGTTTCTTGCAACGAGAAAAAAACAGTTGCAGACGAAGGTTCCGTTATCCACGTTCAGGTCGGTCCATCGCCTGAGACAATCGACCCTGCATTGAACAGCACGGTCGATGGCGCGAACATGATTATTCATGCTTTCGAAGGCTTGCTCAAATTCGACCGCGACAACAACATCGTTGCAGCTTGTGCCGACAAATGGGAAGCGAGCAGCGACGGTCTCACATGGACTTTCCACTTAAGAGACGGTCTCAAATGGTCAGACGGTTCAGACCTCACAGCGGCAGATTTCGTTTACGCATGGCAGAGAGTCGCTGACCCGGCAACTGCAGCACCTTACGGCTACGACCTTCTCAACGTCGTAGAGGGATTCGATGTAGCTTCGACACCAGCAGAGAACGGCGGCGACGTAACAAAGCTCGGAGTTTCTGCACCGGACGCAAAAACATTCGTCGTGAAGCTCACAACACCTTGTATCTACTTTGACAAAATCGCGGCATTCGCGGTTCTCGTTCCAGTTCAGGCAGCTGCAATCGCAAAGGCTGGAGACGCATGGTCAACTTCGCCTGCAAGCTACGTCTGCAACGGCCCATACTACATGAGCGAATTCACAGACGGCGCACAGATTGTGTTCAAGAAGAACCCATACTACTGGGACGCTGCAAACATCACATTCGACACAATCGTATGGCACTTGATTGAAGACCCGAACACTTCTTACACAGCATACAACCAGAACGAAGTTCAGCTCATCAAGGACGTTCCGACAGAGGAAATCCCTGCTCTCACAGGAAACAGCGAATTCTACGTTGAGCCTCTCATGGGAACTTACTATGTGACTTTCAACACACAGAAAGAGCCTTTCAACGACCCACGCGTCCGCGAAGCACTCTCCCTTGCAATCGACAGAAAGCACGTCGCAACGACAATCATGCAGGGAACTTACTCACCGGCAACAAACTTTGTCGGACTCGGCGTTTCTGACGCAGAGCCGGGTTCTTCTTATGCAGAAGTCACGACAAAGACATACGGCGACCACTTCAGCACAGAGAACTACGACAAAGACCTCGCGCGCGCAAAGGAGCTTCTTGCAGAAGCTGGATATCCGAACGGAACAGGATTCCCTACATTCGAGTATCTCACAAACGACGCTAGCTACCACAAGGCAGTCGCTGAATATTTGCAGGCAGCGTGGGCAGAGCTCGGTCTCACGATGAACGTCAACATCCAGGAATGGAAGACTGTTTCTGCAGACAGAAGAGCAGGAAACTTTGACGTTGCAAGAAACGGCTGGGTTTACGACTGGGATGATCCTTCTAACATGATCAACCTTCTTGAGACCGGAAACGGAAACAACGACGGTAAATATTCATCAGAGGAATTCGACAATCTCGTTCGCCTCGCACGCACAACAACCGATGTAAAAGAGCACTACAACTACTTGCATCAGGCTGAGCAGGTTCTTCTCAAGGACGCTGCAATGGCACCTGTCGCGTACTACAACGAGTTCTGGCTTCAGAAGAGCAACCTCAAGGGCACATGGCACTCACCATACGGCTACTGGTACTTGATGTACGGAAAGCTTGAGTAGAATCTAAAGCCCCGATAAACGAAGAAAGCCCCTGTTCAAAACTGAGCAGGGGCTTTCGTTTTTTATCGCAAAGTTTTTATCTGTTCATCTCGCTTTGCTTGCCTTTTGTCTGGTGGCCTTTGATGATTGAAGCAATCTCGTTGAAGTCAGAAAGCGGAAGGTCGCCTGCGATTGTGTTTTTCGTGGCGCAGGTCGCGTTTCCGAATTCCATCGCCTTCTGCGGGTCGCCGTATTTGAGAAGACCGAAGAGAACGCCGGAGCAGTACGCGTCGCCGGAACCGATTCTGTCTACGACATCGATGTCCTTGTACGGCTCTTCCGTGTAGAATTTGTCTTCTTTCTTGGAATAGACGAGCGAAGTGAACGAATGCACTTTCGGGCTGATGACCTCGCGCTCGGATGACGCGATTATCTGAATGTTCGGATAGTCCTTGCAGAATTCCTTGTGCATCTCCTGCAGCGTTCCTGTCTTCTGGAACATTCTTCTGCAACTTTCCTCGGAAATGAAAAGAACGTCAACGAACGGAAGAATCTGCTTGATTGTCGTCCTTGCAGTCTCCTCGTCCCAAAGGTTCGCGCGGTAGTTCACGTCGAACGCAATCTGCGCGCCCGCTTCTTTGAAATTCTTTATCAGGTCGAGTGCGAGATTTCTTGTCGCATCGCTCAGTGCCAGCGTGATTCCTGAAGTGTAGAACATCCTCGCCTTTCCGTAGATGTCGGAAGGGATTTCCTCAGGCTTGATTTTTGTGATTGAAGAATGGCGGCGGTCATACACAACTGTCGGCTTTCTCGGATATGCGCCGTTCTCGTAGTAGTAGATTCCGAGACGCGCATCAGGATTGTCGTCGTAGATGATGAAATCGTCGGAAACGCTTGAGAATCTGATTCTGTTCTTTACGAATGTTCCCAGCTCATTTTTCGGAAGCCTCGTGATGATTCCAGAGCGGAGTCCGAGAAGCGAAACGCCCGAAGCTACGTTCAGTTCGGCACCGCCCGCATGTTTTTCGAAAACGTCGCTTCTGAAAATGCGTCCGTTTGATGGCGGCGAAAGTCGGAGCATTGTCTCTCCGAATGTTATCAAGTCAAATTTTTTAGCTGGCTGCTGTTCCATAAAAATCTCCAAATTCTTCGAAATTCTTCAAGAGAATATTCACTATTCTATCTGTTAAAATCAGTGTTCTCAAGACAATGAGAGCCTATGAAAGCCCCAAAAACCTTTGATTTACTTTTAATTTTTGCTCGAATATACTAGTAGAATGAGCGAAAACGAAGAGCAGGACATAGAGAACGACGAGGACGGCGGGAAGGGATTCAAATTCAGATGGATTTTGTTTGTCATCTGGATTTTGTGTTTTGTGGCTGTTTCCGTCGTGTTTTGGATTAAGCTTGATGACATCAAATCAAATCTGAAAAACACCCGTTTTTTCGAAAGAGTTTTTGGTTCGACTCCCTCATTCATCGAAAACCACGTTGAAAAGACCGACACGGTTAAGGAAAACGTCGGTGCAAACGAAACTGTAATCAACATTGACAAAATAACTGACACGAATTCGTATTCCGGCGACATCACAGGTGAACTTACGGAAATCACCGAGAAAGATTCAATCTGGAGCAAGACGAACGAATATTCCGACGAGGAACTGAACAGCGAGCTTGAGGGAGATTTGAAGAACCTTCTCGATCCGGACGCAAAAGACGAGAACCTTTCGCTGTTCGAGAACAAGACGAGCGAGACCGTTGAAGATGACGGCTCGACTGTCGTTTCCTACACTGAAATGCTCCCAGACGAAACCGACGCAAACGGAACTTCTTCGAACAGCGAAGAACCGTTCTCGCCGAAGTCGCTGCCGGTGAAAGTGAGCGACAAAAACGGCACGTTCGAGGAAATCCCTGTGAATTCGGATGTGGAGACCGCAACTTCAAAGCTCTGGTTCACGCTCGTGGATTCCGACGGCAGAATCACACGAAAACAATGCGTCCGAAAAGTCGTGAAATCGACAGCGCCGCTCACGAACAACTTGAAGCTTCTTCTGCAAGGCCCGAACTCTGTGGAACTTGACAGCGGCTGCATGTCGCTCATTCCGAGCGGAACACGGCTCCTGACTGCCGTAGTGAAAGACGGAACCGCATATCTGAATTTCAGCCGCGAATTCGAAGAAAACAGGCTCGGTGTGGAAGGATTCCTCGCGCAGCTGCAGCAGGTCGTTTTCACATCGACAGAATTCGCGACAGTCAAACGCGTCCAGATTCTGATTGAGGGACAGAAAAAAGAAACCCTCGGCGACGGAGTCTGGATAGGCTCTCCGCTGTCGAGGGCAGATTTCAAGTAAAATTCTTCTATAAAATAACGCTGGTTTCGACTACGCTCAACCACCGTTATTTGACGGAATACGAATCAATTATCTTGTCGAAATAGCTTTTGTTTTTCGTGTACGCGCCCGCATTTGCCGTCAATGCGAAAATCGATTTCGTGTCGGTGCCGATTGTTTCGATTCGCTTGAAATCGTATTTGAAAGATTTCGACTGCGAATCGTAGAAAATCTGGTCGAGCTCGATTTTGCCGTTGTTCTCCTTGATTTTCTGCTTTGTCCAGTCAGGATAAGAATGGTCGCGACCGAGAACAAGCGTGCGGATGAGCATCTGCTTTTGCGCGTCCTTGATTGGAAGGACGACAGATGACACCACGGAAAAATCCGAAAGCATCCAGCTTGCAGCCGTTTTCTGCTCCCAAGAAGAATCAATCGTGAAAACTTGGGTTTTCAATCCTTCGTTTTCGATTTCGATTTTGTTCGGCTTGCCCTTCTTCACCTTCTGAGATGATTTTTCAGAAATCTTTGCAGGGATTCCGGCGAACGAAGAAAAGCTCGTGTCAGTTGAATCGACGAGTTTGCCGCCTGTAACAGCCGAGAATGCGACTTTTCCGTCCGAAGTCACGATTCTGCTAAGATTCAGAACAGGAATAATCGGGTCGTATTCCATTGTGACTCTTCCGCCGAACTGCGCATATTCTCCGCTCTCGGATTTTTTCGCATTCACTTCGCCCAAGAAAATTCTTCTTGAGAACATCTCGTAAGCGATGTCGTGAAGATAATTCACGATGTCGGTCTCATCCTGCGATGTCGGGAACGGGTCAGGAGGAGTCTCGCCCGTGAACTCGATTACGCCTTTCGTCGCGGCTTTTTCCGTGTCCAGCGTGAAATAAATCTGCATCTTGACTTCCGCCTGCTTGTCGGTTGCAGGAGCGAAATAGCGAAGCCCGTAAGTCGCCTCGTCAAAGTAGATTATTCCGACGTAGGATTCGCGGTCGAAAGAGGAGTCGCGGTAATAGACGAACTGTCCGCTCTGGTCAGGAAGCAACTGCTGCACCCCCGGCAGAGCGAAAAGGCAGTTCAGCGAGAAAATCATAAAAACCGTAAGAATGAATTTTTTCATGTTGAACGCCTTTTTTTGTTTACGCATTGAGTTTTGCGAGTTCCGATTTCACATATTCGACAGCTTTTGCAATCGAATCTTCAACCGAAAGAAGCTCCGCTTTTTCTGCCGAGCGAGGTTTGAATTCAACGTTCGGAAGGTTCTTGTCGCCCACAGTGATTCTGAGCGGGATTCCGATGAGTTCCATGTCTGCGAATTTTACGCCCGGACGCTCGTTCCTGTCGTCGAGGAGAACTTCGATTCTGGCCTTCTGCAGTTCGTCATAGATTTTGTCAGCGACTTCCTTCATTTTTCCGTCGTACTTGATTGGAACGACACAAACCTGGAACGGAGCGACTGTCATCGGCCAGATGATTCCCTTCTCGTCGTTGTTGTTCTCGATAATCGAAGCCAAAGTCCTGTCCACGCCGATTCCGTAGCAGCCCATCGTAGGCTCGGTCGGCTTTCCGTTCTGACCGAGGAAAGTGACGTGCATTGAGTGCGTGTATTTGTGGCCGAGCTTGAAGATGTGGCCAAGCTCGTTTCCCTTTGTCGAATAGAATTTTCCGCCGCAAATCGGACAGAAATCGCCCTCTTTCACAGTGCGGACGTCGGCGTTGATGAACGGAACAAAATCCCTCATCGGCTCAACGTGCTTGATGTGGAATCCTTCCTTTCCGCTTCCGGCAATCGCGTCGTGCATTTTCGCCTCTCCGTTTTCCACAACTGAATAATCGACGATGAGCGGAGCTTTCACCGTGACAGGTCCCACGAATCCGTGAGGCGCGCCGGCAATCTGCAGGATTTCGTCAGCCTCGGCAAGGACGACTTCCGATGCCTTGAGCGTGGAAGCGAGCTTAGCTTCGTTCACGTCCAAATCCGCGCGGATAAGAACGCACGCATACGAAAGCGGATAATAGTCGCCCGCCGGGTCCTTCACCTGCTTCCAGTTCTCAGCGCCGTTTGCCTTGGACAAGTCGAGCTGGGAATTGATGACGCGGTAGACGAGAGCCTTGATGAACATTTTAGGCGACTCGTCGAAGAATTTCTCCATGTCCTCGATTGAGAAGACGTTCGGAGTGGCGACTTCCTCGATTGCCTTGTCGGTTTTCGCGACCTTCTCGCCCTTCTTGTTCACCGATTCGTCCGCCTTGCAGGCCGCCTTCTCCACGTTGGCGGCGTAATCTCCGTTCGGGCAGATGATGAGCGTGTCGTCTCCGATTGGGGACTCGACCATGAATTCCTCAGAGCCCGAGCCGCCCATCGCACCAGAATCAGCGCGGACAGGAATGATTTTGAGACCCAATCGCTTGAAGATTCTGAAGTACGCTTTCTCGTAGTCGTTGTAGCACTCGTCCAATGAAGCGTCGTCCGCGTTCATCGTGTAGCCGTCCATCATGATGAACTCGCGTCCGCGCATCACACCGTAGCGCGGTCTGATTTCGTCGCGGTACTTCGTGTTAATCTGGTAGAGGTTCACAGGAAGCTGCTTGTAAGAGTCCAGTCCGTCGCGGACGATTGCAGTGTATGCTTCCTCGGCAGTCGGAGAAACGACCATGTCCTGCTCTCCCCTGTTCTTCGCCTTGAGCATCTGCGGTCCCATGGTCTCCCATCTTCCAGATTCCTTCCACAAGTCGCCCGGGACGATGACGGTCGGTTTGAATTCAAGAGCGTTGGCAGTTGATTCAAGTTCTTCCCTGATGATGTTCTCAAGTTTGTAGAGCGAGCGGACGCCGAGCGGCAGATATGTATAAAGTCCGTTTCCAAGTTTTCTTGTGATTCCAGCCCTGAGCATGAGCTTGTGGCTTGCGATTACCGCCTCTGACGGAGCCTCGCGAAGTGTCGAAATGTAAAATTTAGATGCTTTCATAATGCTTTTCAGTTTAATGAAAAACGAAGCGATTTCACAGAGAGAAGGCGATGTCGAGTGTGGTATAATGCGTTTTATGGCACAGGACAGACAGGCAAAGGCAGCGAAAAAATTCATGGAGAGTTGGGCGGGACACGGATATGAGAAGGGAGAGTCGCAGAAATTCTGGATTGACCTTCTTACGAACGTGTTTGGGGTGACGGACATTTCTTCTTTCATATTCTTTGAGGAGCAGGTGAAGGAAAAGCTCTTCTCGGATTCGGGAAAGGAGAAGACGATAACGAATTTCATTGACGCGTACATTCCTTCGACGCGGGTGATGATTGAGCAGAAATCGAGCAGCAAGGATTTGCGGGAGAGAATCAAGCAGAGCGACGGCACGTTCCTCACACCTTTCCAGCAGGCGAAGAAATACGTCGCTGACCTTCCGCTCTCGCAGCATCCGAAATGGATTGTCACATGCAATTTTGACGAATTCCTCGTTTACGACATGGAAAATCCGAACGGAGAACCGAAGGAGATTCTGCTGAACGAGCTGGACAAAAATCTGAACAGCCTCCAGTTCCTCGTTGACAAAAGGCGGCAGGAATTCATACGCGAGGAAGAAATCAGTTTGAAGGCAGGAGAACTTGTCGGAAAACTTTACGACGCGCTTGAGAAGGAATACGTTGAGCCGACTGACGAAAGCTTTAGGAGCCTGAACATTCTTTGCGTCAGACTCGTCTTCTGCCTTTACGCGGAGGATGCAGGGCTTTTCGAGACGAAAACAAGCTTTGTCGATTACGTCAAATCGTTCAATCTGCCGAATTTGAGGAACGGAATCATCAATCTCTTCAAGGCACTCGACACGAAAATCTGCGACAGGGACAAATACGACCTCAGCCTGAAGCCGTTTCCGTATGTGAACGGCGGACTTTTCCGCGACGAGAAAATCGAAATTCCGAATTTTACAGAAGAAATCGTCGATGTAATCGTGAACCACTGCGCGCCGTTCAACTGGAGCGAGATTTCCCCGACGATTTTCGGTGCAGTGTTCGAAAGCACGCTGAACCCGGAGACACGCAGAAAGGGCGGAATGCACTACACGAGCATCGAGAACATTCACAAGGTAATCGACCCGCTTTTTCTGGACGATTTGAATGCGGAATTCGAAAAATGCAAGTCCCTTCCGAAGAAAGAGAGAAAATCAGCACTGCACAAACTCCAGGAAAAGCTCGGCTCCTTGAAATTCCTAGACCCTGCTTGCGGAAGCGGAAATTTCCTCACCGAAACGTACCTTTCCCTCCGCAGACTTGAGAACAAGGTGCTTTCGCTTTGGGACGAAGGAGAGAGAAAATTCTCCTTTGACGAATACATTCTTGTGAAAATCAGCCAGTTCTACGGAATCGAGATAAACGACTTTGCCGTGACAGTTGCGAAAACGGCACTGTGGATTGCGGAAAGCCAGATGATTCTTGAGACAGAAGCGATTCTCGCGCAGAAAATTGAGTTTCTTCCGTTAAAAACAAACGCGTTCATCGTGGAAGGAAACGCATTGCGCATGGATTGGGCGACGCTTACTTCGACTTCGCTCGGTAACCGTTCCCCGATCGGAGCCGAAGGGAACACGCTTGATTTGTTCTTCGGTTTCACTACACACGTTGACGGTACGGTGCATGAATACGACTACATCATGGGAAATCCGCCGTTTGTGGGTGCAAGGTTGATGAGCGACGAGCAGAAAAAAGATGTTCTTGATGTCTTCGGCAACATCAAGAATGTGGGAAACCTTGATTATGTTTCTTGCTGGTACAAAAAAGCTGCGGATTTGATAAAAGGCAAAAAGACTAAAGCCGCTCTTGTTTCCACGAACTCAATCACACAGGGCGAACAGGTTGCAATTCTCTGGAAAACGCTTTTTGAGAACGATGGCGTTCAGATTGATTTTGCATGGCGGACTTTCCGCTGGGACAGTGAAAGCACGGAAAAAGCCCATGTTCATTGCGTGATTGTAGGTTTTAGTTGTCACACGGATTCGATTTTGCTAACGCAAAATCAAGATAAAACCAATAATGGAAAATCGTTAGATTTTCCGAATCCGTGTGACAATATAAAAAAGATTTACAACCCGGACGGAACTTTTGTTGAAGCCAAAAACATCAACGGCTATCTTCTGGACGCGCCGAACATTTTTGTCGAAAGCCGGTCAAAGCCCCTTTGCACCGTGCCGGAAATCGGAATCGGAAATTTGCCTATTGATGGCGGAAACTATCTTTTTACTGAAAACGAGATGAAGGATTTTATAAGAAAAGAACCGACATCAGAAAAATACTTCCACAAGTGGATTGGCTCTGACGAATTCATAAACCGCTATTACCGCTACTGCCTCTGGCTGGGTGACTGCTCGCCCGCTGAAATCAAGAAAATGCCGGAGTGCTACAAGCGGGTTCAGGCAGTAAGAGAATTCCGACAGGCAAGCAAGCGTGGTGCTACACAAAAACTCGCGGATATTCCGACACATTTTTCTACTGAGAACATGCCGAAATCTGATTTTATCATTGTTCCAAAAGTCAGCTCGGAAAAACGCTTCTACATTCCGATTGGCTTTCTTACGCCGGACATTTTCGCAAGTGACCTTGTTTTCATCATCCCCGACGCCAGCCTCTACCACTTCGGCGTGCTCACAAGCTCGGTCCACAATGCATGGGTTCGTGCCGTCTGCGGCCGTCTGAAAAGCGATTACCGCTACAGCAAGGACATCGTGTACAACAACTTTCCGTGGCCTAATCCCACAGACGAGCAGGAAGCCAAAATCGAAGCAACCGCACAGGCAATTCTTGACGCGCGCGCGAAATATCCAGATTCTTCACTTGCAGATTTGTACGACGAAACGCTCATGCCAGCAGACCTGCGCAAAGCCCACCGCGAGAATGACAATGCAGTGATGGAAGCATACGAATTCGACGCAAAGATGACGGAAGCCGAAATAGTGGCGAAGCTGTTTGCGATGTACGAGGAATTGTCGGGAAGTTATTAAATCTGAACGGGGAACTCACAGCGAAGACTGAAAACTAATGCGATAATTTTTTCAGGAGATACAAAAATGAAAAAATTGTTAAAAGTGGTGGCAGCGGCTTTGGCTTTGTCAGCTTCCGTCTGTTCGTCTTTTGTGTTTGCTTCTGATTTGAAAGAGGCAAAGCTCGTTCTGGTTGGAGATTCGACAGTTTGCGCTTTCAAAGATTCGTATCTTTATCCGCGATATGGATATGGAACTCAGATTGAAAACAACTTGTCTGACAAAATCACAGTTGTCAACTGCGCACGAAGCGGTCGCTCGTCAAAGAGTTTCATAAAAGAGACTAATTATCAGCAGATGAAAGACAATCTTTCCAAAGGCGATTATCTGATGATTGCGTTCGGGCACAACGACCAGAAGAAAGAGGACACAGCCCGATTCACAAACGGAAACGGAAAGACAGACGACGCTGATTCTTTCAAACATTATCTGTATGAGTATTACGTCAAATACGCATTGGACGTTGGTGCGACTCCGATTCTCTGCACTCCGATTGTCAGGGCGAATGCCGACAATGACTATTCGGGAGTTTACGCTCACATAACGGAGAACGGCGACTACAGAAAGGCGATTGTGGAGCTTGGAAAAGAGAAGAAAGTTCAGGTTGTTGATTTGACGACTCTGACAAAGAAGCTTTACAAGAAAATCGGATTTGAGAACGCGAAGTATTTTCATGCGATTCCAGTCGGAAAAGAAGATTTGACGCAGGACTGGTCTTCATTGGACACGACTCACCTGAATATTTTCGGCGCGAAAGAGGTCGCTTATCTTTTTGCAAAGGCGATAAAGTCATCTAAATGTCCGCTTGCGAAATATGTCGATAAACTTTACGAACCAAAAAAGGAAGTCGATTTGGTGAAGAATGATTCATACAAATTCGTCGAATACAAAGTTCTGGATTTGCCGAATCTTTCCGGCAGCGGCAATTTCGAAACGAACAGCGACTGGTACGGGACTGCATTCGGTTCTTGCGAGGAATCCCCGAAAATCGCCGCGAACGGATTCTTCGCAAAAGAAGTCGAGCAGGGCGTTTTCAACGTCGGTCAGACAGCAAGCGGAGTTTCAAGCGGAAAAATCGGAGCGGATTCAGACGGAATCTCTTTCGTCTGCCAGCAGATTCCTTCATCAAAAAATTTCACTTTGACCGCAAAAGCAAAAGTTCTGACTGTCGCTGACAAAAAATTCGAAAAATCAGCCGCATTCGGTCTCATGCTCAGAGACGACTGCTTTGTTCCGTCCCAGTACACGGTAGATTCAAACTACATCGCATCAGCTCTTTATTCTGACGGAGCATCCAGCGTCGTGAATTTCTCACGCGAGAACAAAAAGCTGAATCTTTCAAACGACAAAGCACCTTCGTACAAAGTCGGCGATGTCGCTCAGTTCAAAATCGAGCGCGTCGGACAAGTCGTCACAATCACGACAACATTCGACGGCAAAGACTTCAAGCAGACCTACACCGATTTCGATTTTATCGCAAAAGACAACGCCTTTTTCTACGCCGGAATGTTCGGCACACGCGGAACAACAGCAGAATTTACAGACGTTGCTTTGACGATTGAGGGAGAATCACAGATTAACTGACATTCGCCCGAATTACTTCCCGAACACCTGCTTTGCGATGTTGACCGTTGACATCGCGTCTTTTCCGTAGAAGTCGGCACCGATTTTTTCGGCGTAGTCAGCGGTCAGGACAGCTCCTCCGGCAATGATTTTCACGGTTTTGCCATGTTTTTCGGTCGCCTCGCGAAGCATTTTTATCGTCGTCTCCATGTTTCCGACGGTCGTCGTCATGAGAGCGGAAAGCCCAACGAGCTTGATGTCGTTTTCGATTACGGTGTTCACGACGGTCTCATACGGAACGTTTTTTCCGAGGTCGATTACAGTGTAGCCGTAATTTTCGAGCATCGCTTTCACGATGTTCTTTCCGATATCGTGAATGTCGCCGAAGACTGTGGCGATGACGATTTTGCCCTTCTCTTCCTGAACTGCGCAAAGCCCACCGCGAAAACGACAAAGCGGTGATGGCGGCGTACGGGTTCAGGAAGGATATGACGGAAGCGGAGATTGTGGGCGAACTTTTCAAGATGTACGAGGATTTGACAATGCAAAATCAGAGAATATGCTTTTGATGACGCACGATTCTTTGATTCCCTATTACAATGAGCCATGCGTTTTAAGCGTATGAACCTCGGCAACCGTCGATTGTCGGGAAGTTATTAAATCTGAACGGGGAACTCACAGCGAAGACAGAAAACTAATGCGATAATTTTTTCAGGAGATACAAAAATGAAAAAACTTGGATTGGGGCTTTTTGTTCTTTTGGGGATAAAAAGTGCATTTGCTGTTGGTGTGAATGTTGACGATCACTCAGTTTCGTTCGAGACGCCTGATTTGAAGACGAAGCTCTCGCTTGAGAACACGGAACTTAGCGGGAAGAAAGTTTCATGGAGCGTGGAAAATCCTTATATCGTGAGCGTCGATGAAAACGGAACAGTAGTTTCGCTTTCGGGCGGAGAAACGGTCGTTTCCGCGTTCAGCGACGGCGCAAAAGTCGATTTTTCTATAAAAGTTGAAGAACCGAACCGCGCACCGACAAAGGATGTTGTGGATGCGAAAAATCTCAGCGGAAAAATCGATGTCATAATGTGCGGGGATTCAATCATGCGCGATTATGCGCCGAACAATGTTGACCAATACGGGCTCGGACAGGCGATGACTTTCTTTTGGGATTCGGAAAAAGCGAACGTTGACAACTCAGTTTCAAACGGAGGTCGCTCGTCAAGATATTTCTGGAACGAGATTTCAAGATGGAAAGTCGTAAAAGAAAAATTGCAGGAAAACAAAAAGAAAGGGATAACAAGCGTAGTGTTCTTCTCATTCGGGCACAATGACCAGAGAAGCCTTTCGGGCGGGGACTCGAAAGTCGGGGAATACGGAGCCTCCTTCACGTTCGCGGAGAAAAATCAGAACGGGACAGTTGCTGGAACTTTCTATGATTACATGGAAAGGTACATTGTAGAAACAAGAGCATTGGGTGGAATTCCAGTTATGGTTTCTCCGTTTGTCAGAAAATACATCAGCGGCGGAAAGATAACCGAGAAAGGCAAGCACAACTTGGAAGGAAAAAGCAGTGGCGAAACAACTCCGCGCGGGAATTATCCTGAAGCGATGAGAAGGGCTTGCGAGAAGCACAATGCCATTTTCGTTGACATGACAAACATGAGCGCGGATTTGGTCAGCGAATTCGACAAAGAAGGGCTTACAAAGCTTTTTTATATTTCTTCGGATTCCACTCACGAAAGGAAATTCGGAGCATTCGAGCTTGCGTCTCTCGTCACTTCGGATTTGAAAAAGCAAGGTTATTTTTCGGAGTACATCGTTTCCCCAAAGCCAAAGATTTTCGTTGGCGCAAAAGAGATTTCTTTTGGAAGATGCGATGTGAATACTCAAAAAATCATCTCGTTCGACGTTTCTTTGCTCGGAGTGGATTCCGGGAAAATCAACCTGAAAGCTCCGAAAGGTTATTCTCTCTCGCTTTCAAAAGACGGAGAATATTCCTCTGCTCTTTCAATTGACTGCTCAAAAATAAAATTCGGCACGGAGATTTTCGTGAAATTCAATCCTGTAAAAAAATCTTCGTACGACGGAAAAATCGAAATCTCTCACGAAAACGCAGAAATCGAATTCGGCAATTTTCCAGACACTCCGAAGGCAAACAAAAAGCAGAAGATTTCTGTTTCCGGAGCTGGAAAAGAAAAATTTGTTGACGGAAAAAATTTCAGCGTCACATGGGCACTTACAGACGAAGAAGGAAAATTCATTCCCGGCGCAACTGCAAAAAGTGCTTCGGAAAACGCTTCGAAACTGAAGATTTTCGACGTAAAACTTTCAGGATTGGAATCACTTGCCCCAAAAAGAGAATTTTCACCTGATGATGACGGGAATTACGCCGCTATATTCAATGTTCCAGGCGGAAAATGGGGCATAAACGATTCCGGCGCAAAAAATGACGATATTTACATAGAATTTGCGCTTTCGGCAGCTTCCCAAAACGTGGTCATAAACGGATTTTCGTTCAACGCAGGCTCGGCTTCCACAAAAAACATGAGATGGCACGCTTATTATTCAACCGACAAGAAATTCAAAAATCCGACTCCGTTCGTCAAAAGCGGAAGCATGAAACACAATGACGTCACGGAAGAATTCTCAACATCCGAGGCGTTGGCTTTGCCGCTGAAAGGAAAAGAAACAATTTACGTGAGAATCTACCCCTCAAACAAAGACACAAAAGAAAGCACAGAATCCGCATTCATGCTTTCGTCTTTCATGATTTACGGCTTGATAAGATAGATGTTTGCCAGGGGGAATGCCGAATTTTACAATGCAATGGCAGAAACAAGCAGGAGCTTGTTTCTGCAACTACAATCTGCATTAACTCGACATTCGCACGTTTACTTCCCAAACACCTGCTTGGCGATGTTCACGGTCGCCATCGCGTCCTTGCCGTAGAAGTCGGCGCCGATTTTCTCGGCGTAGTCGGCGGTGAGGACGGCTCCTCCGGCGACGATTTTCACGGACTTTCCGGCTTTTTCGGTGGCCTCGCGGAGCATCTTTATCGTGGTCTCCATGTTGCCCACGGTCGTGGTCATGAGGGCGGAAAGGCCGACGAGCTTGATGTCCTGTTCGATTACGGTGTTCACGACGGTCTCATACGGGACGTTCTTTCCGAGGTCGATGACCGTGTAGCCGTAGTTTTCGAGCATGGCCTTCACGATGTTCTTTCCGATGTCGTGGATGTCGCCGAAGACCGTGGCGATGACGATTTTGCCCTTCTCCTCCTGCTCCACACCGGAATTCTCCATGAACGATTTTATCACCCCAAAAGAAGCGGAAACCGTGTCTGCGGAAAGGAGGAGCTGCGGAAGGAATTTCTTCCCGACCTCGAAATCCTTTCCCACCAAATCCAGGGCGGGAACGATGCAGCGGTCGATTATGTCGACGGGAACCTTCCCGGAATCGAGGAGTTTTTGGGTGATTTCTGGGGAAGAATCCTTGAAGCCCTTGCAAATCATTTCGATGAGCGTCTTCTCGTCGTCGGAGAGGTCGCTTGGAAGATTGACTTTTGCCGAATCTGAAGCGGAAGTGGATTTCGATTCGCTTTTCGATGCGGAATTCTGCTTGGCGGTTACGATGTCGGCTGTGGTCAAGCCGTAGACTGGCGGATTCGTTCCGTTGTATTTTTCGATGTACGAAAGGCAGTTCTCGTCGTAGCCGGCAAGGGCGCGGTAGCCGTAGTAGGTCTCCATCATCGGCTCGGAAAGCGGGTTTATGATGCAGGCTGTGAGTCCCGCATAAAGTGCCATCGAGAAGAACCTTGAGTTCACGATGTCGCGGCGAGGAAGCCCGAACGAGATATTCGAGACTCCAAGAATGAACTGAAGCCCCTGCGAGCTGAATTCTTCCTTTAATATGGAGATTGCACGGCAAGTTTCGAGTGCCTCTTTCTGCTGGGAGGAGACCGTGAGCGTGAGCGTGTCTATCACGATGTCGCGGACGGGGATTCCGTACTTTGCGGCCTCGGCGATGATTTTCCTCGCCACGGCGCACCTTCCTTCGGCCGTGGGCGCGATTCCGTTCTCGTCGATGCAGAGGGCGACGACCGAGCCGCCGTAGTGGGCGACGAGCGGAAGCACCTTGTCCATCACGTCCTGCCTGCCGTTCACTGAATTGATGAGCGCCTTTCCGTTGTAGTACCTCAAGCCCTTCTCCAAGACCGGCGCCTCGCTCGAATCGAGCTGGAGCGGTGTGTTGAACGCGGCCTGAATCGTCTCCACAGCGTCCACCATCGTCTGAGCCTCGTCGATTCCCGGAAGTCCCACGTTCACGTCGAGGATTTGCGCGCCGGCGTTTATCTGGCTTTCCGCCTCCTCCAAAACGAAATTCATGTCGTGCGCCTGCAAAGCCGCCTTCACCTTCTTTTTTCCGGTCGGGTTGATTCTCTCTCCCACAATCTGCGGACCTGCCCTGCCCCCGATTTGCACCGTGGAATTGTAGGAGCAGATGAAAGTCACGTTGCGGAATTCCTTATTTGCCGCGACACTCTCGGCGGAGAATTGCGGCTTCGGGTTCTCAAGCACGGCTTTTTTCATGGAGGCGATGTGGGCGGGTGTCGTTCCGCAGCAGCCTCCGAGCAGGGCGGCTCCCTCCACCCGGTTCTTCAGCTGCGACTCGGCGAACGAATCCGGGTTCACGAGGAAGACCGCCTTTCCGTTTATGACAGTCGGGATTCCGGCATTCGGCTGAATCAGGACGGGCGTGTGCGAATACCTGCAGAACTGCCTCGTAAGCTCCTCGCCGTCCGCAAGGCTTCCGCCGCAGTTGAACCCGAGAACGTCCACCCGGAGAGCCTCAAGGTACGTCACGCAGGTGAGAACGTCCGCGCCCGTGAGCGTCCGAAGGTTTTCCTGGAACGTGGGGGTGGCGACGATTGGAAGGGAAGTGTTCTCCTTCACGGCGAGAATCGCGGCCTTCATCTCGTGCAGGTCGCTCATCGTCTCGATTATGGCGAGTTCCGCGCCGTATTTTTCAGCCGTCGTCGCCGCGACCTTGTACGCCTCGTACGCTTCGTCGAACGTCATGTCGCCCATCGGCTCAAGCAGGCGGCCAATCTGACCCGTATCCCAGGCGGCATAGTGCATTTCCGTGTTGCCGTCTCTTTCGCATTCGCCAATCGCGTCGAGCATTATCTTCATCTCGGCCTTCAGATACTCTTCGAGCGTGTAGTCGGCCGACTCTATCTTGAGCGGATTTATCCCGAACGAGTTCGCGGTCAAGACGTTCGCGCCCGCGTCCAGATACTGCCTGTGGATTTTCTTTATCAAATCCGGGTGCGTTATGGAAAGGTCTTCGGGAATGTCGTACTCCGTCACGCCCGAAGCTTGAATCATCGTTCCCATTCCACCGTCGAAAAACACCGGCTTTCCATTCTCTATTTGGGATTTCAAGAATTCCCTGAAATTTGGCTTCATATCATTTTCCTCCGCACAGCTTTCAAAAAGCCATGCCGTTCGATTGTATCAAATTAGTTCTTGTTTTGTGCGGAATCTCAAAATAAAATTGGAAGAATGGAATCAATGAAGGAATCAATAAAAAAAGTCGTGTCTCTCCTAGTCTCGTTTCTTTGCGCGCTTTCGGCGTTTTCCGCGGACTTGAAAATCAACGCGTCAGACTTGATGATTGTCCCGGAATACCAGTGCCATCTGTTGAAGGGCGAGGATTTGCGCGACAAAAACGGATTCCACCTCTACATACGGAAGAAACCGGGCATGGAGAGCGTGCTCCTCACGGAAACGACGAAGGACCCAAAGGAAAAATCCAACAACTACGCTTTCCGGGCGAAGGAATTCAATTCGATAAACGGAAACGAAATCCGCTATCTGAACGGAAAAGTGCTGGAGTCCCCAAGCGCGAAATTCTCGTTGATTTCATCGACTGCGGAGAACAACAAATATCTTGGAGAGTGCTTCCACATCTACGTTCCTGAGACCGTCGTCTACGGCTACGCGTGGACACGGAACGGCGAAATCAAAATCGAGGACGGCTCCTTCATCAACATCAGGGCGTTCTCCAAGAAATACGGCGAATACGAGGGCGGAGAGTTCAGGGACAATCCTTTCAAGGTGAACCTCAGGAAGCCGAGAAAGGAAAAGGAGGTCGAGCTTGAAGTGAACGTCAAGCTGGACAGAGAGGAGAAGCCAGTCGAAAAGAAAGAGGAGAAAAAGGACGAAGAATTCATCAACGAGGCAGAGAAGCAGTTCCAGAAAATCGCGGAAGAGGGGGACGGAGAGCTGCTCCATTCGATAGCGTACTGGGACTTGAGCAAGGATTTGACGAAACTTTTGGACGAAGTGAAGGACGAGCCGAAAGTGGAGATTGTCTTCGCAATCGATGCGACGGGCAGCATGAAGGACGACTTCCGGGAGCTTTTGGGCAACTGGATTCCGAAATTGAAAAAGCAGGTGAAGCTTTTCAAGGACATCTCGCTCGGTCTGCTCCTCTACAAGGACTACGGCGAAGACTACAACGACAAGAACCTGCCCGTGAAGATTTTCGGCTTTGCGGACGTGGGGCTTTCCCCTGTTGACCAATTCGCGTCATGGCTGAAGAACGCCGAAATCAAAGCCGGCGGCGACAGGCCGGAAGCCGTCTACGAGGCATTGTACGCCTGCCTCCGCTACTTCGACTGGTCGCCGAACGCCAAGAAGAAAATCGTCTTGATTGGAGACGCGGAGCCGCACCCGACACCGAGAGGCCGCCAGGACATCAACTTTGAAAATGTCATGTCCCTGGCCAAGCGCAAGAACATCGCCATCGACTGCCTCATCATCATGGATGAGAAATACAGGGACGCCATCAGCGAGCGGAAGGCGAAAGAGATGAAGCGTATCCAAAAGACCGCGGAAACAAGCGAGCTTTTGAACGCGGTAGAGGGGATGAAGTGAAATGAGAGGCAGAAGCTTTTAAAAAATGACAATCCGTAGAACACTCTCCATCATTTTGACAGTGACGATATTTCTCGCCGCTTGGACGCTCTACTCGTGGCTACCTGCCGTCGAGCGGATTTCGATAGACTCGCCGAAGGTCGGCTCTGGAAAAGTGCGGATTGCGCTCATAACAGACTTGCATTCGTGCTGGTACGGAAGAGAACAGGGGCAGATTTTCAGCAAAATCGAGAGGGAGAAACCCGACATCGCAGTTCTTTCGGGAGACATATTCGACGACAAAATTCCAGACGAAAATGCGAAAATTCTGCTCGAACGACTTGCGGAAATATGTCCGTGCTTTTATGTCACTGGAAACCACGAACTGTGGAGCGGAAGAGTCCGAGAGATGAAAGATTATGTGCAGAGCATCGGCGTGACCGTGTTGTCCGGTAATTGCAGAAGCATAAGCGTGAACGGTGCTGAAATCGATGTCTGCGGAGTTGACGACCCGTTCTATATGGGAGAATCCGAATGGAAAAAGCAGATTGACAGCGCGTTTTCAAAGACGAGCGAATCACACCTGAAAATCCTCGCAAGCCACAGACCCGAAAGAACGAAAATCTATGGGCAATATGATTTTGATTTGATTCTTGCGGGACAGGCACATGCAGGGCAAATCAGAATTCCATTTTTGAACAGAGGATTGTATGCGCCCGACCAGGGATTTTTCGCAAAATATGTGAACGGACCTTACAAACAGCCAAACGGAAGCGTACTAGTAGTGAGCCGCGGACTTGCGCGGGAAAGCACTCCGCTTCCGAGGTTTTTCAACCGCCCGGAAATCGCGATTGTCGAAGTCGAGTAGGCAACATTCGGCTTCCAAATCAGCTTGATCTCCAGACGATTCTTGTGGCAACCTGCACCCCGAACTCCGCCTTGAACAGGAGTCCGAAATCCTTTCATAAATTCACTCGCCAATTCTCAACTCTCCACTCGACACTCAGCTTCCCCATCCGCGCACTTCTCCCTCACTGCTCAAATTGTGCTGTATGTAGTTTTCGTTTTTACTTTGCCGTTGTCCCAGAACGTGTATTCATACCAACTTTCTTTGCCTTCGGCGTCTTTGAAATAAATCGCATTTCCTTTGCTGTCATATTCCTTCCACAATTCAAAATAGCGGTCTTTGAAATAAATCTGATTTCCATTGTTATCGTATTCATACCACGATTCATTGCCGTCGCTGTTCTTGGAATGAATCACTTTTCCATTGCTGTCGTAATCATACCACTTTTCATAGCCGTCGCTGTCTTTGCTATGAATCACATTTCCCTTGTCATCGTATTCATATTCATACCATTCTTCTTTGCCGTCGGCGTCTTTGAAATAAATCACATTTCCCTTGTCATCGTATTCATATTCATACCATTCTTCTTTGCTGTCGGCGTCCTTGGAATGAATCACATTTCCCTTGTCATCGTATTCATATTCATACCATTCTTCTTTGCTGTCGGCGTCCTTGGAATGAATCTCGTTTCCATTGCTGTCATATTCCGTCCAATATTCATAGCCGTCGTTGTCTTTATAATGAAGTTCGTTGCCATTGTTGTCGTATTCCTCGATAGAAGAAACTTCAAGTCGCTTTGAAACCATTTCGCCGTTCACAGATACTTCTTTGTCTACAATTTCGCCCAAAACTACACTTTTCATCAAAACTCTCCTCATTTACTCGTTTACAAGACAGACTTTGCCTGTCTTTTTGAGAAACAGCCTGTGGCTGTGTTCCGTTCCCAGAAAACGCCGTCGGGGATTGTGATTGAACTGCGCAGTCTCTCGCAATACAGGAATTTGTTGTCCCGAACTGCAATTCCGGCCTTTATCGTAAAGCACGGATGATAAAGTTCCCTGATGACGCACCCCGCGAACGGATTTCCATGGATTTCCTTTACGCTTTGCGGAATCGACACTAATTCGAGCGAATAACAATAAAAGAACGCATTCTCGCCGATTGTCGCAATGCCGTCGGGGATTACGATTGATTCTTTCTGGCTTGCGAGGTACAGAAACTCTTCGTCTTCGATTGCGATTCCGTCCTTTATCGTAAGGCACGGATGCGAAAGGGCGGTGATGTTGCAATTG
>JAFXSM010000037.1 GCA_017525605.1 Treponema sp. | reverse complement strand
TTTGTTGTCAATGGCATAGATAAACACGGCATTGCGTAGAATATGACGGTACAGCGTCAGCAGGAAAGAAAAGCCGCTACTGTCAATACGCTTGAAGAAAGTGCTTTTGCAGAAGCCCATCATACGCTCACCAGCACGGGCAATGCGCAATCTTTTTTCCATAAAAGAAAGCCACTTTGAATGACGAAACGAATCGGCGGAATCTACAAAATCATCATCGTAGATAAAATCCTTGTTGCCTGTGTTGTACGGCGGGTCGATGTAAATCACGTCGATTTTGCCCTTGTGAGTCTTTTCCAAAAGCTGCAAACTTGCAAGATTGTCACCCTCAAGCAAAAAGTTCATCTCTCCGCCGTTGCCGACGAACAGCTCTTTTTCTTCCGTCAGAACAGGCAGATTGTTTTCCAATGTATCATCAATTTTTTCGCGATGTTCCTCAAAAACAAGCCCGTATTTCTGACCGTTGATTTCTGCGCTCAGTTCGTTCAAATAGCCTGCAAGCTGACGCGCATTTTCGTCGTAGAGATTTGTTTTCAGGTATTTTCTGATTTCTTCTATTTTATTAAGCAAGTCTTCGCGTTTTTGTTTGGATATGTTTGTGGACATGGTGAGTTTTCCTATTTATATGGAGTAAAAGATTTTTACACTCCATATAATAAAGCATATCAAAATTATAACTCCATTAAAATAGAAAAACTAATTTTATACTCAATTACCATGAGCGCATGAAAGATTATTATGATGCATTTCGCATGAACATGAAGTTTTATCGAGAAAAAATTGGATTCAGCCAATCTGAATTGGCAATACAAGCAAACAGCTCAAACGGAATGATAGGAAATATTGAATCTGGTAAAGCAAAACCTTCATTTGACAATATCTTAAAAATCGCCACCGCATTAAAAATCCATCCCGCCGACCTCTTCTTGCGCAACGCCTCAACGACCGTTTCAAACACAAAAAACCTTCTCAGGACGGAGCTCATCCCGCAGATTGAGGAATTCGTGGAAAGAAGATTGTAGGGAAAATTTGCCGAAAATCTTTTCTACATGAAAATCAGTTTTCTGTGTCGATTTTTGTGCCTTGACAAGTCAAGTTGTGTGGCTTATATTCAAGCTAGCGGTTAGGAAGTCCAGTTAAAACTTCCGTTTAAAAGCGGTTAGATTGTCCGATAAAAACAATCGTTTACAAGCAGGATGGACACGTTCCATCCTTTTTTTTTTATAGGTGTCAACAATGGATTGGTATGTAGTCAGAAAAGATTATGTGAGTTATCTTTCTCAATTTGATAAAACAGTGGGATTTGTTGACTATGGCGAAAAGCTGAAAATCCATGTAGGAACAATTTTGACCATCGGCAATTTCAAATATTATGTTCCGATTTCTTCCGCAAAAACAAAACATCAGAATATGTCTTCAAAAAGAAAAGTTGCTGATAGATGACATCACGGACATTTTAAAAGACAAAGCCCAAAAGCTATATAGCAAATGTTTGCAGTTTCCTGATTCATCTTTGGCACGCAGATGCTGCAAATTCAAACTCCTTGAAGAAAAATGCTTCGAATGGAAAACTGCAAAACAACCTTCTCAGGACGGAGCTCATCCCGCAGATTGAGGAATTCGTGGAGAGGAGATTGTAGAGTTTCAGCATAAAAAATGCTAACTGCAAAATCCTTTCCTTGTACCTTCCTAAAAAACAGAGCAAGCCAAGCGCAATCCAAGTCGGCTAAAGGAATTGTTTGGGGAGCCGTAGCTTCGGTAGAAGACTTTGCAGCCGTCGTCACGGCTCCAACTGCCGCCACGGTCAACGCGGTATGAAGACGACGGCTCCCACCTGCTGTCGCACCACTCCCACACGTTTCCGCTCATATCGTAAAGCCCTAGCGAGTTCGGCTTCTTTTTGCCTACTTCGTGGGTTTTCTCATCAGAGTTGCCCCTGTACCACGCTACTTCTTTAATTTTATTGCTGCCTGCATAAATGTTGTCCCAGCCGCCAGCCACTCCGCCGCGGGCTGCCATTTCCCATTCGGATTCGGTCGGCAAACGGTAGCCGTTCGAGTTGTAATTGCAGTTGTAGCTTTTGTCATAACACGGTGTAAGCCCCAAAAGCTCGCTTAATTTGTTGCAGAAGTCGCAAGCTTCGTACCATGTCACGCATTCTACAGGACGTTTTTCCTGGATTTCTCCGTCGTCTGGATCGTCCTTAAAATAGCTTGGGTTCTCCCCCATTACAGCCATATAAAGTTCTTGCGTTACCTCGTGCTTTGCGATTTTGTATGCGTTTATAACCTGACTTCCGCTTGTTCCCGCAAAGTTCTCAAGATTCACTTTCTTTCCGGCAGGAATTACCGTAACCATTTCATCTGCCATCAAAATCCTTGCCATGTCAGATGCGCAAGTCTCTTTGTTTGCAGGATTTTGCGTACCGCCGTTCAAATGCATTTCAATATCGTAATTGACTTTGCTTGAGACGTCCAAAAGTTTCGGCTGCGAAAAAATTGGCGAATATGCGGAAAAAAACACCAACATGAATGACAAAAACCTAAAGTTCTTTACTTTCATAAAAAGACTCCTTGAGAATAGCAAATTTAAGATTCAGTTTTATAATCAATCAACTCTTTTGGGCTAAGAACGTACAAATTACCGAAATTAGCCCCGTTGAACAGGCGGACGTGGGAACCAATCGTATTTTTGACGAGATTTTTATAAAGGTCGGAATAGGAAATTTCAGGATTCAAACTGATGCATTCCGTGATATTTTTCGTAAAGCGGTTTGAAAGCCACACTTTGAGTTCCACGCTGTAAAGGTCGGCAAGGGAAGTTTCTGAGCCGTTCGCCGCCGTAAAAGCAATAACTCCCTCTATTCCATCGCAAACATGCATGACGCTTCCTGAATAGCATGTTTCGGTGAGAATCAGAAGCTGACGGAAGTGTTTTTTGCTTTCGTCATCACTTTCCATAGAATCGAGCGTCTGTTTCATCAAATCAGTTGAGAAGCCTTTATAATTATTCGATTTTTTTCCTTCCCAAACGAAACATCCATTTTTGCTGTCGCCGTTCATGTTGACTCCGTGCCCAGACCAGAACCAGATGACATTTGAAGCGTCATCGCTTTCAAGAATTGTAGGATTTTCCACAAGATGAGGATGCGTATTACGAAGAGTCTCGCGTTTTTCAAGTTCAATGCTCTTTCCCTGCATGATTTTTGACATATCCTCCACGGACAATTCCTCAAGAAGATAGTCAATCTGAATGTCTTCCGTGTAAAGATTCTCTCCGTCAAGTCGGGCAATTATCTCCCCCTTCCGCTTGTTTCGCGCGTGATTCGCAATATCATCTGCCATAATCAAAATTATATGGTCATCCGGAAAATTATTTTTGCGCAAAAGCTGATAGATATAAAGAGCGTCTGCCTGATGACGGTAATTCGGCCAAGTCGTAGAAGCCGCCACAATCACAGCCCACTGGTCTTCCAAATCTCCGTAGGTCACGCTTGAATTTTCGCTGTCCTCGACATCTTCATTGTCCTCAAAACTTGCAATCCACTCCCAGCTTGCGCGGTTTCCGCTCGAATGGGAACTGTATTCGGTAGAAGTAAACTCAAGAGGAACGAATCTTCCATCGACAACGCACCAGTGCGCATAAATGCTGTAGAGAGCAGAAGTGAGGGTTTCTTTGTCAAAATCCAAGACTCCAGTAGCCCCGCAGAGATTTGTATAAACGCCCTTATCCAAACTCTTCAGAGCGACAATCATGCCGACAAGATTCCAGGCATATTCACTCCCCTCGTCCGCGTCGTTCATTTTCCGAAGTTCTTCGTTCACTTTTGTGTTGCTGAACGCATCGGTTTCCCCATTTTTTTTGTTACGGAAACAGCCTGCAGCAGCATAGGAGCACAAAAGGAGCGAATCAAAAAACTGCGCTTCTCCGAGCATGGGATTTTCACCAAACCTCGCCATATAATCAACGACGAATGCACTTTCCGGGTCTGCATAAGGGGCTGTCCCTTCGACACCTTCCGCAAGACAAACATCTTCTTCCATAAACGAAAGGAGTTTTTCTTCAAAGGCAGTATCCGAAAAAATCAGCCTTGGTGCGCTGTCAGCGGCAAGCGCACGCTTTTCAAGCAAAATTTCGGCATCTTTGCAGGAAGAAAATGCGCACAAAACAAAATCCGCCCCGGACTCCATGACCGTTTGCGCGGCTTCATCAAGACTTACAGGCTCACATCCTGACTCGAATTCTTTTTTAACGGAATCGGTCACATAAAGCACGTTTTTTACAAGTTCAAGTTTTAATTCAGTTGCAAGGAACGGAACCCAGTCAAAAAATGTTTTTCCGTATATGTCCGCGCTTGAAAGCAATGCAATTGTCTTGCCGCCGTAAGAACTGACTTTTGAGAGCATCGCTTCAATCTGCGAAACATCGGATTCGGTGAGACTCCACAAAAACGGAGATTTTTTGTCTTTTACGGCAGCATTCACCGCATAGGCACGGATAACAGTCTCGCTCGAAGCGCACGGCGCAATCATTGTCTTTTTTGTCTCATAGCATTTGTCAGCAAAAGTCTGGACATGGCTTGAATACATCGGCCCGACGACTGCAAGAAGGTCGTCGCGCGCAGAAAGCTTTGACGCAAGCTCCTCAAGATTCTCGGAATTCTCATCGTACCATTCGATATTGAGCGTAAAAGGTGTTGAATAGAGTTTCGTCGCGCTCTCAAGCGTCGAAAGATACCAGTCAGCAACCCGCTTGAAACGATTTGATTCGACGCTGCCTTCTGTAAGCGGAAGGACGACTGCGACATTCACTTTTTCAAATGAAACACCGGAATTTGAATCATCATCATCATTATTTTTGCAGGAAAAAAAAGAAACTAAAATCAAAAGCAGGGAGATAAAACTAAAAAGTGATGTCCTAATTTTCATAATATTTTTTCTCCATTTCGATAGCCTCCGAAAGATTTTCCTCTGCAGTCTGTGAAAGATTTTCGTAGCCTTTGGAAATAACAAGCTCAGTATAGCCTTCTTCAAGCCCAAGCCTTTGATAATGAGGAATTTTTCCGTCGGTAATCCATTGTTTTATGCAAAACTCAGCCGCCTTATCAACATGCCTGACTACAGAAAAAGGCACTTGCGAACTGTAAATGCTCATATCGGAATCCATTCCGGCTGTATAGAAAGAGTCGGCTCCGTGCTCGCGGTTATAGCGCAAAAGCCCGTGAATGCTTCCTCCACAAATCGGGAAATACAAATCAAAAGGATTGAAGCTGTCGTTATAGGCAATTTTATAGGCAGTTTCCTCGCTGTTAAAACCATGGATATCTTCAGAACTGTTAATCGTTTTCGCAACAAAATCCTTATTTTTCATTGTCGCTACATCTTCTTCTGTAGCCCCAGTGTAATTATAGATTTTATCATAACTTTTGCCGTAACCTTGAGCAAAGCCTTCCAAACCATCAATTTCAAACTGCATATAATCATTTGCAAGCAACGCAGTAACGCGCGGATTTTCTTTTTCTGAAAGCAGAGTTTCTGAAACTTTTCCAGCAAGGTAGCTGGCTCCGTAAAGCGGAATATAAACCGTACTCAAAACTGACAAATCAGAGTCTTCTGACGAATAATAGTCAGGTGTAATTTCCTCGGACTCAAAAAGCAGATATGTAAACGGATTTTCAGAAGAAGACAAATATTCACCAAATTCTTCTTTTATTCGGAGAATGTCCAGATAGCCCTCGCTCGCAAAAACGAAAAGAACTGAAACCTCGGCATTTTCTTCTGCACCGATTATTTCACGGTATGATGCGAAAACTTTTTTTATTTTTGCTACTGAATCTTCCCAGTCAGTCGGGCTGACATCATAAACAAGAAGATTATTCTCGATTGCAGCCTTATGGATTCCGTAAGTCAGAATATCATTGTAGGAATTGTCACCTAGCCCGTCAGGCAAATGGAAGACGATGACAAGTTTTTCTTGAATTTTCGTGTTTTCAGATGAAGAAGACTCCCCGTCTCCAGAACATGATAAAAAGGAAAAGACAGCCAAAAATAAAAAAAACAGAACAAAAGAAGACGAAGTTTTCTTTTTGAAACAAGACTTTTCTTTATATGCGAACATAAAGAAAAGCATAGCACAAAAAAGTTACTAGAACCATGTGCTATGACTTTCTTTAAATCACTTTTAAAGCGAATCCCAATAATCAAACGAGTTATCGTCACCGCTGTGATAAATATCTGTAAAGCCATCAGAACCAGCAGTTCCATTGTCCTTTATTGTAAGTTCAGGGCTGAAAATAATATGGTAAGGATATGATTTTAGAGAAGGAATTTCGGCTTCAAATTTCTCTCTAACATCGTAGGGAAGCTTCGACAAATCACGATCCGTCTTGTTCATCCAAGTAAAATCTCCCTTAAATCTCAGGCTTCCATCTTCATCGACTGCATGAATGTAATCAAGATAAGTATAACCGTCATTCGGATCATCTTTCATTCTCAAAATATAGCAATAAAAGTTTGTAAAAAATGAATCAAGATAATTGATGTCATAAGCATCGGTCACAGCAAGCATCGACTTTGCACCCGACTGGGTGGTGTTGTAATTTTCCGAAGTAGTTTCAACAGAATCTTCCGCTCCGACTTTGCCGATAAAGAACGGCTGAACATATGTTGTCTGGGAATTTACAGGTTTTGGATTTTCACGAGATTTGCGGGATACGCGCACTTCCTTGTCGTTTTTAGGGCTACCATACGCAAAGCAGAAATTCTCTCCGTTGTTTGAAAGATTCGCAATGTCATATCCCATACCTTTGATTGTATTGTACACGGCACTTGCGTTTGTACCGTTTCCATTTAAAAGCGCATTGAATGTGTGGTAAGCAGCCTTTGCAGTATCGAGCGACATAAGATTTTTTGCATACACCCAGTTTTTCTGAATCAGCTCCCCCTGAGAAAGCATTACTTGCCTTTTATCTTCCTTTATGATGCACTTTCCCGCCTTTTTTCCTGATTTCGCAAACGGGTCAAGGCACATCCAGTAGCTGTTCTTTTCGTTTGAAGGGCCGCCGGCAGGTTGTATGCAAATCCAAACAGTGCCGTCAGACTCTCTTTTAACAATGTCCCCCGCGTGATAGTAAGTCGGAGTCACGCCATTCTCACCGACAGAAGACTTGATTCCTTCTGCAGAATAAAAATTGAGGACCGAAAGATTATCGATTCGCTCGCTTCTTACAGTCAAAGTCGCAAACAAATCAGGATCTTCAGAAGAATCGGCTTTTTCAAAAGTGAATGTTCCGGCTTTTGAGTCCGACCATGTGTCAGAGTCGATTCCGATAAGCTCGTGGAAATACGCTGCGGCTTCCTCTGCGCTCTCGCAGGCGACATAACGCACTGTGCTGTCAGACTGGATTTCCTCCGGGAAAGTCGTTCCGATGTCGGCCTCGAACGACGTTGACTCCCAACCGTCAGGAAGCTCTTCGTCGCCGTCATCATTCGACAAATCGCACAAGTCGCGCAAAATGTTGAACGCGATGCTTTCAGACGAAACGGAATTGTCCTCCGTATCCTCAATCGAAAGCTCTTTTTCATCTTCGTCATCGTCGTCTGAGCAGGACACGAATCCGAGTCCCGCCATGAACACAAGAGCCGCAAAGCCCGCAAAAATATTTGTTCGTTTCATGTTACCCCCATACAAGAGCACCTACAAAGAATGAAATCTTTTTAAGTGCTCTATAGATGTTTAGGCAGATATTTTTTTGGAAAAACTTGGTATTTACTTGTTTTCCTTTGTAAAGTCCGTCAGTTTGCCGTCTACATAGCGGTTTGTTGTAGCAAGGAAATCCCACCAATTCCAGTTGGTACCATTGTCTGCGGCACGGTACACCACATCGTACTTGCTTCCCAAAGGATTTTTTGCTTCAGAAGCAGTTCCCTTGTTGTCCTTTATGCAAAGTTCCGGGCTGAAGAAGATGAAATGGCGGTCTGTACCTTGTTCTGCGTCCCCATTCCCGTATGGAGTAATACGATAATACTGGTATGAGGCAATACCCTCAATTTCTTCACCTTGTCTTATAATTGTACAAGTCTCGAATTCACAATCGTCGGTAGTACGTTGAAAGAATTTGCTGTAATCAAAATCAGCGTCATCCCCATGAATGATCCCAATTCCAATCTGATTCGCATATTTCATATCATAATTGTCAGTAGCAGAATACATTGTTTTTGTGCCTGCTTTGACTGTCGCTATTACTTCTTTTACATTGCCGTCGTCATCTTTATAGAGTTTTCCAATCAAAAATGGCTGAACATACTGTGTATATGCATTCTGATTTTTTCCGCTTGTAATGCGCTTTTTATCTTTTGTGTAGCTTCCATAGGCAAAGCAGAATTCATCAGGCATTATTGCCAGAGCCTTCAAATCAATTTTCAGCGTGTTGGTCAAATATGTATTTATCTCATCATTTGCATTATCCAGCGCCCACAAATCATCAGTATTTGCAATAGAGGCGAATGTGTGACATGCGGCCTTTGCGGTTTTTAGCGACATAAGGTTCTTTGCGAGCTTCCATTTTTTGGAAACTTTTTTGTTGTCTGCTGAATAAAGAGTTACAGATTCTTGTTTTTCTGTAAATATATTTTTTTCCTCAGGATTCAGGCATACCCAGTAGCTCTTGTCCTTAAACAAATTGCCGCCGGCTGGTCGAACGCACATCCAGTAAGTATACTCATCGTTCTTTTCTTTTCGCTTGATGATGTCTCCAGCTCCAAAATAAGGCTTTCCCTTGTAGCTGTTTTCGGAGGCAGAGGCAGCAAAAGTCTCGCTGTCGATGAATTTGAGCTGGGTGATTTTGCCTGCAAGGCAAGGAACATCGAAAGTTATTGTGGCAAAAAGCGAATCATCTTCCGTGCTGTCTTTTGTGAAAGTGAGAGAGCCAAGACCAGAGTATGTCCATTTGTAAGTTCCGTTGGTCAAATCATCAGATGAAACTGGCTTTCCGATAAGGTCGGAAAAATATTCAAGCGCGTCGTCAGCGTCATAGCAAGGAAGTGAATAAACTGTGGCCTCGTCCTCACCGATTACAGCACCCTCGTCGATTGTGTAGGATGCTGTAGCCCAGTTCTCTGGAAGCTCTTCCATGTCGTCTTCATCGCTGTCGATTGAACAGAGGGTGCGCAAAAGGTTGAATGCTGTGCTTTCAAGAGCTTCTGTGCTGTTGTCAGTGTCCGTAGTGTCTGTGTTTACAGTTTCTGTTGAATCTTCGTCATCATCGTTTGCGCAGGAAATAAATCCCAATCCTGCTGTAAATATAAGGGCAGCTATGCCCGCAAAAATCTTTGTTCGTTTCATGTTAGTTTCCTCTATTCGTTCTGCCAGCTGGCTTCCTTTCCATCTACAACCAGTTTTGTGTTTTGGCGTGCTGCCCAATAATCGAACTGGCTTCCGCTGTCAGTTGCAACGAACACATCTTCATAGGCACTGCTTGGTTTTTTAGCCACTGTTTTTCCTTTGTTATCATTGATACACAACTCTATCGTCATGGCAGCGGCAAAAGGATTGTTAATGCCAACAAGTTTTTTAATATTTGCAAACTTAATGTTATTTGGCAGATATTCAAAAAGATAGTCCTCATAATTGTAAGGGCTTTCATCATCAAGCAACCCCTCGGCCTCTACATAAGCCAAATCATGCCTATCAGTCACAGAACTAAGCCAGAGTTCTTCGTCTACTGCGTTTTTTGCAATTCTTATTTCTGCGTTACACGCTTTTTCTGAACCTGCGCTACCACCTCCTATAGAAAGATAGGGCTGCACATATTTTACTTCCGATGATCTAGGGCGCTTTGAATCATTTTTCGGCTTACCGTATGCAAAAGCAAAGACACCCATGTTTTCAAGTGTATATTCATCAACGTCGCCGCTTTCCAGCCTTCCTCCGCAAGAAAGCTGGAGCAAATCAAAACCGATATTTTTAAGATTTGTATTTGTCTGCTCACAACCATCAAAAATCTTATTTGTTTTCGGATTCGCGATGCAGAGGAATGTAAAGGATGCCGCTTCTGCTGTTTTGAGGGACATAAGGTTCTTCGCATATTTCCAGGTAGCCTTTTCGCCATTTACTGTAACTTTTTTTGTTTCACCAGTAATAAGGCACTTTCCTTTTTTGTCGTAGGGATTGAAGCAGATCCAGTAGCTCTTGTCTTTACGAAGTGGGCCACCTGCAGGACGAACGCAAATCCAGTAGGTTTCATCGCTCTTGCGCCTGATAACATCGCCAGCATGGTAGTATGGAACTCCAGAGAAACTGTTTTCTGCATTTTCACTTGTGATTACCTCAACCGGCACGAAGTTAAGTTTTGTTACGGAAGGAAGCACATCGATTGCGACATCGACAGTAGCATACAAATCATCATTTCCGCTTACTTCCGTGTATGTGAGTGTGCCAAAACCTGGGCAAGTCCAAGTGCAAGAATCGTCAGTCACAGTCTCGCCAATCATGTCCGAGAAAAAAGCGCGTGCGTCATCCGTGCTGCTTACAGCAATAGAACGGACGCTTGAGTCATCCCCAAGCTCATAGCCCTGGTCGCAGGTGAATTTTATGCTCTTCCAGTTTGAAGGCAAAGTTTCAACTCCAGTGTAAATTCCGTCTTCATCTAGGGAACCATTTTCATCATATTCGGCAAGATTTGCCAACGAGCGCAATACGCTGAACGCAGAGTTTTCAAGTTCAACATCAGCCTCAGATTTTTCTACTGTTGAATCAACATCGTCATCATCGTTCGAGCAGGAAACAAATCCCAATCCTGCTGTAAATACAAGGGCAGCGAAGCCCGCAAAAATCTTTGTTCGTTTCATTGTAATCTCCTATTTATTTTCTATGTCCCACTTGACCCAATTGCCGTCTACATAGCGGACTGTCACACCAAGGGAATCCCACCAGTCAAGAGGCTCATAAGAGCTTCCCTCTACATAGTCGAGCGTGCAAACATCCTCATAATCCTTATCTTTTACAGGACGTTTCGCAATTTCCGCATTTCCCTTGTTGTCTTTTATAACAAGCTCAGGACTAATAATCACACTGTAATCTAGAACATCCGCAAGATATTTTTTTCAGTCTCAAACATAAAGCCAGTTGACGGATTATAAGTCTGAAGATATTCCTTATAGTCGTAAGCATTATTAATAAATTCTGAATTATCCAAATTCACATTGAAGTTTTTACTCAAGTGGACAGCATCATAGTCATCTGTCAGAGAAAAAAGAAATTTAGGATAACTCTCTTTCGTAATGTTGTTTTGACTTGCATACCCCGTTGAAAAATGAACATAGATGTACTCTGTCGCAAGTTTGTCCCAGCCCCATTCTGTTGCAACTGAGGAATCAGCATAATGTGTGTAACCGCTGATAAAAGGCTGGGCAAGCTTTACCCCCGCCCGTGCAGAATCGTTTTTAGGACCATCGTAGGCAAAGCAGAATTTTAAATATCCGTCACTTTCAAAGTCCAATTTCGCAATATCATCACCAAGCTGCTGCTTCATGTAGTTGTAGATGTAAGCTCCTTCTTTGGTTCCTGTAATCAGGGCAAATGTATGATAAGCGGCTTTCGCAGTTTTAAGCGACATCAATTTTTTTGCGTAAGTCCATGTCTGCTTATATGTCTGACTATTATATTTCAAGTTTGAGTATGTCTTTTTTTCAGATTCAATGATGTTTCCCGGATTGAGGCAAATCCAGTAGCTCTTGTCCTTCTTCATGGCTCCGCCTGCAGGACGAACGCAAATCCAGTATGTGTTGTCCTTTGTTCGCCTGATGACATCTCCAGCATCATAGTATGGAACAATGAATGATGAGGCGTTCTCAGCTTTTGCCTCATCAATGACATCAATCGGAACAAAATGGATTTCTGTCACACCAGGAAGAACGCTGATATTGACGGAAAGCGTCGCAAACAAATCCTCATTACCTGTGACAGCCGAAAAAGAAAGGCTACCCAATCCATCGCAAGTCCAGGTGTAAGAATCGTCTTCCACACTTTCGCCAATCATTGAAGAAAAGAACTCTTTTGCGTCAGCAGTGTTGTTGACGGCGATTGAATAGACGGTCGGCTTTGTATCATCAAGAACCACGCCCTGGTCGCATGTAAAAGTCATGCTCCTCCAGTTTTCAGGAAGTGTTTCCACGCCGATGTAATCTTTTTCGTCGTCCGACTGCACAGCATTACTGTCATACTGAGCAAGGTCGCAGAGCGAGCGGATTACGCTGTATGCCGCATCTTCAAGGCTCTGCGACGCAGTGCTTATATTTACAGAATCATCTTCATCATCGTTCGAGCAGGACACGAATCCCAATCCCGCCGTGAATGCGCAAGGGCTGCAAGGCCCGCAAAAATCTTTGTCATTTTCATTTTATTTTCCTTGATAAACTGTAGATAAGAGAATCTAATCGCCATCGGACAGGAGGCACGATGGTGCAGGGACTGCAAAAGTTTGTCATGCCGCATAGATGGCTATGAGGCAGTCCCTGCCGCGGTGGAAAACACAAGCACGTAATTTTCCACCGCATGTTTTCTATTCACATTCCCTAGCGATAATCAATGTGAAGCATGGGCTTCTTTCGCCTCTTATATTATCTGTATCAAGAGTCTTGCCAACACCTGCCCAGTTACTGGTATAATGAGAAACACCAGACACTTTTGAAACAGAACCAGATTCTGGTGATATTACTACGCGGGTTGCATTCTCGTAGACACTACCGAGCATATCACTCTGAGTATCATCAAAACAAGCAAGTTCGCTGAGAGAAGAATCCTCCCAGAAATAATGTTCGTAATTATTAAGCCTGTAGTTATAGCCAATCCAACCGGTTCTTATAAGGTTAAGTCCGAGCACACCGCCTTTCATGAACATTCCTGCCACAGAACCGTTGGGGTTAGTGCCAGTAAGTTTGCTTAAGCGACCTACAAGCCCTGTAAGCGAACTAGCCTTAGGAAGTGTGTATGATTCTGGAAGGAAACCGCTAAATCGGCTCCACTTGGATGCATACAAATATGTAGGATAAAAACGAGTATCAGCTGTACCTGTTAAAGGCTTCCAGTTGCCACTTTCTTTCTCATATGAATTATAGACAACACTTATGTCAGAGCCGTCAGCCCCATCATACAAAGTTCCGTCTACGAAACGATCGCCTTTGTAATAATCCCGTGAATAGAGATAATTCTCAATTTTTACAACATTATAACTGCCGTTCGCAGTTCCAATGTTGAATTTGTAATCATCCGGGGTTGGCTCTGCCATTTTTTCCTTATCAGAGTCTGAAAGCCATGTAGGTTCAAAGGCTGTGAGCGTGGTACCAGTAAGATAGAGAGTTTTGTACGAAACGTAGTCCAAATCGCTCTTTTCACCCAAAACAACCTCGCCATCGTTCCAACCTACACTATGGGGCTTGTGAAAGTCATCGCCAGGATAGAATCCAAGATTCCAGTAGATTTTATTACTTGAAGCTGGATACACAACCGTAACACGCTTTTTCGTGTTGATTTCAGGAATGTACTCGTTGCAGGCATAGGCAACAACGGTACTCGTGCTGTCATTGTCAAGGGTGAGACTTTTTACGAGGGAACCGTCATCACTGAAAGAAATATTTGACAAATCAATCTTTGTGGGAACTGTTTTCACATGGCGAGCCTGACTGTCAATCGGAAAATCCTGTTCAAGTTTTCCATCCTCGAAGTAAGCTTTCATAGCATCGTAACGCACGTTGCCTTCATCTGCTTCCGGGTCAATCAACTCATAAAGAGGCACAAGATTGTCTTCACTTACAAAGTCAATGAATACACAGTTATTGCTTTCGTTAAGGGTCTTCTTCCAGTCGGCAAATTTATGTGCCCGATCTTCATCTTTACCAGTTCTGCCGGTAATCAAGCCGTCAAGCTCTGATGCTGCGTCTTTACTTCCACCTTTCGTTTCTCCATGGAATGTAAAATTCTGGGATTCATTGGTGAGAGTTTCCTTGTAGCTTCCGTCGACACTTGTATTCAGTTCAAAGAGGTTGTTGTAGCCGGCCTTAATCATGCAGCCTGCATCAAATGTACCTGTCATTTCGCCAGTATAGGCTTCCATGGTGACATTTGCCTTGCCGCCGAGATAGCCGCCCACAACGACATGTGTTCCGTAGTCCTTAACAAGTTTCTTAAAACCTTCGTCTGTAGAAGGATAGGAACGTCCCAGGCCATTGATTGCATTGTAGGCCGCAGTCTTCATCATTTCTTTCCTTGTCATGACTTCAGAATCTGCGCTGAGTTCGGCTGTCCAAGTGCTCACTTTGATGTCAGCCCAGGCATACTGATAATCCTGCTTGTCCTTGTTCGTCCATTCAGTGTGGGAATCGATTTCGCCGGAGAAGTTTGCCTTATCAAATTTTCCGTCAAGGGTGAGTTTAAGTGAAGTCTCAAGTTCTGCAATGTTTGAGCCAGAAGCTTCACGGTATGTGGTTCGGGTTCCGTCATCTACATAAGTAATTTTTGCAGTGTCGTCATCTATTGCGATTCCGTCTGCAACAAGTTCCGCTGTCTTAAAGATTTCCTTCTTGCGGCACAGAGTTGAAGCATATCCCAAACGGGTATTGTAGCCGTAGCCGATGAACTGCTTCTGCATTACAGTCTCTTCGGCTGCATTGATACTGCCGGCTATCTGAGTGAGAGAAACCGTCTTTGCAGCAGTCGAGCCATCGTAGGTAACGGTGAGCGTTGCATCATGAGAATAATTGTTCGCATTCTCGTATACATAAAGTGTAAGTTTTCCCGCACCCGTGCCTTGCGTATTTGAAAGCGAGCCAAGTTCATATAACTCGTCTTCGATTGTGTTTCCATCGCTGTCTGTTTCAAAATCGTTTTCATCAAAAGCAAGCGAAGCTGTCCAGTTTTCGCCATCTGCTGCAGGAACTGAAAAAACAACTTTGTAGCTGTAGTTTTCAAGTTCCAGACTTGTAATGTCGTCGTTAAGATTTTTTGTGACAACCTTAACGCCTGATTTTGTTTTTTCGATTTTTGATTCAGAATCTGAATCATCATCCCCGTTTGAGCAGCCGCCTCCAATCATTGCCGCAAATGCAATAAGGGATAAAAGCATACCAGCTTTGAATGTCTTTTTCATAAAAGACCCTCCAGTTTATCAAAAAATTTAGATTATTTTGAGAAACTTTTTTTAATGCTATTTTTATATAAAAAGCATGGGCATAATTCAATATTTTTTCAATAAAAAAATGACAGTTACAAATCATCATCACAAAATGAATTAAAGAATTCTCTAAAATCTCAATTTTTTTATTATTCCGTAAATATTTCAGAAAAAATTATGACGGAATTTTCCAAAAATTTAATTTTTTCTGAAAAACTGGTAATTTTCCGTGGTTTTCAATTAAAAAATCCGAAAATCTCCAATATCTCCAAACAGCTATCGTTCTAAAAAACTCATTCATATATACTATAGATATGTTTGCCCTCCCCGTTTTTATCAGACAATTTTAAGGCTTTGCATTGGTGCAAGGATTCCATGACCGGCTGCCGCAACAAAAGCGCGTATCTGAAACAACTTTCAACGCTCGGAAACCGAAGTTATCGAACAGGTCAAGTTTTCAATTTAAAAATCTAGAAATCTCTGCTAGAATAAAAGTTATGGCTACAACAACAAATATCTTGGCATTATTGAAATTCTTCGCATCGAAACAGAAGACAGCTACAGTAGATCACGCAGAATTCTGCATGTATCTCAGGAAATATTCGGAGCATCACCTTGAGGAGCAGCCGACTCTCGCCGCATACCTTGAGGACACCGCGAATGCAATCAAGCCGGAAATCGAAAAACTGATTGAGGCGAAACAGGTAGTTATAACGGAAGACGCAAGCGGAAAGCCAATCATCACCGTCATTCCGTATTACATTGAATTTTTCACGAGCAAGTACAAGGACATAGAGAAAACACCTTCCCTTCCGTTCCCGACAATCGCAGATTTGCCAAAAACAACGCCGAAAAGCATCGTAACTGTAAGGGACGCAAAGGAACTTATCGAAAAGCTTCTCACAAAGCAGGATCTGAACGACAAAACACTGTACGGCTTGCAGCTTCCGAACGACGAGCCTGCTATTCTCCTTCCGTCAACGGTTCAGATAATGGACTTGGTTGAGAACAGCCTCGGAAAAATCCAGTACATGCTCAAAAAGGAAGGATATCACGACTACTTCCTGAAAAAGCTCACTGTGACGAATCCTGGAAAGGAAATTCCTGCAAAGAATTTTTTCAACAGGTTCGTTGACAAGCCCGACCACGGAATCGAAACACTCAGCGAATCGAGCGACGACTACTATCTCTGGCACCAGCTCTGCTACTTCATCAAGCAGGACTACAAAAAGGTCAAGGTTGACTACACGCTCGAGGACATGTCAACGATTCAGGCGATTCTCATCACGGAAATCGCGGCTGATTTCTACAAAGTCAAGAACATGGACAAAATCAAGCGCGACAATGCACTCAAGACGCTTGGACAGACACTCAACAAGCCTCCATATTATTTCTCATACGAGGCGATAACGAATTTCAAGGACTCGCAAGACCATCTCCTTCTCGGTCAGTACACGGAAGAGGAGCTGAAAGAATGGCTTCATGAAAAGACTACGGAAGGAGACGCGAGGGAGCTTCCTCCGATTCTCATATTCAAAATGGATGACGATAGGAAATGCTTCATCTGCAAAGCGAAAGTACTTCAGCTTGTAATAAGGCTCTGCACAGATGCTCGTGACTCGGTGCGGCAGGCAATCATCGACCATTGGTACAAAGTGCTGAAAAGCTACGGCTCGCTCCCTGAAATGCACGAGCAGGCAGCGTTCGAGGAAAGGCTCAAGCTTGAGATAAAAGAGCAGTCGCCTGTTCTCTACGCGCTTCTCACAGCGTCATTCCTGCCGCTTCTGACATACGAGAAATTCGGCGACGACGAGGCTGGACAGGTCACGCTTTTCGTGAACGGAGAACTCATTCCGTATAGCGAGCTTCTTCTCACAAGCCGCTCGGATTTGCTTTCTGACGCGAAGATAAAGCTTCCGTTCTGGTACACGGTCCCTGTAATCTCTTGGGTTGCAAAACTTCTCTTCCAGTCGTCGAAGAGCCAGCGCGAGAAAAAGCCGAAGTCGGAAGCGCAGAAATATCACGACAAGGAAAAGGCAACGAGCGAAGAAGAGAAAGAAATGAATTCGATGATAAGCAAGCATTCGAATCTTTCGAAGAAATTCCAGCTCAAGGAAGCAGCGCGCGAAGTCGAGAAGCATTTCGTCACGGAAAGTTCCACAATCGACAGGGAACTGGACACATACGAGCAAATCTGGAACAAAAAAATAGGTCAGAGCCGACAGAACCTGCACGAAGACGTGAACGTCCTTATCCGCGACTACATGAGAACGGTCTTGAGGACGCTGCCGGCTTCAAGTTTCACGCTTGAAAGAATCAAGGGGCTTTCGTCAACGCTCGTCAAAACTCCGTCGCTCATGAAAATCGGCGAACAGGACGCGCTTGAGCGTTACATCCAGCTCTACATCGTAAAGCTCGTGAAGAACCTTCCTACGTTCAAGCAAGTCGGCGAACCGTAAGACATTCGCGATTAACGGTTGCCAGGTGCGAATGTGTTCTAATCATTATGCATTGGAGGCAACCGTTCACGGCACGCGCAAAGCGCGTACCTTCACTGGGTATTCATAAAAAGTGAAGGACGTTAGTCCTGAACAAATCCGTTTGTTTTTATGCCGATAACAAAAATTTATCGATTCCGACCGAACATTTTTGCAGAAAACAAAAAATCCGAGATAAGTAGTTAGTGAAACCAAATGATTGAGCAACATGCTTTTTCAGTTTCGAAACACTTATCAAGGAGGCGCAAAATGAGCGCATTGAATCAAATCATACTCGAAGGAAATGCGGTGAAAGATGCCGAGGTGAAGACAAAGCCTTGGGGAACTAAGTTCGGGACGCTTTCACTTGCGAACAACCATTACTACAAAGACAAAAAGGGAAATTTCGCGGACGAAGTGAGCTATTTCGACGTTGTGATATTCGGAGAGGGAAACCTTACGAACCTTGTGAAGAACGGAAAGAAAGGTGCTTCCATAAGGGTAATCGGAAGAATCAAGCAGGAAAGATGGGACGGAAAGGACGGGAAAAAGTTCAGCAGAAACGTCATCATCGCGCAGCACCTGGATTTCCTGAAAAAGCCGAAAGCGGCAGGTGAAGCCGAATACACGAAGAATGCCGACAGCAAAGTCCTCGCGAACCTCGTCGAGTCATATTCAGGAATAATCAAAGAGCTGAACGACACGGAAGACTCGATAACAGTCAGCGAGGAGGAAGCTGCATTCTGAAAAAAAATGGCGGGGAAAATGTCAGCAATTTAACGTCATTGCGTATGCCGAACTGGCAATTGAGCGCAGCAGAAATGACAAAAAGTTACTGACATTTCCTCCAGCATCAAAAAATACGATTAACGCTTTTTACCGTACCCACTATTGCGTCCGTTTCCGCCGCCACGTTTTCCTCCGTATGGCTGATTCGGGCGTTTTTGCTTTCCTCTGCCGCCGAAGTTTCTGCCCGCGCGAGCCTGCTCTTTCAGCTCCGCCTGCTTTTCGTTCATCGCCTTGTAGACTTCGATTTTCTCAGGGCTGTAGAATCCGTCCTTCCAGTTGAACCTCGAAGCATCCTGAATCGGCTGCAACTTCATCATCGAAGTCGTCACGAGCTTCAGTTCCTGCTTTGAAAGCGACGTGTGGGAGAAATCAAGAAGGATTCTGTTGAATCCGTTTTTGTTTATGATGTCAACTTTGTCTGTCACCGAGAAAGGAGCTTCCGGCATGACGATAGAGCCATCCATATTCGAAACGACCTTGAACTCCATTCCTTCTTTGTCTGTGAAATATGTGAAGTCATAATCTGCCGGCAACTTGAATCTCATCCTGAAAAGAGCCGGATAAGCATAAGCAGTTATCATCACCCTGTCGCGGACGGCTGGCTCGAACGTCGCCTTGATGTTGTCCCACGAATTCTCAAGCGGAGTGATGAACGCGCCGATGTTCTGGTTTTCAAGCCACGAGACAGCCCACCTGTTGAACGTGTAGAGATACGGGCCTGCGATAATGTTCACGCCCTGCTCCCTGTATTTTTTCAGCATACTGATGTGAGCGAGATTGTTGGCGATAAACGTCTTGAATCCGTCCGCAACAAGTTTTTCAAGGCAAGAAGCTACATCGTCTTCCTTTGCGGCAGGACAATACGGGTCTAGCGAAATGATTATCTGCTTCTTCGACAACGGAAGGTTTGTCTTATGATTGAGAAGGTCGAACTGAGTCTCGGAATTCAGCTCAAGAATTACACGGACAGGGCTCCTCGACTGCGCGATGAAGATATCCGAAACGGTTGAAACCTGAATATAGATTCCGGCTGGGAAATACGAAAGCTCCGATTTCTGAACTGGAGTCAAATCAAGGACAGGAAGAATCTCGTCGCCCGGCTGCTGCCTGAACTTGCCGATATCAGGAGGAAGCACGCGAGGATATCTTTTCGACATCGATTTTGTCTGGAGAAGATAGACCGAATCCCCGCGCTTGAATCCGACAGGGACATCGACATAACGCTTGCCGTTCTCCTCATCGACCCAGACAGTGCGAACTTTGTGGCTCGCGCGCCCGGTGTCGTCAGAGCGATGCAAGCGGATTGAGTCGCCCGGGTCAGGCTCATAATTTCCGCCGACAAGATGAGCGAACGTTATTCTGTAATCGTTAGGGTCAGCATCAGGACCAGCAGCTTCGAATGCCTCGCGGGCTTTTCTCTCAGCTTCTTCCGTCGGCTGCTCGAACGATTCGATTTTTCCAAGATAAATTCCTGTTCCGCCTGCCTGATTCGGATTGAGAATCAAAGAACCTGCATTCTGAACGCCCTCGTCATTAGTCTTGAAATTGTACCAGTACGAAGTCTTTGAGCGTGCAAAATCAGTCGAAAGAAGACGCTTTGCAGTTGCGAGGGCACCTTTTCTGTCCTCTTTGTAATGATCCATGAGATACCTGTACGCAGCGACAACAGAACCGACATATTCCGCGCTCTTCATTCGTCCTTCGATTTTGAACGACTCAACGCCGATTTCCATCAAATCAGGAATTTTCTCGATGAGCTGCATATCGCACGGAGAAAAATAGAATCCCTGTTTCTCGCCGTTCGACGTGTCCGCAGTGTAGAAACGACGGCACGCCTGAGTGCACATTCCGCGGTTCGCTGATTTTCCGCCGAGGTAGCTTGAGAACAAGCAGAGTCCCGATTCGCTGACGCACAACGCACCATGAACGAACATCTCGATTTCCGCATTCGTGCTCGCCTTGATTTTCTTTACCTCTTCAAGACCAAGCTCACGAGCGACGACAACGCGCTTCAAGCCCGCCTTAGAAAGAAGATTCACGCCTGCAGCACTCTCAACGTTCATCTGCGTGGAACCGTGAAGCTCAAGGTCAGGGAAAAACTCCTGGCACATCCTGACAACGCCGAAATCCTGAACGATAAGACCGTCAGGCCCGATTCTGTTCAGGTAACCGAGAAAACGGTAGAGGCGTTCCAAATCGCGCTCCTCGCTGACAGTGTTCACGGTGACGTAAATCTTTTTATTCTGGCGGTGGAGCGACTGAACCGTCGCCTCAAACTGATTCCATGCGAAATTGGAAGAACGCAAGCGCGCATTAAAACTTTTTAGACCAAGATAAACAGCATCCGCACCTTCTCCGATGGCAGCTTCCAATGCTTCAATGTTGCCCGCAGGCGCCAATAATTCTGACATTCAATACCTCTGAATAATTTCTGAATTTGCAGCAAAAAGACCATGAAAAACCAAGTTTCCCAAGGTTCAACAAATAGACCTGTCCAGAATTTTTCCGAACAGGCTCAATAAAAACTATATCAGTGAGAATTTATCAGAATTATTGACAAATTACCATTTGTAAACGCCAAACGCGCTCTTTATTTCGTGTATGCTTCTGTAAGATTTGCCTCGCCCGGAGTTGCAGACGTTGCGACAATCCAGTCAGAAGCTGAGGCTGTTATCGCTGCATCGTCATCCGGGTTGTATGCGGCGGCAAGCTCAGGGATGTTGATTCGTGAGAATGTGCGTGCAGTCGTAGTATTCTCGCTAGAAACTCCGGATTCAGGAGACGAGCCCGACCAAACAGAAGATGAAGCAAGAAGTGACGCAAGCTCGCTCTGATGCTCACGAGTCCATGTCTCTTTTTTAGTATCAGAATACATGAGTCCGTCAACCGCAAGCCCAGTGTTATTATCGATAAGCGCGACGACATCGTTCTGAACGACAATGACTCTTTCAACATTGTCAAACCACAAATCGCGTGACGAAGAACACTCGTATGCAGTTGACAATTCAAGGTTGCTTCCGGTTTCGTCGATAAAGCCGCTTGATTTCGTTCCGTATTTGCAGAGATGCAGAACGATGTATTCACCTGTTTTTACGTTTATCGAAGGGAATTTGTAGGACTTCGAATAATAACCGAAATCGACTTCAAGACCAGAGAGATTTCCGCCATTGAGAACGTAAAATTCGACAAATTCAACCCTCGACTTCAAAACATCGCTCTTGTTCGCAGTCGGCTTTGAGCGAACCTCGCTCAGAATCAACCTTGCAACCTTGTCGTTGTAGCCGAAGAAATCTTGGCTGAGTTCCAGCGAATTTCCTGCCGTATCAGAAACGACGGCGGTCAGGACGTAGCTTTTTCCCGTCTCGGTCTCGTTGTCGAGGAGAATCTCGGCGGAAGTCTTGTCCTTGCTCATCACGACGGACGAATCAGAAATCGAGCATGATTTCCCATCAGAATCCTTGATGCTGACTTTGCTGAGCGAAATTTCTTCCGAAAAATCAATCTTCACGCTCTTCGCGCTGAGCACGGAGAAAGAAACAAGTGTCGGCGGAACAGAATCCCCATTCGTCGTTTCGACCTCAACGCCATCGTCAGACAGCTTGCAGGAAAACGGAAGAACTGACGCGCCGACAGCCAAAGCAGAAATGAATGCGACGCTTCCGAAAAATCTGAAAGCGTCTTTAAATGTCTTTTTCATAAATAACCTCTAGTTTTTTATTTCAGAATCGATTCTCTACAGGCTATTTATCTAAAACTTTTCATTTCCTGCAAAAATTTTCAGAACAAATTGATAATTTTTTGTTATATGCGTTTTTTTCCGAAAAACTTTTTTTTTGCGCTCAGAATGACCTGAAAATCACTCCGCCGCCGGAAATAACGCCGTCAATGTAGATGACAGCCGACTGGCCTGGTGCGACAGCACGCTGCTGCTCAGCAAAAGCGATTTTGTACGCATCCCCGTTGAAAGACTCGTTTTCGCAAGGAGAATATGGCTCAATTGTGCATTTCACAGGGCGAGAGGCAAGGCGGATTTTCACCATTGCCTCGAATTTTTCTTTAGGGGCGACGTTGCCCGGCCATGCAAAATCATCGGCGATGAGACCTGAGCATTTCAAATCGTCATCTTTTGCGAGCACGACGAGATTCTCTTTCGCGTCGATGGAATGGACGTAAAGCGGATACGGCGCACTTATTCCAAGCCCCTTCCGCTGACCAATCGTGTAATGCTCGATTCCTTTGTGACGACCGAGAACGTGTCCGTCCAAATCGATTATATTTCCGGGAACGCTCGGCTTGTCCTTGAAAAGTGCCTCGAAATATTCAGGCGGAATGAAATCCTGGCTCTCGGCTTTTTCGGCAGCAGCAAGACCACGCTCCTTCGCCATTCTGAAAACTTCTTTTTTTTCTGTGAAACCGAGCGGGAAACGGACTTTCTCAAGAGTTGCGGACGGAATCCTGTACAGGAAATATGCTTGGTCTTTTGTGATATCGGACGCGCACGCAATCATCGCAGGCTTCGCGTCGGTGCCCCAAAGCCCTTCGGTCGGATGAACGATTTTCGCGTAATGTCCGGTGCAGAACCAGTCGTAATCGATGCCGAGAGACTCAACGCCTTTTATGAGCGCACCGAATTTTATGAGCGAATTGCACCTTATGCACGGATTCGGCGTGCGCCCTGCCCTGTATTCAGCCTTGAAATATTCGAGAACCTGCTTGTGGTATTCATCTTTCACGTCGATTACATGATATTCAATTCCGTGCTCCGCGCAGAATTTCTCGCACTCGGCAATGTCCTCGCTTTCGTCAGGGCCGTAGCAGGAACCGTGCAGCTTCTGACCGTTCGGAAGCGGAGGAAGGTCGCCCTTCCACAACGACATCGTCACGCCGATGACGCGGCACCCCTTCTCTTTCAGCAATGTCGCGACGAGTGTTGAATCCACTCCGCCCGACATTCCGACAACAACAGTATCGCCAGATTTTGGCATAGAAACGTCTGTATAATTCATACTATTCCCCTTGGTTAACTAAACAAAATTGATTTTACAAGCAAATATAATAGAATATTTCTTTCAAATTTTCACCTTGACATTTTCGCATTGCACTTTTTATTTTTCAATTTAAGGTTTACATGATAAAATACACGCTATGAAACACAACATGATTTTATCAGCCTCTGGTTGGCGCAAAGTCTTCGCAGAATCTGGAGACGAAAACGATAATTTTCCAATGATAAGCGAGGATGACAAGCTTATCGCTTCGATAGCCGCATCTGTATTTGCAGATTTCATCCTCGACAAAAAACGGAATCCGGCAGTAATACTCGGAATCGACACCCGACCGACAGGTCCGCAGATTGCAGACGCGATGCTGAGAATCTTCATGGCGAAGAAAATAGCCGTGAGCTACGCGGGAATAATCGCCGCGCCGGAAATCATGGCATACGCGCACACGGCAGACGGCTTCGTGTACATTTCTGCAAGCCACAATCCAATAGGACACAACGGAATAAAATTCGGACTGAATGACGGCGGAGTTCTCAAACCGGAAGAGAACGCAAAGCTCATCGCTGAATTCGAAAAAAGATGCGCACAGGACGACATCGAAGAGCACATGCAGGAACTCTGGCAGAAATGCTCGGACGTTGACTTGGACTGGGTTTTCGCGGAAAGCATCGCCGTTATGAGGGAAGCGAGCTCGATTTACAGGACGTTCGCAAAGACGGTAATCTCAGCGACGAACGACATCACAAGGCAGAACCGTTTTTTTGCGGTCGCAAGGGGAATGATCGGGGAGAAGCCGCTCGGCGTAGTATGCGACATGAACGGCTCATCGCGAACGCTTTCAATCGACGCTTCGTTCCTGAAAGAAATCGGAATCAATTTCTATCAGATTAACGAAAAGCCGGGAAAAATCGTCCACGGAATAATCCCGGAACCGGAGAACCTCGTCTATGTAGCACGCGAAATGGAAAGGCTGCACGACGAAGGACACGACGAGGTCATTCTCGGCTACATGCCTGACTGCGACGGCGACAGGGGCAACTTCGTCACATGGAACGAAAAGACAAGGAAAGCAGAAATCCTCAAAGCGCAGGAAGTTTTCGCGCTGTCGGTGCTTTCGGAACTTGCATACGACGTTTACAAAGGCGACGTTGACTCGAACTGGTCGAATTCAGACCAGATTCTCCAGTTCTTCAAGAAAAACCATTCGCAGGGAGAAACGAAGTCGAACCTCGGTCTCGGAATGAACCTGGGAGTCGTTGCGAACTGCCCGACATCGATGAGAATCGAGGACATTGCGGAAGTATTCAATGCGAAAGTGTTCAGGGCGGAAGTCGGAGAGGCGAACGTAGTGAACCTTGCGCGCGAGAAACGCAACGAGGGATACAAAGTCAGAATCCTCGGCGAAGGCTCGAACGGCGGAAACATCACGCATCCGGCTGCCGTGCGAGACCCGCTCAACACGCTCTTCGCGCTTCTCAAGCTCATCGTCATCAAGGACAGCGAGTACGGGAAAGGCCTGTTCCACATCTGGTGCGAAGGCAGCGGTCAGATGGAAAAATACGAGGCGTGCAAGGACAACATCACGCTCATCGACGTGCTCGACACTTTGCCGAAATACGCGACCACGGGAGTCAGCGAGCCGAGGGCGATCCTCCACATTCAGACGGAAGACCACACGAAGCTCAAGCTGAATTTCCAGGCAGTTTTCGAGGAAGAATGGGCGACGAAAAAAGAAGAGCTCAAGGAAAAATACGGATTCTTCTCTTACGAAGTCATCGCGACAGTCCGCGCACAAGAAATCCGAAATGTAATAGACTATTCGATAAGCGGAAAAGGCGGACTGAAAGTTCTTTTCTACGACGAAAACAAATCCCCGCTCGCGTTCATCTGGATGCGCGGAAGCGGAACGGAACCAGTTTTCAGAATCATGGCGGACGTAAAATCGACCGTTCCGAACTACGTTCAGGCGGAAAAAGAGCTGCTTGAATGGGAAACCGAAATGATTTCAAAAGCTGATAATGCAAAATAGATTTTTTTTATTTTCTTAAGGAGAAAAAAAATGCAAAAAGAAGAAATTTTGGCGCGTGCCAAAAAGTACATCGCTGACGAAAAGGACGAGAGATTCAGAAAAGAAGTCGAAGAGCTCGTCGCAAAAGCTGATGACAAAGATGCATTGGCGGAACTCGAGGACAGATTCTACCAGTCGCTCGAATTCGGAACTGGCGGTCTTCGCGGTGTAATGGGCGGCGGAACGAACCGCATGAACACGCTCGAAATCAACCTTGCGACACAGGGCTTGGCGAACTACGTTCTCAAGGCATTCCCTGAAAAAGCAAAGGACGGAACTTTATCAGCAGTAGTCGCTTACGACTCAAGAAAGAATTCTGACGTTTTCGCAGAAGCAACAGCCCTCATTCTTGCTGCAAACGGAATCAAGGCATATCTCTTCACAGGACTCCGCCCTACTCCTGAGCTCTCATTTGCAATCCGCGAGCTGAAGGCACAGACAGGCGTTGTCGTCACGGCTTCTCACAACCCGCCGCAGTACAACGGCTACAAGGCATACTGGGACAACGGTGCGCAGGTAATCGAGCCGCATGATGTCGGAATCATCGAGGAAGTGAACAAAGTTTCTTCCGTAAAGACAATCTCAAAAGAAGAAGCTATAAAATCAGGAAAACTCGTCCTCATCGACAAAGAAATCGACGAGAAATTCTGGGCGATGTGCAAGGCTCAGCTTTTCAGACCTGAACTGATAAAAGAAAAGGCTTCGTCCGTAAAAATCGTCTACACTCCGCTCCACGGAACAGGCGCAATGCACGTCGAAAAAGTCCTCGGAGACTTGGGACTCAAAGTCATCACAGTTCCAGAGCAGAGAGACCCGGACGGCACATTCCACACTGTCGAAAAGCCGAACCCGGAGGAAGCACCGGCACTCAAGCTTGCAGTTGCCCTCGGCGAAAAAGAAAAGGCTGACTGCGTAATGGCGACAGACCCTGACGCAGACCGCTTCGGAACTGCATTCCCAGGAAAGGACGGAAAATTCGTTCTCGTCTCTGGAAACCAGATGGGCGCGCTCCTCTGCGAATACGTTCTCCTCTCAAGAAAAGAGCTCGGAAAATTGCCTGCAAATTCAGCATGTATCCGCTCAATCGTCACTTCTCCTTTCACAGACTACATCTGCAAGAAATACGGCGTAAAGCAGCATGAATGCCTCACAGGATTCAAATGGATTGCGGCTGTCGAAGACGAATTCGAAAAAGACAACTCAGAAACATACGTTTTCGGCTTGGAAGAGTCTTACGGATACAAGGTCGAAAAAGAAGTCATGGACAAAGACGGAGTTTCGGCTGCTGCAATGTGCGCCGAGATGACTTTGTACTGGGCTTCGAAGGGCAAATCAATCCTTGAACACCTGGACGACATGTACAATGAGTTCGGATATTTCGAGGACAGGGCAATTTCTCAGAATTTCCCGGGCTCGGCAGGAAAAGAAGTCATGGCAGGAATCATGACGAAGCTCAGGACGGAAGGCTTGAAGACTCTCGGCGGAAAGAAAGTCCTCGAAGTGAAGGACATCGGAAATTCAGTTTCTTACAACCCGGAAACACCGAACAACAAAACGCCGATTGCTCTTCCGAAGTCGAACGTTCTCCAGTTCGTCCTCGAAGGCGGAACAATCGTTTCTGCCCGCCCGTCTGGAACAGAACCGAAAATCAAGTTCTACATCAACGCAAGAACTGATTCTGCAAACGGACTTGAAAAAGCAAAGGCAGAGAGCGGCAAAGTTTGCGACGCAATCACGAAGGACATCAAAGACATGCTTGCAAAAGCGTAAGTGAACATGCTTTCGGCGAGAACCCACTGCCAAAGACGGCAGTACCGCTTCGCGGTGGCTGAGTGTCTTTGGCAGTGGAACCTCGCCTACGCATGTTCACTTAAATGCAGTTGTAAAAATCAGCATTTGTCCTATCTTTTTTATTCCATATAGAGAACGGCGTTTACAATCGCGGCAGCTATCGGGCTGCCGCCTTTTCTTCCTGACGCGACGATGAAATCAAAGCCGCTCTGCAAAATGAGATTTTTTGACTGGATGACGTTCACGAAACCGACAGGAGAAGCCACAACGAAAGACGGATGCAAAAATCCTGCGTCGGAAAGCTGGCGGATTCGGACGAGCGCGGTCGGAGCGTTGCCGATTGCAAAAACAATTTTTCGGTCGCGAAAAAGCCTTGCCGCCTTGTCAACCGAACACGCTGCGCGCGTAAGACCAGTCTTTTTTGAGCATGCCGCAACTTCCTCGTCCGACATGAAGCAGAATTTTTCAATGCCGAATTTTTCGCAGAACGCGGAAGAGATTCCCGAAAAAGCCATGTTCGTGTCGGTCACGATGACAGGCTTCTCTTCATGCAAAATCTTTTTGAAAACTGCAACAGCATTTTCGGAAAAGACTAGATTTTTCGCGTAGTCAAAATCAGCAGAAGTGTGAATGCAGCGGAGAATCACTTTTTCATTTTCTTCTGCAACAGAAATTCCATTCTGCAAAAGTTCCTCTTTTATGATTCTCATGCTCTCTTTTTCGATTTCCAGCGGAAGATGATGCTTTATTTCGCTGAACGACGGAAGATTCTCAAATATTTCCAAAACAGGCTCCTTTTTGTTTTTAAAACTCGATTCCTTTTCTCGCAAGGATTCCAGAATCGTACGGGTGCTTTTCTTTTTTCATCTCGGTCACATAATCGGCTTTGCGAAGGAAAACTTCGGGCGGATTTCTGCCGGTCAGGACGATTTCGACATTCTCAGGCGGATTCGTCACGAGATATTCTGATTCGACTTTATCGACCATGTTGCAGTTCCACGCGGCGCAGATTTCATCGAGGACGAGAAGCACCTGATTTTTTTTGGAAAGAACGGAACAAATCTCAAGCGCACGGTTAAAATTCGAAACGGAGATTTTTCTGGTGGATTTTTTTTCTTCGTCCGACATCTGAAAAGTGAATTTGCCGCACGATTTTCCGCGGAGGACTTTCGCGCCGAGTTTCTCAAGCATTTTTACCTCGCCGGCATTCCGCGACTTCAAAAACTGAACGAAGACGACCGGAATCCCGTTTCCCAAAGCACGCACCGAAAGACCAATGGCGGCAGTCGTCTTCCCCTTTCCTTCCCCGTGATACAAATGAATCATTTTTCAATTCCCAATATTTCATAAACTTTTTTCAAATCGATATTTTCGCGGACTGTTTTCTCAAGCCTGTCGAATTCCTTTTCCTTTTCGCTTTTGAAATCGGAAAAATCAGGAAGCCGGACGTTTTTTGATTCCGCAAGTTTTTCAAGGACAGAACCGACGATTTCACGAGAATCGAAAAAGCCGTGAATGTAAGTTCCGAGAACGTTTCTAGATGACGCGATGATGATTTTTTCCGAGTCGGAATCATTCGCCGAAAAATTCGTAAATCCCTGATGAATTTCGTAGCCGCAAGCTTTTTTCCCGGAAAGAAAATCAAAGAATCCAGAAAGTTTCGGAAGCCTTGAGGAAACTTGGACGAGAGTTTTTGAGGAAGTGAACGTCGTTTTCACAGGAAGAAGATTCAAGCCTGCGATTTTTTTTGCCGAAGAATCCTCGTTGCCGAAAGAGTCGTCGAGGAGTTCGCCCAAAACCTGGAAACCGCCGCAGATTCCGACGACGGGCTTCGTAAGCGCAAACGATTTTATCGGTTCGGAAAGGCCAGCCTCGTTCAGAAATTCCATCGCCTTCACGGAATTTTTGCTTCCCGGAATGACGAGCAAATCAGAATCAAAATCAAATTCAGCGATTGAGTCAAAAAATTTCACATCGACAAACGGAAGACGCGCAAAATTGTTCAAATCCGTGAAATTCGACATATACGGCAGCGCGACGACCGAAATTTTTATGAGTTTTTCTTCGGTTTTTGAATCAGTTTTTTTGGAAAGCGAATCCGAAAGAGAATCCTCATCGTCAATCCGAAGATTTTTCATGAACGGAACCACTCCGAGAACTTTCCTGTCCGTCAAATCCTCAAGCATCGCTAGTCCGTTCTCTAAAAGGCTCACGTCGCCGCGGAATTTGTTCACGAGGAAACCTTTTATGCGGTTGCGCTCATTTTCACTGACGAGCGAGAAAGTTCCGTAAAGCGACGCGAAAACGCCGCCCCTGTCGATGTCGCCCACGACGATTACAGGCGCATCCACAAGAGACGCAAGCCCCATGTTCACAATGTCGTTTTCTTTCAGGTTTATCTCGGCAGGACTTCCCGCACCTTCGATGACGATTATGTCGTTCTCCTCCGAAAGCGACTCGTACGACTCCATGATTTTCGGGACGAGATTTTTCCTGAACGAGAAGAAATCGCGGGCATTCATGCTGCCGACAGCAATGCCGTTCACGATGATTTGGCTTCCGGTGTCGGAATTCGGTTTTAAGAGCACGGGATTCATACGAACGTCGGGCAAAATCCCGGCCGCCTCAGCCTGCATAATCTGTGCGCGCCCCATTTCTTTTCCGTCAAAAGTCACTCCCGAATTGAGTGCCATGTTCTGGCTTTTGAACGGCGCAACGCGGAAACCGTCTTTCATGAAAATCCTGCAAAGCGCCGCGACAACAAGCGACTTACCGGAAGAGGACATCGTTCCCTGAATCATCACGCATTTTGCACGCGATTTTTGCTTGGATTCTTCCGACGATTTTTCTTGTGATTTTGTCGAATTTCCTGAATTTTCATTTTTCATTACGGAACGCAAAAACGAAAGAAGAACCGCATTTTCAGAAGGGCTTTTTATTGCAATCCGATGAAATGACGAACCAAGTGAATCGAAACCGGAACACGAACGAAGCTGCAACTTTTGAGGCTTATTTTTAAAACAGAACGAAGCGATTTCGACGACGGAAGAATCGGACGAACAGGATGAAAAAGTTCCGGCTGGGAAATCGAATCTGAACGTTATGAAATTCGCTTCCGACCGGAAGAAAAATATGCCATTCTCAAAAAAGAAGTTGTAGAACTTTTCTTTTTCGATTTTGACGAGAGAGCGGATTCTGTCGCTCCAGGATTCTTTTTTAAAATCGGTGCCCGAAAGTTCGCTTTTCAGAACAGCTTCGCCGCATTTTTGGGCGATGAAATTCACAGACCACGGCTGTGCATTCTCTTTCAAAAGCGACGAAATCTTTTCTGAAAAGCAAAGCGCGTACCCGAGCCTGATTCCTGCCATTCCGTAAAATTTCGTGAACGCATTCAGAACCAAAAGATTCGGAAATTCATTTTTTCGCTCGATTATTTTTCTGACGACCGATTCCCCTTCCGACGAGAACTGCGAGAAACACGCATCAAGAACGAAAACAGCTCCGACCGACTCGCATTTTTTTTCGAGCGCGGAAATTTCAGCGAACGACAAAAGAGTGCCGAGCGGATTTGAAGGAGAAGCCGCGAACAAAACGGAAGTTTCGGACGGAATGCAAGAAATTTCCTCTACAGAAAATATTTTTTCGATTCTGATTTTTCTTCCGAGATTTGAGACATTTTTCAATGCGGATTCGTATTCCGAAAAAGCAGGTTCAAAAACGACTGCGCAATCATGCGCGAACGAAAAAGTCGCCATGTAAATGAGTTCGGAAGCTCCGTTTCCGCAAACAATCTGAGTTTCCGGGAACGACCAGAATTTTCCAAGCAGAGACCTAAGATTTTTGCATTCAGAGTCCGGGTATTCGCACGAAAGAGAACTTGACAATGCTGCAGAAGAAATCGCCCTGACAGAAGCGGGATGCATTCCGAGCGGGCTTGTGTTTGCCGAAAAGTCAATCACATTTTTTTCGGCTGAACCGCCGTGTTTTTGTTGAAAGGGAATCATAGAAAAATGATTATATCACGAATGAAAAAGTTGATATTGCAATCGTGAAAAGAACCGACGAAACGTACATGATTTTGAGAGTCGAATTTATGTCGGACGGCTCGACTTTTTTCAGTTCGTCGCCCAAGAATTCTTTTTTCTCGACTTTGCCTTCGTAAACCGCGTCCCCTGCAAGCCTGATTCCCAAGATTCCCGCGATTGTGCTTTCGGTCTGCGCGGAATTCGGGCTTGCGTGCTTGTATCTGTCGCGGAAAAATATTCTGGCTGCAAAAAGCGGATGAAAACTTTTCTGACCGAAAATGCGGAATAGCAGCGCGGAAAAAATCATGAACAAAGCCGCAAGCCGGGCCGGAATGAAATTCGCAACATCGTCAAGCCGCGCGGCAACTGTCCCGAAATATCTGTAGCGCGGATTTTTATATGCAATCATCGAGTCCATCGTGTTTACAGATTTGTAAAAAAGAGCCAAAGGTGCGCCGCCAATCGCATAGAAAAAAATCGGGGAGAAGATTCCATCCGTTGTGCTTTCAGCGACGCTTTCGACGCACGCTTTCACAACGCCCTCGCCCAAAAGATTTTTCGTGTCGCGACCGACAATGCGGGAAACTGCAATTCGACCTTCCTCAACGGAAACCGAAAGTTTTTTCCTGACGTTCGTAGCCTCGTCAAAAAGACAGCGAGCCGCGACAGACTGGTATCCCCAAAAAACATCGAGCACGAAAAAGATGAAGAAAAACGCGACGCACAACGGAAGCGAATATCCGCCGAGAGTGCGAGAATGTTCACAGGAAAGAAGCGAAAGCCGAAGAAAGATAGATTCCGCCGCAAACGGAATGAAAAACGAAACGGAAACGACAATCAGGACGAGAAACGCCCCTGCAAACCTCTCGCGGATTTTTCTGTTTTTTGAATCGAAATCAGTTTTTCTTATTTCAGAATCGCTCTTCTCATAAACGCAGGCGAAAATTTTCCTGAGCCTTTTTTCAAGGAACGAAATCAGCCTCCCCATCAAAATCACCGGATGCACGACAAAAGAAACCTCGCCAAGAACAGCATCGAGAATGAAAATGAGAGGAAGCCGAAAGAATAATGTTGAAAAGTGAACCAAAAGAAAAAACCCGACCATCTTTGAAGTTAGATTTTCAGCTCGCCGAAACGGAACATCGCGTTTTCGCTCTGCCAATCGTGCAGATTTTTGAACGCGCCGCCCTTCGTGAACATCGTCTCGCAAATCGACATCTGGATTCCGCCATGCGCGACGAGGACAGGCACCTCGTCTTTTTCAAGCGACGAAAGGATTTTTCTGAACGCGGCTGTGCTCCGACTCACAAAGTCCTCCTGCGACTCGCCGATAAAATCTTTGCCGGTCGGAGTCGGAAGAGTGCCTTTTGAGTCCAGCCATTTCTGGTAACATTCCGCATTTTCTTCCGACTTGCTTCCGTCGGCGAAAAGACCTGAAAGAAGCTCCTCGTTCGTCATGTTCTCAAAAAGTCCCATCCGCATCTCGCGAATGTCATCGACGATTATCTTCTGCGCATTCGGGAAAAGAATTTCGGCAGTTTTTTTTGCGCGTGTCATCGGGGAAACGAAAACGCGTTTCGGATTCAGGATTTTATTCTTGATGCCTTCCTGATATTTCGAAAAATAAAGCTCCATTCTCGATTTCGTGTCGAAAGCCTGCTGCTCGCCAAGCTCCGTCAAAAGAACGTCCGAGCCGCCGCCCGCAAATCTTCTTTGAACGTTCGAAAGCGTCTGACCGTGCCTGAAAATCACAGCGCGGGAAGAAAAACCGAACGAGATATTTTCAAGGTCGCTTTTGTCGCCCTTGATTACGGTCGGAATTCCGGCAGTCATCAAAACGACAGTTTCTGCGACTTTGGCAAGCGCGATGTTCAGCCGTCCGTTGTTCTCACGGAGAGTGCGGTCGTATTCGGAAACAGGCACGACTCCGCAGCCCATTTCGACGGCGATTGCAATCGGGAAAGACGTGATGCGCTCCACAACGCGGGAAAGCTCGGGAATTGCATTTTCGCCGGCAAATTCAGCCGCATCAGATTCTGTAGTTTCATAGATGAATGAATTTTTCTTGTTCGCGTCATCGCAAGGAGCGACGAGGGAAGAAGCAAGTTTTTGTGCAAAAGAACGGCGTCCAGAGAACGCGCCACCAATCAAAAGTATCATTCGTCAATATTAGCAGATTTTCAGTTTTTGGAGCATCCAGAGCATCCGTTTTTGCAGCCGCCGCAATTTCCGCAACCGCCGCTAGAGCAACCGCCACAACCAGCGCATGAAATTTCACAATCGGAAACAGAAGCGTGCAGAAGTGCCGCATTCACGAAATTTTCAGCGACGGAAACATTCGACGGAAAATAGAAATGCGGAAAACCTGCGACAATGTTCTTCTCGAACGCGCGTTTTTTTCTGGCGCAAAGATTTTTCGAATCGAGAACTGCGGAATCGACTTTGATGCATTTCCACGTTTTTCCGTTCGGCTTTGTTGCGGTGAAAGATTCGCCATTTTCGCTCGTGTCGAAATAATGAAATTCATGTCCGCGGATTTTTTCACCTTTTTTAAGAAGAAAATTGTCTTCGCCGGCAGTAAGTTCGACATAGCCGAACCGGACGAGCTTGTCTTTTTTCGAGAAACTTCCGGGAAGGATTCCGAGAAGCTGCAAATACATGAATCCGCCGCATTCCGCAAAAACAGGCGCACCGGAACGGCAGAATCTTTTTACGGACGCGGAAGTGATTTTTGAATCCGCAAGGGCATTCCAAAAAAGCTCAGGATAGCCGCCGCCGATGTAGAGCGCGGAACAGCCAGAAGGAACAGGTTCGTTTTTGAGCGGCGAGAAAAATTTCAGCTCGGCACCGAACGAACGGAGAAGCGAAAAATTTTCCTGATAATAGAAACAGAAAGCTTCATCGCGTGCGACTGCGATTTTCACGGACGGAACGAGCAGAACTTTTTTTTCACCGGTACTTTTCGGGCGGATGAAAATGCCGTTTTCAGAAGAAGAAGATTGCGCAAAACGGATAAGCTTTTCAAAATCGACTGTTTCCGAAACGGACGAAGAAAGATGCTCGATTTTTTCGCTAAGGTTGTGGACGGCATCGGGAGTGACAAGACCGAGATGCCTTGATTCTATTGAAAAATCAGGATTTTTTTCGATAAAACCGAGAACTTCCACGCCGCAAAGCCCGCGGATTTTCGGAGAGAGAAGTTCGAAAAGGCTTTTCGAGCAGCGGTTCAGAATGACTGCGAATTTTTCTCTCGGGATTATTTTTTTTGAATCGGATTCGATTTTTTCCTGGAAGCCAATAAGACCGTCGATTTCAGAGCAGACAGAAAGGCTTTTTCCTTTTGCGTCAACAACGATGATTACAGGACAACCAAGAGACTGCGCGACACGGAATGCGCTTGCATCAGCGTTCATTGTCGCCCCGTCATAAAACCCCATCGCGCCTTCGACAACTGCAAAATCGCTCCCGTCAGTGTCCCGCTCAAAAACGTCAAGAAGAGCCGAATCGGAACCGCTGAAAAAAAGGTCGATGTTTCCAGTCCTCACATTTGCGGTCTTCGAATGGAAAAGCGGGTCGATGTAGTCTGGGCCGACTTTCAGAACGGAGACTTTTTTTGAGAATTTGGTGCTGAGGATTTTCGACAAAGCACATACGACTGTCGTCTTGCCGGAAGACGACGAAAGAGATGAAATCAAGATTCTTGGAACCATAAAAAATCCAACACAAAAAAGCTATAGACAACTTGCAAAATCAATTGCAGACGAATAAAAAATATCACAACTCTTCGAGGATTTCTTCAACGTAATCGCCGGAACGCTTCCTCTTCAATATTATTATCGTCAAATCATCATCGCGCGGAACACCGGAAGAAAAAAGCATCAGATCGTCGATTATGTCTTCGAGAATAGACTGCGAATCCATTGCGGAAGAGCGTTCGATTACTTTTTTCAGGCGTTCGACTCCGTATTCCTCCCTGTTTTTGTTGAAGGACTCCAGAAGACCGTCAGTGAAGCAGACGAAAATATCATCCGGGAACATCTTGAATTTTATCTCAGGGAACGAAACTGCGATTCCGTTGATTCCGATTGCGCCGTACTGATTGAAAGAAGCGTCCGCATTGACGACTTCAGAAACGAGATTCGATGCGGAAGAATAAAGGAGCGGATGAGGGTGCCCTGCATTCGCCATCGTTATGTCGCATGAGTCATCGTCATTGAATTCCGAGAACTGCAAAAGGAGGCCCGTGAGGTAATTCTCTATGTCGCCCTTCGCCTCGATAATCTGCTCGTTGACCTTGTAGAGCGTGTCCGAAACGGAGCGGAACTTCTCAAGCGACTCCTTGAACGTGTTGAAGATTATGCGTTTCGAAAGCATCGTTATAAGTCCTGACGAGATTCCGTGACCGGAAACGTCGAAAATCGAAAATCCCTGCAAATTCTCGTTCAAAGCATAATAATCGTACAAATCGCCCGAAACTTTTGCGGCAGGCTGATAGCAGATTGCGATGTCCCAGCCGCGGAAAACTTTGTCAGGCGGCGGAAAGAATTTCTGCTGGACGATTGCCGCCATATCAAGGTCCATCATGTTCCGTGTCATTTCCCGCTCAAGAATTTCATTCGCAATCTCAAGCTTCTTCGACTGCTTGACGAGCTCCTCGTTCGCCTTCGTCAGGGCTTTCGTCTGAATCGCAACCTCAAGCCTGAGATTCTCGGTCAGATATTCGTTTTTCGAATAGACCTTGCTGTGCTGCATCGTGAGGATTGCGATGAAAGCGATTATCGTAAGCTGCCAGCCGAGAATCGAAAAATACGGGTTGGCAGTGTCTTTTAGAATGATGCGCATGACGATATCGAGGAATATGCAGACGATGACGGGAGAGAAACCGACGAGCATGATGAGCGCGCGGCGGCGTGTATTTTCATTGAACAGGCAGACAACGAATTTATAGACGCCGATTCCAAGCTGCAAAATCATAGTGATGATGAAAGGCTTGAAAAGAAGAATGAGTGCATTGTACGACGGAACGAAAATCGTTATTAGAGTCGGAATGAGCAGCGCACAATGAAAGAAAATCTGGACAGGCTTAGACATTGTTGCGTCAAAGAATTTGAAAATGAAATACGAGACGAGACTCACGAGAAAATAGAAGCTGACACAAAGCGTGATTTTTATGAAAAGAAGGTACGAAAGCGAATCGGAAAGGTAGAACGGGATTTCGGGCGCGAGAAGCGGAAGAAGAAAAATTATCGTCGAAAGATTGAGCAATGCGAACGCAAGATGCGCCCTGTTCTTCCTCCGCCAAAGATACGTCATAAGATAGAGGATGAACGAGCAGAACATCGCGCCTTCGAAAATCAGGTAAATCTTGGAATTGAGAAAAGAGTACTTGTTCGACTCGTGCAATGCGGTGTCGTAATCGCTGATGAAAATGCCGTCGGAGATTTCGCTTCTACCGTGCGTCCAGACTTTGACGAGAATAGTGTTCACGCCGTCGTTTCTAACGGCATTGTCCGGGAAGAAATAGCAATGCGACTCAAAGAGGGAGCTTTTCTCATTCGGAGGGAATTTGCCATAGCTTCCGATGTAGTAATTGTTCAGCCAAACCCTGTCAGCAAAACGGAGATACGACACGACAAAACCGAGGCTTCTGTAGCGGAGAGATTTCGGCACCTCGAATTCAATCTTCAGCCAGACAAAACCTCCGTTTCTTCCGCAAAGTTTCTCAAGGTTCCTGGACTCGTGAGTGTCAAGCTTCTCGAATTCCATCGTCGCAGTCGAGTAAATCGTGCTGGCGGCATTCGTCTTCGCATAATATACGGAATCCGCAAGGTCGATGAATTTCCCGCACTCGGCATCCTCATCCGAAAACGGCAGTCTTTCACAGGAAACAAGCGTCATCGCAAAAAAAGAGAAAATGGCGATACACAACGAAAGAAACTGCCTCGGAAACATACTTTCAATTATAGCACACCATTTTCATTTTTTTTAATTTTCATTAAAAACTTCCAAAATCTCCATTTTTTTATTCCGCATTCTTATTCAGCAAAATCAGACTCACCGCATTTTCAGATTTTCTCATGTGGATTTTCCCGATTTTCTGCGAAGCGGAGACAGCGATTTCCGTTATTTCCATCGAAAGATTCATTTTTTCGGAGAGCACGACGCAATCCGCAAAAGTTTCAGCAGTCACCGAAGACACGAGCACACGCGCGGAAGGATTTTTCTCGAACGCGATAGAAATTATTTCCGAAAGCTCGCCCTCGCTTCCCCCAACGAAAACTGCGGACGGTGGCGGAAAATCGGGAAGCACGTCCTTTGCCCTTCCCAAATGCAAATCGACATTCCACGCGCCGAATTTTTTTCTGTTTTTTTTCTCAAGATTGACTGCGCTCTCGTTCGCGTCAACAGAGAAAACATGGCACTTCGCGCTTTTTGCAATGTCGATTGAGACAGCCCCAGTTCCCGCCCCCACGTCCCACACAGTTTCGCCGTCACGCACAGAAAGCAGAGAGAGAACCGCGGAGCGCACCATGCGCTTGGTCATCGGAACGAGCTTTTCGCTTTCGGCAGCGTTTTCAGAATCCGTTTTCTTCGGAAAATTCCTTGAAAAAGCGGAATCCATAAACGGCGGCCGATTTTTTTCCTCTTCGCTTTTAAAGCCGCGCCTGTCAACAAGGACGCAGGCAAGTTTCATCTCGCTCAACTTTTCGTAATCGGAATTCTTCATTACGAAAGCGGAATGTTTTTTTTCATCGCAAAAATCAAGGCACAAATCGATTATGATTTCGTCGTCATAGCCCAAGCGGTCGGCGACGACGAGACGGGAAGAAATCTGGTTTTCCAGAACGAAATCGACAATTGTCTTCGCGGTGATTTTTCCGCCGGTCAAAAAAAACGTCGCATCGTTCAATGCGATTTCGGAAGCAATGTCACATTCAGTTCCGTGCGCGGAGACGAGCGACCAGTCCTGCCACGGCTCGCAAAGTTTTGAAGAAAGATACTGGAACGAAGACTCGCCCGACTTGAAAATGACGTTCCAGCCCGATTTGTGAAGGAGAGCCGAAAGTTTTTTCGCGCCGGAATAAAATCCAACGTCGCCCGAGAAAACGACGCAAAAATGAAACGGAAGCTTTGCGGTCTTGAACGAAAGAGTTTCCATTTTGGACGCGATTTCGGAAGGGTCATACGAGCAAAGGACTTCGCATTTTTTATCAAGCAGATTTCTCACGGACTCCACGACGCGAGAAGCACCGGCAACGAAGTCGGCAGTCTCAATGATTTTCCTGCACTCGACGCTGAGCCCTCCCGAATTCCCCATTCCGATTCCAATCATGTACACGTTTTTCATTTTTCATTCTCCTCGCAAATTTTTCTTATCAGCTCTTCGATGTCGGAAAAAGTTCCGTCTGCATTTTCTTTCGGGCGTTTTACGGAAAAAACATACATCCCGCAATTTTTCGCAGCCTCGATTTTCTCGTCAAAGCCGCCCGCACGCCCGGATTCTTTCGTGACGAGGATTTCAGCTTTCGTCTCGCGGAACATCGCTTCGTTGAGCGCGACCGAGAAAGGTCCCTGCATCGCAATCACGTTTTTCGGAAGGAATCCGCCATCGATGCATTTTTGAACCGAATCGATGCTCGGAAGGACGCGGACGAAACATCTTTCGGCAAAATTCGCAATTTTTTTGAAGCACGAAAGCTCCTTGCTTCCGGTCGAGATGAAAATGTTCGGAAGAGTTTTCGACTCCGAAGCGCATTTTTCATCGAATTCGCAGATTCCGCCGCACAATTCTTCAAGTGAATCGAATTCGAAAAAAGATGAGCCGCAGTTTTTAAACGAATCCTTCAAAAAATCCGAAGACGGACGAAGAAGCCTGAAATATTTTTTATTAGAAGCCTCGCACGCTTTTTTGATGTTCGCCGTCACTTCCAAAGCAAACGGATGGGTCGCGTCAACGATGAAATCGAAATCCGAAAAGAGATTTTCCATTTGCGACTCGCCCAATCTGTTCTCGATGATTTTCAAATTCGAAAAAGATTCTTCATTTTGGAATTTCTGATTTTCAGAACGCAATTTTTCTTCCGCAAGAATCCGCCCGTATTCTGTCGCGACGGACGCGGTCGTGTCAAAACCGACCTCGGCAGAGCGGCACGCAAAAAGACGGCCTTCCGTAGTCCCAGCAAAAACAAGCACTTTCATACCGACACCGCCAATGTCATTCCGTCGAGCGCGACTTTTCGCACCAGAAGAAATTTTTTCTCGGAAGCGATTACGGACGCACGCTCGCAAACGCAATCAACGCCGACAGTTTTCTTTACGAATTCGGATTCTGAAAACGAAAGCGAAGAATCAACTGAAAGAAGAACCGAAGTCCCGTTCAGCTCTTCTTCCGAAAAAAATTCATTTTTTGCACCGATTTCCGACGCGAACGACAAAATCGCCTCCTCATCGCTCTTTATATCAATAGAAGAAACTTTTGCGACAAGCGAAATCGGAAGAGAATGCGCGTCAAAAAATTCTTTTACGAACGACGAAAGCTTTTTCTTGTCACAGCCGCGCCTGCACCCGATTCCGAGCGAAAAGATTTTTTTATTGGAGATTGAAGCGGAATTTGAAAAACGGATTGCGTCGGAAAGAGCTTCTTTTTCGGAAGGATTTTCGAAACGCGAAAAGTCGAATCCGTTTTCTTTGAGCCAAACATCAAGCGCCCATTTTTTGTGGATGTCGCTGGATGTCGTTATGACAGGCACCGCACCGATTTTTTCGGAAAGAAAAAGAGCCGCCTCGTTCGCACCGCCGACGTGACCGGAAAGGACAGGAATCACGAAATTTCCGCCGTCGTCAACGCAAAGAACGGCGGGGTCGCTTAATTTGCTTTTTATAAAAGGAGAAATCTTTCTGACGCATATTCCGAGCGCGCCCACAAAAACAACGAGAGTGCGGCTTTGCGAATCAGAATGCGAAAACGCATCCGAAAGACACTCGTTGATTCTTGTTTTTTCGACAGGGAAAACTTCGCGGACTTTTTCCGCAACAGCTTTCCCGAACGGAGAGAAAAAGAAAATGTAAAGCGAATCGAAATTTGAACACATTGGATTTTTCAATTTAAATTTCTCGATTTTGTTCTCAAACTTCCGCCTTTCGAAATCCGGTCTCGAAAGTTTTGTCATAAAGTTTGCTTTTTTCGTATTTTCCGCCAAGAAATTCGCCGACGAGAATCAGCGCGGTTTTATTGATTCCCGCCTGAGCCGCTTTTTCTGCAATGTCGCCAATCGTTCCTCGGATTACGATTTCGTCCGCCCACGACGCTTTGTAGACGACCGCGCACGGAGTTTCGTCAGTGTACGCCCCTCCCTTTTTCAGCTCGGCACAAAGCTCCTTTATCATTCCGCTCGAAAGGAAAAGAACCATGCTGGAGCCGTGCTTCGAAAGCTCCGATATTTTCTCTTTTTCAGGAACGCCAGTCCGGCCTTCCATTCTGGAAATCAGAACTGACTGCGAGATTCCAGGAACAGTGTACTCGGTTTTCAGAGCAGCAGCCGCACCGCAGAATGAGGAAACGCCCGGAACTACCTCGTATTCAACGCCGTGCTTGTCGAGTTCTTCCATCTGCTCGCGAATCGCACCGAAAAGGCATGGGTCGCCGGTGTGCAGCCTGACGCACGAAAGACCGTCACGCTCTGCGGAAAGGAGGATTTCAGTCGTCTCTTCAAGATTGAGTTTCGCGCTGTCGAAAATTTTGCATCCGTCTTTGCAAAGCTTCAGTAATTCGCCGTTCACAAGGCTTCCGGCCCACACGACGACATCCGCGTTTTTCAGAAGATTCGCGCCGCGGACAGTTATCAAATCGACAGCCCCAGGCCCCGCACCAACAAAATGAATCATATCTTTCTGCTCCAGTATTTTTATTTTTGCATTTTCGTTTCATGCATTTTTTGAATCACGAATTTTTAATCAGCAGAAGAGACAATCAGAACCGACATATACGCGTCCAGAAAATCTTCTTCCGTCAATTTCAGAATATCACGACCTTCGACAATCTTCTCGTTTGCGTATCCTGCATTTTTGACAAGATGAGCCGATTCAACAAGGTCAAATTCAACAATTCTTTCTATTATATTGCGAAGATTCCGCGGGGATTTCATTATGATTTTCGTCCCGCCGCTTTTTAGAACATCGTCGATTTTTCCGCTTCTAAAAAACGCATCCCCCGGAATTATCCTGATTTCCTCGTCCTTCTCAGCCAAATCAAGTTTGCATTCGCACGCGGCAAGGCAAAACGAAGTGACTCCCGAAACGAACTCGACATAAAATCCTTCCGACTCGACTTTCCTTGCGATTCTTGCGGCAGTCGAATAAACCGACACGTCCCCGATTGAGACGAACGCAACGTCGCACACTGAAAGCTCAGTTTCGATTTTCTTATAGATTTCCTCATATTCGCTTCGTGTTTTTTCCTCCGACTTCGACATCGAAAAGCTGACTGGGATGCAATTTTTTTCTGAAACATCGATTACGGAACTTATGCAGTCGAACGCAACATGAGCTTTTTCGGAAGAGGAAGTCACGGGATAGAATATCGTTCCGCATTTTTTCAGGACTTCGATTGCCTGCAATGTCAGAAAAGAGGATGAATAGGGGCCTGTGGAAACCGCGTAGAATTTATTCGACAAATGAAACCTCCGAACCGGAATTATATCAGACAAAACTTAAAAAAAATCATCTGATAGTAATGCTATCATGCTGAGAATTTCTGGTGTATAATTCTATTCATGAGCAAATTTGAAATCAAAGACACTTTTTTGTTGGACGGTGAGCCGTTCAAAATCATTTCGGGTGCAATCCATTATTTCAGAGTCGTTCCTGAATATTGGCAGGACAGGCTGGAAAAACTCAAGAACATGGGCTGCAACACAGTTGAGACATACATTCCGTGGAACATCACGGAGCCGAAGAAAGGAGAATTCTGTTTTGACGGAATGTGCGACTTCGAGAAATTCCTTGACATCGCGCATAAACTCGGTCTTTACGCAATCGTCCGCCCTTCTCCGTATATCTGTGCGGAATGGGAGCTTGGCGGACTTCCGTCGTGGCTGTTCGCAATTCCGGGATTCGAGCCGAGATGCAAGAACGAGATTTATTATCAGAACGTCCGCGACTATTACAAAGTCATTCTTCCGCGACTTGCAAAACATCAGATTGACAACGGCGGAAACATCATATTGATGCAGATTGAGAACGAATACGGCTACTACGGAAGCGACATGAGCTATCTTCAATTCCTTGCCGACCTCATGCGCGAGAGCGGAATCACAGTGCCGTTCGTGACGAGCGACGGCCCGTGGGGAAAAATGTTCATGAAAGGTCAGCTCGACGGCGTTCTTCCGACAGGAAATTTCGGGTCGCACGCGCTCCTTCTTTTTGCGAACATGAAGCGCATGATGAAAAAGACAGGCAACAGAGGCCCTCTAATGTGCATGGAATTCTGGATCGGCTGGTTCGACGCATGGGGCAGCAAGGAGCACAAAAAATCGAAGCTCAAGCGCAACATCAAAGACCTGAATTATATGCTCAAAAAAGGCAACGTGAATTTCTATATGTTCCACGGAGGAACGAATTTCGGCTTCATGAACGGCTCGAACTATTTCACGAAGCTCACGCCCGACACAACGAGCTACGATTACGACGCGCCTCTTTCGGAAGACGGAAGAATCACGGAAAAATACAACGTGTTCAAGGACATCATCAGAAAGTACAGGGATTTTGAGGAGATTCCGCTCTCGACAAAAATCGAGTACAAGGCGTACGGAGTCGTAAAGGCAAAGGAAAGAGTGAAGCTGTTCGACATCCTCGACACATTGGCGGAAGCAAAGACGAGCGAGGGCGAAAAACTTTTGGGAATGGAAGCCACTGGTCAGGATTACGGCTACATTCTTTACAAAACGACGGTCGAGAAAAATTCCGAGACGCTCAGAATCGAAGACGGAAACGACAGAATCATCGAATACAAAAACAAAGTTCCGATGGCGACACTTTTTGATTCAGAAACGTCGAAAAACGTCGCTCTTCCGTTGGTGTCCGGCGACGAGCTTTCGCTGCTCGTCGAAAATCTCGGCCGCGTCAATTTTGCCGACAAGATTCCGTTCCAGAAAAAAGGAATTTGCGGAAGAGTCCTTGCCGACGAAAAACCGCTTGCAAAATGGACGTACTACAACCTGAACCTCGACAAAAATCAGATTTCGAAAATCGACTGGAGCAAGGCGAAAGAAAAAGACCTCTCCTCAGGCGAAATCACGACTCCAAGTTTCACAAGGTTCACGCTCAACGTTGAAAAACCGTGCGACACTTTCCTTGATTTTTCTGGCTGGGGAAAAGGATGCATCTTCCTGAACGGCTTCAATCTCGGCCGCTACTGGGAAATCGGGCCGCAGAAAAGGCTCTATGTTCCGGCTCCGCTTCTCAAAACCGGCGCAAATGAGATAATCGTTTTCGAAACGGAAGGCAAAGTCGGCGAAACAATAGAATTTTTCGACGAGCATAAGCTGGAATAGAAAAAAATGCGAATCCCTGCAAATCGCAAAACGTGGCGGGGATTCGCATTTTTGCGCGAACTGATTCTTTTTTCTGCCAGTTCGCAGAAGGATTCTTATTTTACAAGGTTTGTGCGTTTGTAAACTTTTACCTGTTCATCAATCAACTACTTGAGCATTATATCGCCCTATGATTTTACTATTTCCCAATATCCGCCTTTATCGGCCCCTACACGACGAATATATCCTTCTGACTGCATTTCTGAAAGTATCTTCTTTACTGTAGTATGCCCTATATCAAGCAGAGCTTCCAGTTTTGCAATAGTGATTTTATCATCTTCTGAAATAGCATTTATTATCTGTTCCGCTTTTTCTGGCCACTTTTCTGGCCATTTTTCTGGCCATTTTTTGCTTTTCTGGCCACTCTTAACATCATTGCCATCTTCTGTATTTTTCATTTCTTCAGGTACATTTGCCTTGAACATCATCATAATGTCATTAGGATGAACTGTATATTCAGGTTCAGCAATGCCGTATTCTTTACAAAGATTACAAATCTTTTCTACGCCGCGCCCCCAGCTTTCTATAAAGCCCGCTCTAAAGAATGTATTAGCAATATCTGGATTATGTGGAAGTGAGCGATGTTTTTGCATTAAGGTGTCGGCTGTCCAGTTGGCAGGGAAAACACAGTCATTGCTGATATAAAGCTTATCCCTGTAAACGCTGATTTGCACAGGCACTCCAACAGAAAAATCCTGATGAATTAGCGCATTAAACACCGCTTCTCGAACAGCATCTTTAGGGAATGGATAATGCTCTATGCGAGTAATGTTGTCATAAGAGATTTCTGCAGTTAGATATTTTGTGTAAAGCAAATCTATAACGCGGTCTGCCTGAATCATAAGAGAACCATGAACTTCATCTTGATAGCGCAAATCTGCGTCAGTTTCAAAGAATCCGATTTTTACAAATGAACCTGTTATCCATTTTTCCGGATTTCGATGGAAGAGCAAAACCGCTGCCCGCTTAAGCATAGTTCCGTCAAGAAGATTCAGTTTTTCAAGCAAATCCTGATTCGAAAGTTTCAAGTCATCTTTACTCATTCTTCCGCTGCGGATTGCTTCACGGTGGAAAATATCAAAGCTTTCTTTATCAAGGTCATCAACACTTACATTTTCAAGCGGAACAGCATCCCAGTTTTTACCTGTCTTACGTAAAAGAAAATTAGTCAGTGCTGAACCTTGCAAAAGCTGTTTTGTACTGCCGGTTCTATAATGATACTCACCCTTGTAATTCACTGGATAAGGATTTTCTTCAACAGTGATTTTTATAACATCAAGTCCGTTCTCAGTAATCAAATCCACATCAACAATCAATCCAAGCGCATCA
>JAFXSM010000036.1 GCA_017525605.1 Treponema sp. | reverse complement strand
CCGAATTTCTGTGCAGTTATACTATAACCATCATTTGAACTTAAATAATGAGCTACAATTTCTGCTTTCTTTTCTAAACTTAATTTAGACATAAAAAAGTGTACCTCCAAAAATTGTCTCCAACTTTTGGGGTACACTTCAAACTCCGGATTTTTTATTTTGTCATTCCGAACTGGACTGTTTGCAGTCGCTTTGATTTGGAATTTATATAAGGTATGCCGAATTGAAATTCAGCTGAATTTTTATATGGCTTCTTCCATTGCGAAGTCTTCGAAAACTTCCTCGCCGGAATCGAACTTTATGACACGTCCTGTATCACTGTCGGATGCTGTTGGAACATCTGCTTCGGTATCACCCATCCCGTCAAAAATCTCATTGTAGATTTCGTCATCAAGCGAATCTATTGAGCTGTCTGCGTTATTTTCGAAGTCATTGTAAACATCGAAATCGTCATCGGATTCTACGAAGTTTTCGTCATACTCATCATCATACGAAAACGACAGTAAATCATTGTTGAACATTGTGTGCCTTCCTTAGTTTCTCTCCGATAATTTTTGCCGATAATTTGAAATTTAAATAACTGAGGCACTTGTGTCAATCGAAATTATCTTAAATGTCGGAATTTTCATTTTTCTGTGTTGAATTATCTCTTTTTTTTCTGAATTGACCGTTATCTTGAATTTATTATAAAATTATCGCTATGCCGTTAAAAATTCTGTCGCCAGCAAAGATAAATATCGGGCTTCGTGTGTGCCCTAAGAATTCCGAATACGGAGATTTCCACAAAATCGAAAGCATTTTTCAGACCGTGAATCTTTTCGACGAAATCGAGGCGGAATTTTCTGATGAAAACGACTCCGCCTGCATTGTCGAGTGCGATTCTCTCGTCCTTCCAAAAGAAAATACGCTGACAAAAACATTCCATGCTTTCAGGAAAAATGCCGGGATATGCGACAGCCGCTCGGTGAAAGTGCGGCTCACAAAACGGATTCCGTCCGGCGGAGGTCTTGGCGGCGGCTCCTCGAATGCGGCGTACTTTTTGAAGCTGCTTTCCGAACTTTACGGTGTCGCGCTCACTCGGGAGCTTGCTTTTTCCGTGGCGGAGCAGGTCGGAAGCGACGTTTTCTTTTTTCTTGGACTCAAAAACGGATTCGGCGCGGCTCTTGTTTCCGGCCGTGGCGAGAAGGTGAGCGAAATTGAATGCAGGAAGCTGAATATGATTCTGATTTTTCCGGACGTTTTCAGCTCCACGAAAGAAGCGTATTCTCTCGTCGATGAATTTTACGAAAGCGATGAATCTGCTCTTTCCGGCTACATCGATTTTGATGACTACGAAAAACTTTACCGCGCTGATTTTTCCGAATGGTCAAAAGAGAATCTTGGTTTCAAAAACAGTTTCACTTCGGTCTTGGAAAAAAAATATCCTTTGATTTCAGATGCAATTCTTGATTTGAAAAATTCGGGTGCGGTTTTTGCGGACATGACAGGCTCCGGCTCGGTCGTCTTCGGCGTTTTCGGCGATGAGAAATCAAGGTCGGACGCGATGGAAAAACTCTGCAAAAAGTGGAAATGCGTTTTTGCGTGAATTTGCATGAATTCTCCGCTATAGCTAGTGATATAAATCTTCATTTCTGCTACAGTATTAGCTCTACGAAAAAAAACGAATGCTTGGTGCTTTTTCCGGTTCGATTCCGGTTGTTCGTATTATGGAAAGCTCTGGCGTGATGAACGATGGGGTTTGAATAAAACATTTCGCACTTACGGTGCAGGCCTTTCCAAAAAAAATTATTTTTTTAGGAGTCCTTGAATGGCACAGTACACAATTGCGGCAAAAGTTCGCAAAGAGACAGGAAAGAAAGCTGTAAAAGCTACTCGCGCTGCTGGAAAAATCCCAGCTGTAGTTTACGACGAGAAAGGTGAGTCTACAGCAATCGAAGTTGATGTTGCAGAATTCAACAAAGTATGGCGCAGCATCACAAAGACAACTCTCATCACTCTTGATGTTGAGGGAAAAGCAAGCGATGCATTCATTTCTGATGTTCACTACGACATCATGACAGATTCAGTCGTTCACGCTGATTTCTTCGCTGTTTCAAACACAAAGAAAGTCGTTCGCTCATACAAAATTCAGTACTCTGGAACACCTGCCGGCGTTCTCAAGGGTGGTTTCATGGTTAAGCACGTTCCTGAGATTCAGGTTAAGGCTTTGCCAAAAGACCTTCCTGTCAGAATCGTCGCTGACGTTTCAAAAGTTAACATCGGTGACCTTTTGACTGTAAAGGACCTCGGCCTTGCAGACAGCATCGAGCTCCTCACACCAGCTGAGACAGTTCTCGTCACAGTTGCACCTCCACGCTCTAAGTAAGAGAATCTGATTTTCTGACATGAGTTTGAAAAGTCCGTCTTTTTAGGCGGGCTTTTTTGTTTTAAAATATTTGCATGGCTGATTTCGTAAAAAAAGTTTCGGTTGGTTTTTCAAAATGCGGAATTGATGTTTCGTGCGCGAAAAAAATTGGCGTTGCAGTTTCAGGCGGTGCCGATTCGGTTTCGCTTCTGCTTGCGTGCGCGGAAATTTTCGGCGCGGAAAAAGTTTTTGCCGTCACCGTGAACCATAATATCCGCCCGGAAAAAGAGTCGGGGGCGGATGCTGCTTTCGTTGTGGATTTGTGCAGGTCGCTCGGTGTTTCATGTGAAATTTCCGTGATTGCACGTGGAATTGTCGCTGAGGCTGCCGAAAAAAGAAACGGCGGAATTGAAGAGGCCGCGAGGTTTTTGCGGTATGAGATTTTCGAAAAATTCATCGAAAAAAACGAATTGGATTTTCTCTGCCTTGCGCACAATCAGAACGACCAGCTTGAAACTGCGCTCATGCGTTTTCTGCAGGGCAGCGGCTGCGACGGCGGTGGCGGAATCGCTTTTGTGAGGGGGAAATTCGTCCGGCCTTTGCTGGACATTTCTCGAATGCAGATTGAAGAATTCCTTGTCGAGAAAAAAATCGATTGGAGGACTGATTCCACGAATTCCGACACGCATTATCTAAGGAACAGAATCAGAAATGTGCTTATCCCGGAACTCGATGCGAATTTTGACGGCTGGCGAAAATCAGTTTTGAGCGGAACCGAAAAAAATGCCGACGACGATGAAACTCTTTCTTCGGTTTCGCATGGCGCGATGAAAAATGCAATCTGCGATGAATCCATAAATGAAGGAAAATACATAAGCATCGAACGAAAAGTTTTTTATTCGCTTGATAAATCAGTCCGTCGGCGTGTCTTTCAGTCGATGCTCTCAAAAATCAGGTTTTTCGGCCGCTTTCCTTACAAGCTGATACGCGAGATAATTTCGTGGAACGATGACGGGAAAAATCACTCGCTTGCATTTTCTTCCATAAAAATTTCGCTTGATTCCGAAAATCTGAAAATCTCTTTTGCGCCTAGTGAAAAAATCATCGGCTCCGGTTTTTATTCGGTTCGCGGCAAATTCATTTTCAGGAGTTTTCAGGGCGGGGACGAAATTCGCATGAAAGACGGCAAGATGAAAAGCGTCGCGAAGATTTTTTCTGAATGGAAAGTCAAAGAATGTGACAGGGAGAAAATCACCGTCGTTCAGGATTGCGCATCGCTTTTGAATGTCGCCGTTCTCGGAAGAAAACTCGGCTATGCGGATTGGATTGTTGACGGCTTTTTCTTCCAAAATGCCGATAATTAGAAAGGCACACTTTGAAAATGCGGTTTCAGAATCGCATGTTTTTGAAGTTCCCTGTAAAAAGTTAGAAAATAGAACTTAGGAAAAAATTATGAAAAGAATTCTTGGATTTTTCGCAGTGTCCTTTGTGGCTGCTTCTTTATTTGTTCCTTTTGCTCCAGCACAGAATAGGAATTCTCAGTCTACTTTTTCGACTTCGGCATCTGCTGCGAACAGGCGCACTGCAATCAGATATCTCCAGAGCGCAAAGCAGTATGCGGCTGACAATGCTTGGAAAGAAGCTGACTCGACAGCAAAAATCGGTCTTGAATATGATGACACCGTTGCGGATTTGCACTACATATCCGCAGTTTCCCAGTACCATCTCGGCGCGTCAAAAAAAGAGGTTCTTTCGATTGTCGTTCGTGCGCTCGACAACGACAAATCCCAGTGGGTCGATTACAACAAGGACAACGCGCGTATTCTCTATGCGGATATTCTCTGCGGGACTTTGCATTTCAAGGAAGCACTCGCTGTTCTTGATTCCGAGCCGTTCGTCTATTCTTCCGATGCTGAAGTCATTCGCGTAAGGTCGTATTACAACCTCGGTTTTTCGTCGAAGAATTCCGACGAGGCTCTGCGCAAGGCGAGGAGCAGGGTTGATACAGCAAGAAAAGTCTACCCGGATGACATCCGTTTCGCTGAACTTTTCTACAATTTTGAGTACAAAATCAATTTCCTGGACAAAATAGATGATTCTGAGAAGCGCGGCGAGCTGAACCTTGATGTCGAGCGCATTGCGGATTCGTTCTCTTCGCTGATAAAATCGGGGAAATTCTACAAGAACGTGGGCGACGACCTCCGTTTTCTTTCGGTCGTGTTCGAGAAGGAGGGCGAGGACAAGATTCGCATGATGAAATCTTTCAATGCGGAAAAACATTCTTCGATTCATTTTGCGGAACACGCTCTCAGGACCGGCATCCTCGACGAGACTGCCGCCCTCGACTATTTCTACAAATTCTCCGATTCCTCAAATTCTGTTCCGCTCAACCTTTCGGTTCTTGAGTCTTTCGCTTCTGCTCTCAAAGAAGAAAAAACGAAAAAAGAATTTTCCGAATATCTCAATTCATACAACGGAATCATCGTTGACGACACTGACGGCGACCTTGAAGTGAACCTCAGAATCGTCTACAAGCGCGGTCGCCCTGAGGAAATCGTGTTCGACAAAAATCAGGACGGCGTTGACGACTGGAATGCGGTCTGCGATTTCGGCGTTCCTCAGAGCGTCCACCTTGACGAGAACAACCTTGATATCGTCTACGGAAATTATCCTGCCGTCCTGACCGCGACTTACAACGTCGGAAATGTCCCGGGCTCGATTGTTCCTGAGAACGCGGAGCTTTCTTTCAGTTTGCTCGCGGACACTTTGAGATGGTCTCCGTTCAACATGGAAAATGACGTTGCGCTGAAAAATTCGCTTGGACTTGAATTCTTCGTTCCGACTATCCCGGAAAAAGTCCGTTCTGTTTCTGGTTCGGAACTTCTTGTTTCTTCTTCGTATTACACGATGCCGACTTCGGAAAGGCCGAATGCGTTCGTTCAGGTTTCTGTTTTGAGCGGAAGCCCGCAGAGCTCAAGATACTGCATCGGTTCTCCGAAAGATTTGGCTTCCGCGAAAGTGTATGCGATTGCGCAGTTCGACCACGGCGTTCCTGTGCTGCGCCTTGTTGACAGCGACGATGACGGACTTTTCGAGACGAAAGAGCGTTACGGAGTCACGTCCGACCTTTCAAAACGGTACATCACGGAGCGCGACGAGATGCAGATTATCGCGAATCTCTTCGGCGCACCTTCTGCGAACACGGGCTTTTATGTGAAGATGGTCATGCTCGACCAGAACGGCGACACTGTTCCTGAATTCGTCGAGGAGTACACGGAAGGATACGGAAAGATTTCTTCGTGGGATGAGAATTCTGACGGAAAATGGGACGTTCGCTACGTCAAGCATCCGATGAAAGATGAGAACGATGTTGTCTGCGAGGATGCGATGTTCCATCAGCCGTTCACGAACGAAATCGTGACTGTTTCGACCGAGAACGGAATTCCTGTACGAGTTTCAATCGGAAATCAGACTCGCGTGAAAATCTTCTCCGGGGATTCCTCGAAGAATTTCTTCTGGATTGGCGAAAAGGAAAGCCCGGTGCTTGCGAAGGCTGCCGAGTATTTCATCATCAAGGAATTCGAGAAAGAGGGGCAGGGCGTTTCGAAAATCGTTCAGCCTTCGAAAAACGAGGAGCGTAGATATTACGTCGTGAAAGTCGGTTCAAGCATTTTTGCGGAACTTATAACAGAAACTTTTGTGGAAAAATCCGAGAGGGAAAAAGCTGCCATCAAAAAGGCGGAGGAAGCAAAATCCGTATCTAAAAACTGAAACTTCATCTTCGGGAACTTCGAGAATTTTTGAGGTTCCCGATGTTTATTTATATCTATTTTTGAATTTGTTGATTTTATGATTTATGAGAAAAAATAAAATTTTTGTGCCGGTTATTGCGGCTGTCGTTTTTGGTTCTTGTTCCTCGATAAAAGAACCTGTTGTCTATGAAATTCCCGATTACACGCTTGAGGATGTCAGAAATGACGAGATAAAGAAAACGCTTGAGCTTATCGAAAAAAACAATGTTCAGGCTCTTTGGCGTGCTTCGATTATCGGCGACGAAGAGACGCTCGGAAAATGTTTTGAATCCGTTGTCGCGTCGTTCAATTCCGCAGTCGAAGACAAAAGCTGGTTCGTCGCGCGTAATCTTTTCAAGTCGCTCAAATCAATGGACTACAAGGATTTGTCGAAACTCGGAAAAACAGAAGCGGAACTCGAAAAACTCTGCATGGAATCCGTTCCGGGGCTTGTCTCTTCTTCCGGTTCTGGCTCGAAAAAAGTTTCTTCTTTCATAAGCGGAACTGTCACTATTTGGGTCGATAAGGGAATTGCAATCCACAACGGATACGGATATGCGGACCGCGTAATCGGCTCCGGTTTTTTCATTTCGAACGACGGCTACATAATCACGAACAACCACGTCATTGCCGATGTCGTTGACCCGAAAAACGAGAACTACACGCGGCTTTTCATCAAGCTTGCGGAGGACAGCGACAATCGAATCCCTGCGAAAGTAATCGGCTGGGATCCGCTCATGGATCTTGCGCTTCTGAAAACGGAAGTTGCGGCTCCGTATGTGTTCAATCTCGGTTCCAGCACTGACCTTGATGTCGGCGACAAAATCTATGCGATTGGCTCTCCGATTGGGCTTGAGCGTACTCTCACAAGCGGAATCGTAAGCGCGGTTGACAGAAAACTCTTCTCGCTCGGCTCTGTCATGCAGATTGACGCTGCCGTGAACTCAGGAAACTCTGGCGGACCTTGCATCGATTCGAACGGAAAAGTGCAGGCTGTCGTTTTTGCAGGAATGCTTCAATATAACGGACTGAATTTTGCGATTCCTGTCGAATATCTCAAGATGGAATTGCCTGCTCTTTATTCTGGTGGAAAGCTCGTTCACTCGTGGGTCGGCGCATACGGAAAAACGAAAAAAATCATGGGCAAGGATTCGGGCGTTGAGGTTCAGTATGTTTTGCCGGGCGGAAGTGCGTTCCGAAGCGGAATCGGCGTTGGCGACGTGATTGTCGAGGTTGACGGCGTGAAAGTTTCAACTCTCGATGAATTCCAGAATGTCCTGATGAAGACTCCGGCAAAGACAATCGTCAAGGTAAAATCCGTGAGCGAAATCGATTCTGAAAATCCTTCCGAAAAGGTAGTTCCGATTTATCTTTCTAGCCGCCCTGACAGCCCTGTTTCTGCCGTTTACGAAGGCGACATTCTCAAAAATGCGTTCGTTCCGATTTTTGGTCTCAAACTTGAGCCGACTTCTTCGAACAAGAAAAAATATGTCATCAGGGACGTTCTGAAAGGCTCTGTCGGAGATGAGGCAGGTTTTTCCGAAAATGATTATCTTGAAATCAGAAATATCAAAATCAATGATGAAAAAACTGCTATAATCGCGGAAGTGTATTCAAAAAACAGAAAGAAAGGCTATCTTGATGTCAACATGGCACTGCCTGCGACGATGGACAGCCCATATTACTTCTGAAATCCGAAAGCAATTTTGAAATTTGATTTGAAAGGAAAACCAAATGACTGAAATGAAATTTAAGCGCAATTTCTGCATTGTCGCACACATCGACCACGGAAAATCTACGCTTGCCGACAGGCTTATTCAGAAAGCCAAAATCATCGACGACAGACAGATGATGAATCAGATTCTCGACAACATGGACATAGAAAGGGAGCGCGGAATCACGATAAAAAGCCAGGCGGTGACGATTCCCTACCATGCAAAGGACGGATTCGATTATGAATTGAATTTTGTCGATACTCCGGGCCACGTCGATTTCTCTTACGAAGTCTCGCGCGCGATTGCATCTTGCGAAGGCGCATTGCTTCTTGTTGACGCGTCTCAGGGTGTTGAAAGCCAGACTGTCTCGAACCTTTACATGGCGATGGAGCATGACCTTACGATTGTTCCTGTCGTGAACAAAATCGACTTGCCGTCTGCCGATTTGCCGAGAATCAAGCATCAGATTGACCACGATTTGGGACTCGATTCTGCCGATGCGGTTCCTGTTTCCGCAAAAACTGGCGAGGGAATCGACGACCTGATGGAAGCAATCGTCACGAAATTCCCGCCGCCGACTGGAGACCCGAACGGAAAAACTCAGGCTCTCATTTTCGACTGCCATTACGACGAGTACAGGGGCGTTGTCATTCACATCAGGGTGAAAGAAGGCCGAATAAAGAAAGGCGACGTAATCCGCTTTATGTCGAACAACACCGACTACAAAGTTGACCAGATTGGAATTTTCAAAATCAATTATGAGGAGACCGGCGTTCTTGAGGCTGGCGATGTCGGTTATGTCATTGCCGGCGTGAAGACCGTTTCCGATGTCCGTGTCGGCGATACTGTCACGCTCGCGTCTTCTCCTGCCGATGAGCCGTTGCCTGGATTCAAAGACGTGAAGCCTGTCGTGTTCTCTTCGATTTATCCGATGGACTCGAACGATTACGAGGAACTGAAGGATGCTATGGAAAAACTCAAGCTCAACGATGCGTCCCTCGTTTACGAAAAGGACAATTCGATTGCGCTCGGAAACGGCTTCCGCTGCGGATTCCTCGGGCTTCTTCATCTTGAAATCATTCAGGAGCGTCTTGAGCGCGACTATGACCAGGCCGTGATTTTCACCGCTCCGAGCGTCCAGTACAAAATTCAGCTCTCGAACAAGGAAATGAAAATCATCGACAACCCGACTGAATACCCGGAAGGTCGAATTGAAGGCGCGTGGGAACCTTACATCAACGCGTCTATCATCACTCCGACCGACTACATCGGCTCGATAATGAACCTCTGCACCGAAAAGCGCGGCGTTCAGAAAAACATGACTTATCTTGACGAAAAACGCGTCGAGCTTACTTATGAGATGCCGCTTTCGGAAGTGCTTTTTGATTTCTACGACAAGCTCAAGAGCTACAGCCGCGGCTATGCTTCGTTCGATTACGAGCTTACTGATTATCAGCCGACGGAGCTCGTCAAGGTCGATATCCTTTTGAACGGAAAACCCGTCGATGCACTTTCTCAGCTTGCATACAAGCCGGCCGCCGCAGTCCACGCAAAGAAAGTCTGCGAGCGTCTTAAAGGCGAGATTGCACGCCAGCAGTTCAAAATCGCGATTCAGGGCGCAATCGGAAGCCAGATTATCGCGCGCGAAACTGTCAATCCTGTAAGAAAAGACGTTCTTGCGAAGTGTTACGGCGGCGACGTTACCCGAAAGAGAAAGCTTCTCGAAAAGCAGAAAGAAGGAAAGAAGCGCATGAAGATGATTGGAAACGTCGAGCTTCCGCAGAGCGCGTTCTTGGCGGTGCTCAAAGAAAAGGAGGAGTAGGCGGTTGCCGAGGTGCGGTTGTGTCCGAGGCATTTGCGATGTGGATGCAACCGGTCACGGCACGAGCTGACGCTCGTACCTTTCCTTTTAGCTAGCTTTAATATCGAGTTGTTGCAAACAAATATGAGCTAATGCTGATTGTAAAGGCTGGAAACAAGCTCTCGGCGAGAACCCACCCTCAAAAACGGCAGTACCGCTTCGCGGTGGCTGAGTGTTTTTGAGGGTGGAACCTCGCCTACGCTTGTTTCCGTCTTAAATTCGTAAAACTCGATATTTATTTTTCCTTTTGGTTAGGATTTTTTAGTTATTCGCTTTATCCCTTTGCGTATTGTCTTCAGGAAAAAGTCGGTTTCGGTGCGGATTCGTTTTAGCTGGCTGATGTTGCTGATGTCGAATCTGTGGCCGTCGGGGAAGTGAATGAAGAGATATTCCCGTTCGGATATCAGTTCTGAAAGCTCGGTTTCGACTGTGGTGCCGCATTTTGCAACGTCTGAGCCGAAAATCAGAAGTTCCTTGATTCGCTCAAGTGATTTTTCTTCGGATTCCAAAAATGACAGAACGTCTTTGCGTTTTTCTTCTCGTGTGGAATCTGCTTTGATTGCAAGCGATATTCCGTCTGCAAAATCGGTTTTGCATTTCGGCACTGCCTGCATCAAATTCCAAAATTCACTGCTTGAAACGTCTGCCTTTGCAAGTCCAAGTTCGATTCCGCATTCTCCAACGTCGAAAAGATTTTTCTGATTGCAGAACGTGTGTGAAAAACTTTTTGCATATCCCGAAAGCGCGATGTCGGTGAAAACGATTTTTCCGTTTTTGCCGGTTATTTTTTGCGCGCCAATCTTGAACGAAGCGTCGTAATTTTCTTTTGGCGAAAACCTGTTCGACGACGAAAGCCTTGCGATTTGTTGCGGCGTGCCTCCCGTGTGCGTATTTCCGAGCGAATACGAAAAATCCAGTCCGGTGACGAATACGGGAACGCTGATGTTCTTTCTGAGCAGAAGTGCGATGTACGTTGCCGTAAGCCCGACTGAGCCGAGAGGCGGAATCACTGGCGGAAAAAAGTTCAATCCGGCGACGTGATTGAAAAATCTCGTGTCCGCGGCTTCCGATGCGAAAAAGCATACGCCTTTTTTCGTGTGCGCGGTGACTGCAGGACGCGATGACATATCCGCGAAAATAACCGAGTTTTCAGCTCCTCCGCCGATGTACGCTTTTTCGATTGCGAGCTGAGCTTCGACTGCGACGACCGCATCAATTCTGACACCGTTCGCTTGCAATGCTGGAACGACTGCATCGACTGCCAAAACGAACATTTTCTCAAGCGACTTCCGCTCGATTTTGTCCAATAGATGCTGGGTGCTTTCGCCCGCTCCGAAAACGATTATCGGTCTGTCGATTGTCGCGAGCACTCGTTTCAAGTCGAATGAAGACGGAAGATTCGCCATGTTTTCAAGAAGGTTTTTCGAGAACAAGCGTCCGAGATTCGCGAGCGTTATCCTGTTTTTCCAGAACGAAGCGATTGCATTTTCCGCGGCATTTTCGATTTCCCTGTAAAAATCCCTTCCGAAAAGCGTTCCCCCGCTCATTTCAATCATTATTGCGCGTTTGAAAGTCGAAATATGCGGAAAAGTGACTTTTGATTTTTCCTTTCCGACTAGAATTTCCACTATCGAATTCGTTTCGTTGTACGGAAGAATTTCCACGCGTTTTGAATTGAAAATTTCCGGATTTGAATTTTTTAAGTTTTCAAGTTCGGATTCTGCAAATTCCGAAAGAGAAGCGTCAGTTTCGATTCCGAGAATCATGCAGCCGTCGGGGATTTTTTCAAGAAGAACGTCGAGACCGTGCCAAAGGGCAGGCGATGCGCAGAGAACAAGCGTGTTCGGCAGAATCTGCATGTTCCTGATTGACTGTTCGATTGCGCGTTTCGGCGAATACTTTGAGTAGAGAAATCGGTTTTTGTATGAAACAGAAAAGCCCTGACTAGTTTCCACCAGGCAGGGCTTTTCCAGGCGATTTTCATCGCCGGGATTTAATATTTGCATGGGTTTATTTGTTCATGTGAAGTCTTGCGTATGCGTTCCACACGTCGTTTTCAACTTTGTCGCTTCCGAGAAGGTTTGACTGAGCTGATGACTGGTCGTAGTTCGCGATGTCAGTGCTTATTGTCTCTGCCTTTGTTGGCTCCGCATTTTCCTCTGCGTCAAGTTTGAGAACGACGACGTAGTTTCCGAGCACGATTGGCTCTGAATATGCGCCTGACTTGAGGCTGAATGCCTTCTCCCAGAAGTTCTCGTTGTTTGTTGCGGAAGCAAGTGTCTTCGCGCTGTCAGTCGGAAGCTTGTCTATGATTGAGACTCCGCCGTAGTTGAGCGAGAATGCTGGAAGTGTTGCCTTCTCCGCGCCCTTGATGTCCTCGACGCTCACGTTATCGAATCCTTCGATTGTCGCGCTCGCCGTGATGTTCTTCGCGATGTTGATGAAGTAATCCTCGATTCTTCCTGATTCGTTCGAAGTGATGTATTTCTTTGCAACGTCGAAAGTGTCTTTGTCCTCGAAATTCGGTGCGGTGTTGTCGCCGTCCTTTCTGAAAACTGTGAATCCGCTTGAAGTCTTGATTACAGAACTGAATGCGCCGTTTGCAAGCGACTTGATTGCGTCGAGGCTTGACTCGTCGGCGAGGATTCCCTTGACCTGATATTTGTATGCGGCAGTGATTTTTCCCTCGTTGTCAGAGAAATATTTCTCCGAATATTCTTCTTTCACAGCGTCTTCGAATTTGATTTCGCCGTTCGTAAGCTCTTTCTGAACTTTCTCGGCAGTCTTTTCGTCAGCGAATGAGATTGCGGAGATGTTGAACTTTTCGAAAAGGTCCTTGTTCTCCTCTGCGAATTTTGTGATTTCCGCATCAGGATATTCAGACTTGTTGAAAGAAATCATGCTGAATGCACGCTTTTTTGTTCCGAATGAAGAAAGGAAATCTGATTCCGCTTTTGAAGATTTGAGGCCGAAGAATTTCTTTCCTGCAAGTTCCTCCGAAGAACCGAGAAGGTCATCCTGGAATCTTTGGGTCACGAGCATGTTCTTGATGCTGCTTCTGATTTCCTCTTTCTGCTCGTCTGAGTAGAGGCTTTCGATTTTCGGAGAGTATTTTCCGTTCTCGTCGAGGAAGTATGGGAGCTTGAGCATTCTGCGTGAAACTTCGAGGTCGCTCGGCTCGTATCCTGTCTTCTCGACTGCTGTTTTTGCAGCGATTGCCTGGACAGCAGCGTTGAATGCGTAGCTGTAGACATAGATGTAGTTCGACTCATCAATTGTGATGCCCTGATTCTGATAAGACTGCTGGATGTTGTTGACAGCCTGTGCGAATTCCGTGCCCGGCTTCAATTCTATCGGTTTTCCGTCATATTTTCCGAAAACGACTGAATTTCTCTGTGTCGCACTTCCGACTTTTGCAGGTGCGAATACGAAAGCTACCGCCGCAAGTATGAAAATAATAACGGCACCGACTGTGATAAGTGTTTTGTTCATAACTTTTTCCTTGTTTTGGAATGGTTTTATTTATAATAGAAGACTGATTTTAACATCGGCAAAAATAAATATCAACGCAACGAAAAACTCGATTGTTCTGGGGAATTTTTTGGGGGATGTGAGAATATGTGATATAATATCCGTTCAAGAATTTCAACGGAGTATTTATGAAAAAGCATATTTGGATTTTTACTCTTGCATTTTGCCTTGTTTCCGCCCATGCGGATTTGCAGGACGAAAAAAATGCGATGGCGGATTACGTCTCGCGCTCGTGGGCAACCGAGGACGGGCTTCCTGCGAACATGATTACTGACGTGATTCAGGATCATGTGGGCTACATGTATTTCGGAAGCTACGGCGGATTGATTCGTTTTGACGGAGCTTCATTCGCAACTTTCAACAGGGACTCTGACGAGCGGTACAAATTCGTCTCGGCACGTTCTCTCTTTGAGTCTTCCGACGGCGCAGTCTGGGTCGGAAGCAATGACGAGGGCGTTCACAGGCTCGTAATGGACAGCGTGGAGGAAGTGCGCTCGTTCACCACTGCAAACGGTCTTCCGAATAATTCAGTTCGTGCAGTTGCGGAAGACAAAAAAGGGAACATCTGGGTTGGGACGAGCGAGGGAATTGCGTACATAACTAGCGATTATAAAGTCGTAATTCCGAATGTCGGCTCATACAGCGCGCTAAAAGGCATCTGCTCGTCGCTCTACTGCGATTCGCGCGGCAGGATGTGGGTTTCTGCCAGCGACGGCGGATATTATTTCGAAAACGGGCAGTTTTATAAAAAGATTTTCTCGGATGAAAATCTCAAAGGCTCGGTTTCGAAAGTGTTCGAGGATTCTTCGGGGACTTTCTGGTACGGAGTCGAGCCGCATTATGCCGTAAGAGAAAGCGGAAATTCGCAGGCCGTGCTGGACCTTTCATGCGGAGGGAAGGGCGGAACGACGGTCACGAGCATCATTTTGGACTCGAACGGGGCGATGTGGTTTTCGACTGACGGCGGAATCGTCCTCTACAAAAACGGGAATCTGATTCCATACAATGAATCGAACGGGCTTGAGGACAACAACGTCAACATGCTCATGGAAGACCGCGAGAAGAATATCTGGGTTGCGACCGACAGATGCGGAATCCTCAAAATAAACAAGGGAATATTCAGGACGCAGAATCTTTCAGGCTCTGTGAATTCAATTGCGGAGGACAAAAGCGGCAATGTCTGGCTCGGCTGCAACGACGGAGTAATCTGCCAGCGTTTTTCAAAATCCGACGGCTCTTTCGTGAACGAAGAGAACTCGATAACCGAATTCTGCAAGGGCGCGCGTGTCCGTCACATCGGCATTGCACAGAACGGAGACATTCTCATAAGCACTTACTCAAAACTCGGTCAGCTTCGTTTTTCGCCTGACGGGGAACTCGTGGGGCAGTGGAAGAAGAGCGACGGGCTTACGGGCGAGAAAGTGCGAATGGCGTTCGAAAGCAGGAAAACGCACGACCTTTACATCGCAACGACGAACGGACTGAACATCGTGAGCGGCGCGACCGGAGAAGTCAGAACGTTTACGAAGAAAGACGGTCTTCCGCACGACTACATAATGTGGGCTTACGAGGACGAGAGCGACGGAAAAATCTGGATCGGAACGGACGGTGGCGGCGTTGTCGTAATGGACGGCGGACGAATCGCGAATCATTTTACGAGCGACAACGGGCTTTCGGGAAATATCATCTTCAAGATTTCGAAGGACAGGGACGGCGCGATATGGATTTGCACCGGAACCGGAATCTCCAGATATTCGAACGGAAAATTCACAAGCCTCACGAAATCGACGGGGCTAGGCACGGACAGCATCTTTCAGATTCTCTTCGACAACGAGGGAAATTCATGGATGACGAGCAACAACGGCGTGAGTATGCTTCCTGTTCAGAATCTCATACAGAACGCGACTGATTCAGCCGCGCCGACAAATGCGAAATTCTACAGCCGCTTTGACGGATTGAAAACTCGCGGTGTCATGTCCACGAGCCTCGGCATCTGCGACTCGCGCGGTGTTCTCTGGTTCCCGCTCGTTGACGGCGTTGCGACTTGCGACCCGAAGAAAATGCATTCGAACAAGGTGAAGCCGCTCGTCAACATCGAAAAAATCACAGTTGACGACGACGTGATTTATCCTAGTGATTCTCCGATTGTTCTTCCTGCCGGCACAAAAAGAATCAGCATCAAATTTGCGGGGCTGAGCTTTGCTTCTTCCGAGCCTGTGCGTTTCTCATTCAAGCTCGACGGATTCGACGCGGAAAGCACCGACTGGCTTCCTGAAAGAACTGCGTCTTACACGAACCTGAAACCCGGAAAATACAGGTTCCACCTCACTGCATCGAACAGCGAGCGCGTGCACAGCGACGAAAACAGCTCGATTGTGTTCGTTCAGAAAGCGTTCATCTATCAAAAGCCGTGGTTCTGGGGCGTTGTCGCATTCTTGATCGTCCTCGTTATCATTCAGCTTTCGTACACGGTTTTCCGCATGGTGAGCGAGCTTCGCGTCCTGAAAAATGCTGTCGCCTCCCTTTCAAGCGGAAGCGCGGATTTGACGAAGCGCATAACGATGAGAAAGCACGTCGTCCTGAAGATTTTCGATGAGCTTGTAAATGAAGAGAACAAATTCCTTGAGAAATTTCAGGGGATAATCGCGAAGGTGAAGGATTCCGAGCGGAAAATGTCGGAAGTCGGCGTTGAGATGTCGGAAACCACAGAAAATGCCGCGTCCTCGATAAGCCAAATCATATCGAACATCAGCAACGTCCATTCCTCAATCAACTCGCAGAATATGAGTGTGCGTGAGGCTGCTGCGGCTGTAGACACGATTTCGAAGAACATCACTTCGCTCGAACAGATGATTGAAGTGCAGTCCGACGGCGTGATGTCTGCTTCCGCTGCTGTCGAGGAGCTTGTCGGAAACATCCGCTCTGTGAGCAACGCGATGGACAGCATGGCGGATTCGTTCGAATCTCTTGAAGGTCAGGCTCAGTCTGGGCAAGTGAAGGAAAAGGCGGTGAGCGAAAAAATCGCGCAAATCGAGGAGAAGTCGCGGAGCTTGCAGGATGCGAACACGACGATTGCGCTGATTGCGAGCCAGACGAACCTTCTTGCGATGAATGCCGCAATCGAAGCGGCTCATGCAGGCGATGCGGGCGCAGGATTCGCTGTCGTCGCGGAAGAAATCAGGTCGTTGTCTGAGACTTCCTCGATTCAGTCAAAGACAATCAGACAGAGGCTGAAGGAAATTCAGGTTTCAATTGATGATGTCGTTGCGGCTTCGCTTGAGTCGAGCAGCGCGTTCAACGCAGTTTCCGACGAAATCGTCCAGACGAACCAGATTGTGAACCAGATAAAAACTTCTCTTCAGGAGCAGAGCGCGGATTCCAAAAAAGTAATCGACGCACTGAAAGACATGAGAAGCAGCAGCGAGACAGTTTCCGATGCCGCAAGAATAATGAGCGACGGGAACAAGACGATTCTTTCGAGCATGGACGGACTGAAAAAATCAAGTGCGATGATGAAGTCCAACATGGACGAAATGGCGGACACAGCCCAGCGGGTGAGCGAAAGCGGCTCTGAGCTTTCCGCAATATCAGGCAGAATGAAGGATTCCATCGCCGAAATCAACGAGCAGATGGTTCAGTTCACTGTTTAGGAAAAAAATTGCGCATAAAAAAAACGGCACTTTCATTTGAAAATGCCGTTTTTTTGTAGCGCGTGAATTTCGCTTGACCGCTTTTGCTTACTCTTCTGAATCAGCCTTGTCCGAATCGCGCTTGCTTGCGATGTGAATGACTTTGCCGGTTTTCTGGATTCCGTCGTCAGAGCCAGCGGAAACTTTTCTCTTGATGATTTTCTTTCCGCCGTTCTCGCCGCCCTTTGCGTATTTTGCTTCTTTTGCGGCTTTCTTTTCTGCTCTCGCCTTCGCTCTTTCTTTCTTGTCTTTTTCGATGAATTTGAGAGAGTCGTCAAGGCCTTTCAGAACTTTCTGCATGTCCTCTGCGAAGATTGCTATCTGATGCCTGTCAAAGTCGGCGCCGTCGCCTTTTTTGCTTTCTACAATCTGGAGGAACACGTCACCTGCGCGGTTCTCCTTCACGTTGAAGAAATACGATCTGTTATCCAATGTCACTTGTGTTGTGAAAAGTTCACCACGAATACTTCCCATTTTTTCCTTCCTTGGTTGTGTTCCGTTGATTTTTCTTTTATTAGAATTCCGAAAGACTTCATTTTCTTCCGAAACTTCCTTACTTAACTTAGTGTATCATTTGATTATATAAAACGTGTCGTTTTTTTTCAATCTCGTTTGAATACAGTTGAATTGAATTGAAAATCGTTGAAATCCATTGCAGAATTTGCAATCAGATTTTTCTGATTTTCAATTCTTTTTTATTCTGGCCGATTCTTTTCAAATTTATTCAAAATCCTTGCAGATTTCTTTCACCGCTTCTGCCAAATCTTCCATGCCTTTCTCGCTCGTAAGCGGGCCGAAGCTGAATCTGACTGCCGAGTCCTGCTGTTCGCGGCTGATTTTCATCGCCTCAAGAATCGGCCGCGACTGCTTTTTCGCCGAGCACGCGCTTCCCGTGGAAATCGAGAAACCCTTTGCGTCAAGCGCGCGGACCATCACGTTCCCTGGAATTCTGAGAAATGCAGCTTGGACAACGTATGGCGAAAAATTCGATTCGTCGCTGCCGTCTCTGCATTCAGGGACGATTCTGCAATTTTTTATTCCGCGTATCGATTCGATGAATTTCTTCGTCATTTCGCTCTGTTTCTCGAAAGATTTTCGCTTTTCTGAATCCGTGTCGGATTTTTCGAGAAAATATTTTTTCAGGACTTTCGAGAATGCGACTGCCCCGAAAAGGTTTTCAGTTCCGCTCCTGACATTTTTCTCCTGTCCGCCGCCAGTCAAAAATCCCTTGAACTTCTGCGGATTTGCAAGATAGAGGATTCCGATTCCGCGCGGCCCGCAGATTTTGTGTGCGGAAAATGCCGCGCTGTCGATTCCGCTTGTGTTCAGGTCGAGCGGGATTTTTCCTGCCGCCTGCACGCAGTCAACGTGGAAATGCGGCTTCCGTTTGCCTTCCGAAAACGCCGCTATTTTCCCTGCGATTTCGCTTATCGGCTGAATGCAGCCTGTCTCGTTGTTCACAGCCATCACCGTGACGAAAAGCGTGTCGCTTGTGAGTTTCTCCGCGACTGCCTCCGCCGTCACGAATCCGTTCCTGTCCGGAAGCACCGACACAACGTCGTATCCGAGCTTCTTCAGGTTCTCGCATTGCTCCCTGAGTGCCGGATGCTCGATTGCGCTCACGATGATTCTGCCTTTCTTCTCTGTTTGCGCTGACGGGCGTGCAAGGACTGCAAGAAGCGGAATGTGGTCGCTCTCCGTTCCTCCCGACGTGAAAAAAATCTGCTCCGCCTTTACGCCCATATGCTTTGCCGATTCTGCCCTCGCATCCTCAAGGACTTTTCTAGCTCCTTGTCCTTTCGAATGTGCCGAGCTTGGGTTCGCGTAATTCTCTATCGCGATTTCCAGCGATTCTCTTAATACTTCCGCATCTTCCGGGCTTGTCGCCGCCCAGTCAAAATAATGCTCTGTGTCCATTTCTTTTCTCTTTATCTCTATTATCTCTGAGTGAATTTTTTAATCTATTTTTCCAGCAGAACTTTCAGAACTGATTCTTCGTCAACTTCCGTAACGACTGTCTTTCCGATGTCTTCTTGCAGTACGAAGCGGACTTTGCTTGAAGAATTCTTCTTGTCCTTTTTCATCGCGCCGAAAAGTGCCTTTGCGATTTCCTCGTCGGAGTCGTAATGCTTTTTCATGGCAGGGTGAACCGGCTCTGTGTCCCAAGTGAATGACTTGAGCATCTTCTTGACCCTCTCGGAGTATTCCGACGTGCAAAGCCCGATTTCTTTTGCGAGGTCTGCGGCACGCGCCATTCCCCATGCAACGCCGTCGCCGTGCGGGACCGCGCCCAGTCCTGCCTTCGTCTCAAGCGCGTGGCCGAACGTGTGCCCGAGGTTCAGGTGCATCCTGATGTTTTTCTCCGTAAGGTCCTGCTCCACGACATTCGCCTTCGCGCTCACGCAGATTCGGATCATCTCTTCGATGAGCGGCGTGAATTTCGCTTTTTCCCTGCCGTTCAGTATTTCCGGTGCGTTTTCGAGCTTTTCGAAAAGTTCCTTTGAGTAGAGGAGCGCGGTTTTGACGACTTCCGCAAGCCCCGAACGGTATTCAGTCTGCGAAAGCGAATTGATGAACGCCGGGCAGATGTGGATTTTCTGTGCCGGGAAGAATGTTCCGATCATGTTCTTGTATTCGTCGAAGTCGCAGCCGGTTTTTCCGCCCACAGCCGCATCGACCATCGACAATAGCGTGGTCGGGACAAGCTCGCAGTGTGCGCCGCGCTTGAAGATTGATGCCGCGAACGCCGTCATGTCTGTTATCACTCCGCCGCCGATTCCGACGAACACTGTCGAACGCTGCCCGTCAGCGTCGAGGGCGGCTTTCACTATCTCAAGGACGCTTTCGATTGTCTTGTACGGCTCGCCAGAACCGAGAATCAGAAGCACGTCTTTCGAATTCGGTCTGAATCCGCGCACTCCTTTCTTGTTTCCCGAAGTTTCGATTGCGATTTTGACTTCGTTTGCGTCGAGTTTCGCGTAGTTTGCGCTTCTGAATTCCGCGATGAAATCTTTCATTGTGCAAAGCCCTGCGACTGTCGTGTCCGTCACGAATATTCTCTGCGGCTTTCCTTCGTCGTCGCCAAGAAAAATCTCTTTCATGTCAGGCGAGCCCTGATAAAAACGGATGAATGTCCTGTCCGTTCCCGGGTGGACTGGCGGGTATTGTATTATTTTCTCGTCGTAATTCATTTAGTACTCCTTGCTCTTCATTGATTCGAAATCCGCTATCACTTTCTGCACGCGTTCGATGTCCCTGTTCAGTATCTTCTCGTAGTTCAGGCTTCCGTTCGCGATTCTTTCCCTTTCGTCCTCCCAGTTCTGGATGTCTGTCAGGAAAAGGAAGCGGAATTTGTTCACGTTCGCTTTCTCCGCCCAAAGTTTCGCTTCCGTCCAGTAGTACAATCCTGCCTGATAGCATGAGAGTGCTTTTTTCAGGTTCTCGACGTATGCGTCTTTCCACGGCGCGTCGTAAAAATGCGCGACCTGCTTGTCGTAGATTCTTCCGAGCCGCTGGTGCTGCTCAATCAGCTTGAGGTTGATGTGCATCTGGAAAAGGAATTTGTATTTCTCCCAATCTTTTTCCGTCTCGATTTTTGCGTTTGCGTACAAGGGGTTCGCGAAATCTGCCTCCACCGCCTTCTCAAGCCAGTAGATGTTTTCCATGCAGTCGTCGGGGAACTGCTGGTAGTGGACGTGGAAGAGCTTGTAGTAGTCTTCCTTGTATTTGACCATGTATGCGCTGGACTTTGCCGGCACGAACATGAAAAACGCCAGTGCAAAGATTGGTACTAGCAGATGCCTCATCTTCATTTTTTTCTCCTCGCTGTTGATTTTCTGAAATTGAAGTTCTAAGCCCTGTTGAGCAACGGCTCAAGAGCCTTCATTATGATTTTCGCGACTTCCTCTTTCGTCTTCGTCGCGTCGATTCTGACGATTCTCATTTCCGTTTTTGCGTTTTCGTATTCGGAAACGACTTTCTCGTAACGCTCTTCCGTCGCTTTCAGAAAGTCAATCTTCTCGTAGATTTCCTTCGCTTCCCCCCTGCCTTCGATTCTTGAAAGCGCAGTCTCGGGCGTAATCTCGAAGAAGAAGAGGATTTCAGGCAGCGGGAACGGCTTCTGCAAATCTCTCGGAAGCTCCTCTCCGCAGGTGACGCTCTGGTATGCGAGGCTCGAAAAAAAATATCGGTCGCTCACCGCAATTTTTCCGTCTTCGCACTGCTTTTCGATTCCGCAGTTTGTTCCCGAAGTTCCCCAGAGGTGCTCGGCTCTGTCTGCGGCAAAAAGATATGCCGACGTTCTCGGATCGAGCTTTATGTCGCCTTTGAGTATTTTCCGTAAGAATTTTCCTGTCTCTCCGTTTGTCGGTTCTGCCGTGAAGAAGAACTTTTCCGCAAAGGACGAATTTTGCAGGATGCCGATTTGCGTCGATGTGCCTGCGCCGTCTATTCCTTCAAAAACAACGAAGTTTTTAAGTATCATTTTCTGACCCCGATTTTTTATTTTCAAAAGATTTGTCTGTTGTCTAGAAAGTAAAGAATATATGAATTTCACCAAAAATGGTATATTTTTATCTTTTCGGGCATTGTGGGGTCGATGTGTTTTCGGTAAGTCGTCGTGAATAGGAATAGGATTATCCGCCTCGTTCTGAGCGTGGTCATTTTTATCATCCTTCTAGTTTTCTCAAGCTTTGTCGTGCGCCCGATTTATGTTTCGATGACAAGTTTTATTTCTGAAATTGAACTTAAGTATTCGAAAGTATTCAACGACGCTACGGGGCTTCGCCTTTCATACAAATCTCTTTCCCCTTCGATTTTCTCGAACGTCGATATGAGCGGAATCGAGATTTTCGACGTTGCGTCGGGGAAACGCCTTGTCTCGATACGAAGCGCGCTTCTTTCATACGACCCGCAGAAATTCAGTTCCGAAAATCCTCTCGACGCGCTCGATGTTCTTACGATAAGCGGTGTCGTAATCGATTACGATGCTGTGAAGGACAACGGGCCTGTCGAGAAAATCCTTTCCCTTGTGGAGAAGATGAGCTCTGGCGATTCCGGCGGCGGCTTTGCGCTTAAGAATCTGAACCTTCCGTTCGATGTCGTCGTGAAGGACGTGACGCTTCATTATTCTGACGAGTCGAACGATTTGCTTGCGAAGCTGAAGCGTCTTGACCTGAACGGATTCGATTTTTCGAGCGGCGAGATGGGTTTTTCTGCAAGCGGAAATGCAACTTTCCGAACCGACCTTTTGAAAATCGGAAAGGAAAGGGCAGTGTCGGCTGCGTCTTTCGATGTCACGGGAAAAATTCTTCCTTCGTTCAACGGAAGCTCGGCCACTGTCAAGCTTTCGAACGTGGGCGGCGCGGATTATTCAGTCTCGCGGCTTGACGCTCTCGTGAATTTCAGCGACGGGAAATTGCAGTTCAGGACGATGCGCACCGCATTTCCGTTCAATATGTTCGCTGAATTCGATGTCGGTTCGCACGACTTGCACGCGGACATCAGCGCGGAGAATTTCGACCCGTTCAGGCTTCTTATCGTGAACCGCAAGAACGATATCCTGCAGAAGATTTCAGACTCCACATTGAGCGGAAACGCATCTGCCGATTTCAATGTCGATTCTCTCAAAGTCGCTTACAAGACTGACATTTCTGTGAATCTCACCGAAGCCCTTCTCGGCGAAAGGATGAAGGTCGTCTGCAAGTCGGACGGAACCGAGGAGAAAGTCCGCTTCAAGCGTCTTGCTGTCTCGAACGACACCGTAAGCGCGTCGTATTCGGGCAATTTCGACATAAAAAAACTCCAGCCGTTCGGAATATTGAGCCTCGATTATTTTTTCCTGAGCAACGGGAACATTGTCGCGGCAGACACAATCTATCTTGAGCCTTTCCAGAACGGATTCAATTCGTATGTTCCGCAGATTGTGCTCGGCTCGCGCCTTCTCACCGACGTGAACCTTTCCGTTCTTCCTGGAAAATCCTCAGTCGATTTTTCGGGTCAGTTCATGGATTATTCTCATTCGGAATATGGTGTCGGAAAAGTCGAGGTTGACGGCAGCTACATGATGGGCAAGAACAATTACATTCAGGCGCGCGCGTACCTTTCGGATTTGTTCATCGACAGCATCGCGGAGTGCGCTGCAGTTTTCCTTCCGCAAAGCACTGCCGAGAGCATCCATTCAGCGCAGGAATCTCTGAGCCCTTTCGTCATGTCAAGCGAGATTTATTTCTCGACGGATTTGAATTCGTTCTCGTACAATGTTCCTTACGGCTTCGTCGCGAACACCGAAAGCGACAACCAGATTCTCACGTTCGCGCTCGACGGCTCGAACCAGAATGCGCAAATCAGCAATTTCAACCTTCAGTACGATTCTCTCTCCGTTCACGGCTCGGCATCCGCGTCTTTCGAGAACGGGTTCGACAACATTCTTTTCGACACGCAGTTCGCATTGAATTCCATGCCGTACAGCTTTTACGGAAACATCACGCCCGAATGGATTTCAGTTTCCGGCAATTACGGTTTCGACTCGATGATCAGCCTCTCGGACGGTATAAGCGGATTTTTCCAGTTCGCGAATCTTCCGTTGTCGCTCGAAAAATATGTTTTCTCGCTTTCAACTATGTCAACTTTCTCGTATTCGAAGGACGACGGGCTGAATATGTCTGTCGCCCGGTTCGAGGCTAGCGAGCTTACGAATGCGATTTCGATTGACCCGAAGATTTCTTTTTCGGGCGAGCTTTCCGGCGACAATTTCGTTTTCAACGCGCTCACTTATACGGATTTGAATTCCGAGCTTGATTTGGGCGGAAGCTTCAGGTGGAATTTCAGTGACGGAATTTTCAGCAATGCGGTTGCGGAGCTTGCGGGGCAGAGTCCTGTCTCAAAAGAGAAGCTTTCAGTTTATGCGGAGGTGTCGAACCCTCACAAGCGTCCTTTCTCTGTCGATGCTCTTCTGAACGATTTCTATCTTTCTCTTCAGGTTTCTCTGAATTCTTTCCCTGCGTCGCGTTTCCTCAAGAATCAGGATGTCTCGAACGTCATAAATGCGGATTTGAATGCGACCGGAACGATTGCCGACCCGTATGTTTCAATCGACTTGAGCAAAATCTCGCTTTCGCTTTCGGGCTATCCGCTCGATGCGTCAGGCTATCTGATTCTCGAGAACGACAATCTTGAGGTCTCCGATTTGAACCTTTCGTTCGCGTTCCTAAAAATCGCTGATTTCAACGCGCAGTTCGACACGAACAACTTCATCGGAAGCGCGAGCGCGGATGCGTTTGTCTCGGTTGCCGGCATCGACATCAGCTCCCCGCTGTCGTTCACATTCAACAGTGCGGTCGATAAGGACGACGACAGCCTTTTCAAGGTTCCTGAATTTTTCGCTGTCTCCGTGAAGTCTTCCGGTGCTGTCGGAACGATTTTCGAGAAGCCGATGCCTTTCGTGTTCAACATTGTCCACATTCCTGGGCAGTTCGACATTTCCACCGACAACCCGAAAGGATTCACCGCGTCGATTAGTGATTCTGGCTTTGTGGCGCGGACTGGCGAGAACAACACGCTCTCGTTCAATGCGGAAGGCTCGATAAAAGACGGCGACATGGAAATCTACATAAAAGATTTGAGCGCGGATTTGCAGAAGATTTGCTCTGTAATCACGATTCCGCTCGTCTCGTTCCCGTCCGGACATCTCGACGGAAACGTGCGTATTGCGGGGCGGACGACAGACCCGGAATTTTCAGGATTCGTCGATATCGAGGATTTTTCGCTGAGACTTCCGGTTGTGACGAATGAAATCATAAAAGCCGGCAACGTCCTTGTCTCTGCGGGTGCGGACGGAATCAGCCTGTTGGACACTGTGTGCACTTGTGGCGAGTCAAAGTTCATGGCAAGCGCGGACGTGATTTTCGACAGGTGGTCAATCGACAACGTTCTCTTCCGACTTTCCACAATCGGAAAAAAAGGAATCCCGCTCGACCTGACGATTCCGCTCATCCACGCGAAAGGCGACGCTCTTGCCAACCTCGATTTGTCGTTCACGTTCCCTGATTCGCTTGCGGTAAAAGGCGATGTCACGGTCTCGAATGCAGACATAGAGCTTGTCATAAGCGAGTTGCAGAACCAGATTTCACTTGAGGGGCTTCTGATGATGATTCCTGAGAGCATCAGGAATATCGCTGCCAAAAATTCCGAGCAGGAAGAAGTTCAGTCAGAGGGGACTCCGCTCAATGTCACCGCCGATTTGAACTTCACGGTCGGCAACAACGTCCAGATTCTTTTCAATCCGCTCCTCCGAGGTCTCATAACGCCGAACACGGCTTTGTCCGTGTACATGGATTCTTCGTCCGGTGACCTTGCTTTGGACGGCGATGTTTCGCTTCACGGAGGGGAAGTCATGTGGCTGAACAGGAACTTTTACATGAAGGAAGGCCGGATTGTCTTCAGCGAGTCACAGAACGCTCTCGACCCTCGCATCACGATTCTCGCTGAGACGCGCGAGCGCGACACCGACGGCAACAGGCTCACGATTACGCTTTCGGCGCAGAACCAGCTTCTGAGCCAGTTCACCCCGACATTCTATTCGACTCCTGCGAAATCCGAGCTTGAAATCATGACTCTTCTCGGTCAGGTTGTTACTGCGGATTCCGAGAATATCGGCTCGTTCATGATGGCTGGCGGAGACTATCTCATGCAGGCGACCGTCATGCGCAAAATCGAAAACACATTGCGGGAACTGTGCAATTTTGATATATTCTCTGTTCGTACCAATGTGCTTCAGAATACCCTAAAACAAGGGACTACAAGGTCGGATAGCACTGCGAATAAATCGGACAGCAGTCAGATTACGTTCGGTAACTTTTTCGACAACTCTACTGTTTACATCGGTAAGTACTTTGGCAGTGCGATTTATGTCGATGCCATGTTCCACTGGGTTTACGACGAAACGCTGATTGACAATTCCAATTCAATAAACGGATTGGTTTTTCAGCCTGAACTCGGATTCGAGATGGCATCTCCTTTCGTCAATATCCGCTTGGGTGTCGCTCCTGACCTCAACGCAGTCCAGCAGAACCTCTGGGTCCCTTCCACATCAATCACATTATCATGGAAACACTCATTTTAAAAATACTTGGAGTTTCACTTTTTTATGAAAGTCTTTTGCAGAAAATCATTTGGACGCTTGCTTTTGTCATTTGCCTTTGCTTGTTCAGCTTCGTTCCTTTCGCCGGCTCTCGTTTCTGCCCAGTCCGAGACTGCGGCTTCTAGCGAATCGGATTCAGACTGGTTCTACGGAAAGCTGATAAAATCTGTTTCATTCAAAGGTCTCGTCAATACTGATAAAAAAGATTTGGACGGAATTACAAACAGCTACATCGGAAAAAGATTTTCCGACGATGTTTTCTCGGATTTGGTTGACAGAATCTACGCCCTTGAGCTTTTTGACGACGTTGAGCCGCAGGCTCTTCCGGGAGACTCAAAGAAAAACACAATCGCAATCGTCTTTACGGTGAAGGAAAAGCCTGCCGTAAGAAGAATCACTTTTCAGGGCAACAATCAGGTGAGGACTGCCGAGCTGAAAGATGCGATTTCCGTAAAAGAAAAGGACATTTTCATCAGCGACAAGCTCCTTGCTGACGAGCGCGCGATCCGCACCCTCTACATCGGGAAGGGCTTTACGAACGTGAAGGTCTCGTCTTCGTTCAAGGACACCGAAAAGGGCGTTGAGGTTTCTTTTGTCGTCGATGAAGGCCGCTCTACCGTCATTTCAGAAATCAAATTTTCAGGAAACAAAATCTACTCGGAAAAATCTTTGAGAAAGCAGATTAAGCTCAAGAAGGTGAGCAAGCTCGGCGTGATTTCGAAAGGCGCGTATCAGGATTCCACTCTCGAAGCCGACAAACTTGCGATTCAGCAGTTCTACATGGACGGCGGCTACATGGACGCGACTGTCCTGAACGTCGGAAAAGAAATCACCGTGAACGAGAAGAAGAACAGGGATGAGATGACGATTACCTTCTATATACAGGAAGGAAATCAGTACAAATACACTGGCGTTGAATTTGTCGGAAACCAGATTTTCGACGACGAAAGGCTCAATTCGCTGATGAAGATAAAGCCGGGCGACGTTTTCAGCCAGACGAAGGTCATGGGAAGTTTCGCTTCGATTGCGGACTTGTACTATGAGAACGGCTACACCTCGAACAGCTTTGAGCCTCTTATCGCAAAGGATGCGGAGGAGAAGACCGTTTTCTTCACGCTTAAAATCGGCGAGAACGTCAGAAGCCACTTTGAGTCAATCTCAATCCGCGGAAATTCAAAGACGAAGGATTATGTAATCCGCCGCGAAATTCCGATTGACGAGGGCGACATTTTCTCTAAGGCGAAAATCGAGAACGCGATGAGGAATTTGCAGAATTTGCAGTTTTTCAGTGCCGTCACTCTGTCATACGTTGCAGGTTCCGAGGAAAATCTCGTGAACCTTCTTTTCACTGTCGAGGAGCAGTCAACAACTTCAATCGAATTCGGTGTCACATTCTCGGGCGTTTCTGACCCGGATGACCTTCCGTTCGCATTGTTCGCGAAATGGCAGGACTCGAACCTTCGCGGAACGGGAAAATCTCTTGCAGTTTCAACTTCAATCGCGACTTCCTCTCAGTCTGTCAGCATGAGCCTTTCGGAGAACTGGCTTTTCGGTCTTCCTGTGAGCGCGTCCGTCAGCACTAGCTTCTCACATTCGAATATCAATACGCTCCGTCTTTCTGTTGACGAGAACGGTTCTGTCGATGACGATTCGTATTACATGGATTACGAGCAGTGGAAGTGGTCGCTCGGATTCTCTCTCGGCCGCCGCTGGACACCTGACTTCGCAATCATCTCAACAGCTGCCGGAATTACAGGCAGCTTGAAAAATAACATTTACGATTCTGATTTGTGGATTCCGCTCGACACTTCCGTCAGCGAATACGCAAATAACTGGGGATGGCAGAATTCCGTTTGGGCCTCGTTCTCAATGGACGGAAGAAATATCAACTACGACCCTTCAAAAGGCTGGTTCTTCAGCGAGAGAGTTACCTGGTACGGACTTACGCCGATTGAGTCGGAGTATTTCTTGAGGACCGACACGAAGCTTGAAAAATATTTCACACTCGTTGATCTTCCTGTTACGGAGTCCTGGAACTTCAAGGTCGTTCTTGCGGGATACACTGGGCTTTCGTTCCTGTTCCCTGCTTTCGACACTGGAATCGGAGACACGAGTAAGCTGTATGTTGACGGAATGTTCAGCGGACGTGGTTGGACCAGCATTTACAACGACGTTCGCGGAAAAGCGATGTGGAGCACGAACCTTGAGCTTCGTATGCCGCTCGTGGCAAGAATCCTCGCGTTCGACTGGTTCGGTGACGCTGCCGTCATAAAGGACGAGCCGAGCGAATTGTTCAACGACCTTTCTATTGAAGACTTCTATTTCAGTACAGGTCCTGGACTCAGATTCACAATTCCGCAGTTCCCTCTCAGAATTCTTTTTGCGAATACGTTCAGGGTTTCAGACGGAAGCGTTGAGTGGAACAACAAGTGGAAATTCGTCCTTTCGTTCTGTATAACGAATAAATAATAGACTCGTTCGGAATTTGAGTTTTCCGAACGGTTTTAACGGATAAACAGAGGTTTGTATGAAAAAGTGTTTTTTTGTTTTCCTTTTTTCTGTTGTCGCTATGGTTGCATCTTTTGCGCAGGCTCAGCAGATTACGAGGTTCGGTGTCGTCGATACGGCAAAAGTCTATCAGGCATATTTCAAGAACTCTTCTCCGATGAGGAATTACGAGGCGAAGAAGGCTGAATTTCAGGGCGAAATCAACAAGCGTGCTGACGAAATCAGGACTCTCAGGACGCAGAAAAATGAGGCGTTGTCGCTCGGCAATGACTACGAGGCTTCGAATCTTGATGCTGAGATTGCAAAGAAAACAGAAAGCTTGACCGAATACACGAAGTCAAAGAATCTGGAGCTTGAGAATCTCAAGGCGAACATGCAGAATTCGAACGAATTTTACACGAAGCTCTACAAAGTTATCGAGCGCGTTGCGGAAAATGAGGGCTTCACGATGATTCTAAGCCTTCAGCAGAACAACGGAATCCTTTGGTACAGCACTTCCGTTGATGTCACCGAAAAAGTCATTTCCGAACTCGGTTTGAAATAATTGACGCATTATGGGAAGGAGCAAGGATAATATCGTCGCGGGCACAGTGCCTGAAAAAACGGCGTCGACAGAAGATACGCCTCTGATGCGCCAGTATCAGTCGATAAAAGATGAGCATAAAGATGAGGTTCTTTTTTTCAGGCTTGGTGATTTCTATGAGATGTTCGATGAGGATGCGATTGAGATTTCGCGTCTTCTGAATCTTACGCTGACTCACCGCGGTGCAAAACCGATGTGCGGAATCCCGCATCATGCCGCAAAAAGCTACATTGCGCGTCTTCTCCGTTACGGAAAGAGAATAGCAATTTGCGAGCAGGTTACGGAGCCTACCGGAAAAGGTCTTACGGAAAGAAAAGTAATCGAAGTCATCACTCCGGGAACCGCAATCGATGGTGCTTTCATTGACGGAATGTCGAACAATTTTCTGGCGTGCCTTGTCGTTCAGGGCGGGCTAGCAGGCTTTTCGTTCATCGATGTCACCACGGCGGATTTCTTTGCTACGTCGTGGAAAACTTCTGATATGGCAGAGTCCTTCCCGAAGGAAATCGGCAGGGCTTGTCCGAGGGAGTTGCTTCTTCCTGAATCTCTTCGTAAAAATGAAATCGTCCAGTCCGTGCTTTCTCTGAACGAGCGCATTGCAGTCTCATATTATCCCGATTGGAATTTCGAGCCGCAGAAGTCGTTCTCAAGGCTTATCGAGCAGTTCAAAACTCAGAATCTCAAGTCGTTCGACCTTTCCGAAGATTCTCCCGAAGTTTCGCCTGCCGGATTCCTCGTCGATTACATCCAGAAAAACACGATAACGAAAACCCCGCATGTGAATTCGATAAAAGTCTACCGTGACAGCGAATTCGTCATGATGGACGATTCTTCAAGGCGCAATCTAGAAGTCGTCTCGAATCTCCGCGACGGAACTACGAGTTTCACTTTGCTCGATACAATCGCAAAAACGCAGACCGCGATGGGAAAACGCCTTTTGCGCTCGTGGCTTTTGTATCCGCTTCGCAGTGTCGAAAAAATTACAAGCAGGCAGAATCATGTCGGGCTTTTCTTCAACGATAGCGAGCTTACGGCATTTGTTCAGGAGCGTTTCTCGAAGATTCTTGATGTCGAGCGTCTTGCCGGACGTGTCGCAATGGAGCGGGCGCACGCGAAGGATTTGCAGGCGTTGCGCGCTAGCATCGAGTCGTGGATTGAATGTGCTGAGCGTCTTTCTTCCGTCGGTTTTGATGAATTCGATTTGACGGTCGCGCGGCAGATTGCAGAGCTGATTTCGGCTTCCATTCTTGATGACCCGGCGACTACTCTCAACGAAGGCCGCATAATAAAAGGCGGCTGGTCGGACGAGCTTGACGAATACAGGAACCTTCACGACAACGCGAACAAAATCCTCGAAGAATACGCTGTTGAGGAGCAGAATCAAACCGGAATTTCAAATCTCCGCATAAAATACAACAATCTTTCCGGGTTTTACATTGAAATCACTCGCGGAAAAATCGACAAAGTTCCGTCGCATTTCATAAGGACGCGTTCTCTCACGAATTCGGACAGGTTCACGACTCCGCGTCTCAGGAAAATCGAGCAGAAGGTAAACGAAGCGGATGCTAGAATTGTCGAGACCGAAAAGAAACTTTTCCTTGAAATCAGGGCGAAGATAGGCGAGTGCGTTCCGTATCTTCTGAAGACTGCGCAGAGCATTGCGTATGCGGATGTCACTTCGTCGCTTGCATATTCGGCGCAGCTCAACCGCTGGGTGCGCCCGATTGTCGATGACGGCGGTGAATTCATTGTCAAAGGCGGTCGTCATCCGATTGTCGAGGCTCATATTCCGTCTGGAGAATTCGTTCCGAATGATTTGTCGATTTCTTCCGATGAGAATTCTGAATTTGCGGCGTTCGGCTTGATTACAGGCCCGAACATGGCAGGTAAATCGACTTATTTAAGGCAGAACGCGCTTCTCGCGCTCATGGCGCAAATCGGTTCGTTCGTTCCTGCAAGCTACGCGAAGCTCGGTGTCGTTGACAGGATATTCTGCCGCGTCGGTGCGAGCGACAACCTTGCGAAAGGCGAGTCCACGTTCCTTGTCGAGATGACTGAGACCGCGTACATTTTGCGCGGTGCAACCCGAAAGTCGCTTGTAATAATGGACGAAGTCGGACGCGGAACTTCCACGGAGGACGGACTTTCGATTGCATGGGCCGTTTCCGAATATCTTTTGAACACGCTGAAATGCAAGACGCTTTTTGCAACTCATTACCATGAACTTACCCGAATGAATCACGAGTCGCTTAAGCTGATGTGCATGTCTGTTTCTGATGAGGACGGCAAAGTCGTTTTCCTTCGCAAAGTGATTGACGGTGCGAGCGAGAATTCATACGGAATCCATGTCGCTTCCCTTGCCGGAATCCCTGAATCCGTGATAAATCGCGCGAACGAAATCTTGTCAGGTTTGCAGACTGCCGCTGAAAAAGGCTGCGGTGTCGTGATTGAGACTTCGAAAGAGCCTGCAAATGACAATCCGAAACTTTCGCTCAGTATGCCTGGGCTTTTTTCGGAAGAGGAGATGGTTCTCGATGAAATTCTCTCTGTCGATACTGACGACATAACGCCGAAGCAGGCATTGCAGATGATAGAAAGATGGAAGCGGAACCTTTCAAATAAATAGAGACGCGTTCTGAATTTGCTGATAACGAAAAATTATTGAATTTCTCGCTGAATTTTTGCAGAAAACGAAATCTTTGCGATAAATACATGGTGTATGAGTTCGATTTTCTTGCCTGTCAGTTTCTCGAATAAGCTGTTCGGATTTTTCATGCGGATTTTGTCTTGCGTTCAGTCTGTAATTTCCCTTTTTCTCGGCGGAGAACGGTGCGTGCGTTGCGGGAGGTTTGCGCTTGCCTCGCCCTTGTGCTCCGAATGTGCGGAAATCTTTTCTCGCTCTGCATTCAATCCCGACAACCGATGCGAAATCTGCGGAAAACCGCTCGTCAGCGAAATCGGAATCTGCTCGTCATGCAGAAAAACTCGTACGCTGAAATCGGCAGACAGAATCTTTCCGCTTCAAACTTATCGACTTTGGAAAAAGAATCTTCTTTTTTCATGGAAGATGCAGGAGAAGCGGAGCCTGTCTCCTTTCTTTGCATCCCTCGTCGAAAACAAAATATGCCAGGCGGAATCGATTGTCGGCGAAAATTCATTGCAGATCGTTCCTGTTCCTCCCCGTCCCGGAAAAATACGCAAAAACGGCTGGGACCAAATCGATGAGATATGCTTTTATCTCAAAAATGGTTTCGGACGGAAAATTCTCCCCGTGCTTGTGCGCAAGTCCGTAATCCAGCAGAAAAAGCTCGGCCGCATACAGCGTCTTGAATCTATCGGTTCGTCATACGAACCTGCCCCCGGGAAAAAGATTCGCAGAATCTTAAAACACCTTCCTGACGGAAAACTCCCCGATTCCGTCGTGCTTCTTGACGATGTCATGACGACGGGAGCAACGCTTGAGGATTGTTCGAGTGTCCTGAAAAAGATGGGTGTCGCTCATGTTTATTGCGTCACGCTTTTTACCGTCGCGTGAAATCGGCTCGAAAAGTTGCTTGCATGTGCGTGCGTTAAATTGCGTGTTCTAAAATATCTTTGCTTTTTGGTCATTTGTCGGATATACTGATTTAATCTAACTTTAGAAGAGGTCCAGTTATTTATGGAGAAAGAAGAAATTGTAGGATACACAATCGAGGAAGCTGTTGCTGAAGCTCGTCGTTGTTTGAACTGTCCTAAACCATTGTGTAGAACAGGGTGTCCTATCGAGAACGAAATCCCTGCTTTTAACCACGCTGTTTCTGTTGGCAATTTTGGAGAAGCTTTCGAAGTCATTTCAAGAAAAAGCAATTTGCCTGCTATATGTGGTCGCGTTTGTCCGCATGAAAATCAGTGTGAAGGCCATTGTGTTCTCGCTCGCTCCGGTAAAGGAATCAAAATTGGAATGATTGAGCGTTTTGTTGCGGATTTCGAGGCTGAGGCTAAATTCGCAAAGGACGCGAAAATCGTAAAGACTGACGGAAAAGTTGCGGTCATCGGTTCAGGTCCTGCAGGACTCACTGTTGCCGGTGATTTGGCTCGCAAAGGTTATGAAGTGACTGTGTACGAAGGCGAAAGCGAGCCGGGCGGTGTCTTGCTCTATGGAATCCCTGAATTTCGACTCCCGAAAGATGTTGTCCGCAGAACTACAAAGAAAATAGAAGAACTTGGCGTAAAATACATTACGAATACGATGGTCGGCGAGGATATCACTGTCGAGGAGATGTTCAAGAACGGATTCGATGCGGTTTTCATCGGAACAGGAACAGCCCTCGCGCGTTCGCTTGATTTGCCTGGAAAGGAACTGACTGGTGTCATTCAGTCGAACTATCTTCTCCGCATGGTGCGTCTCTATCAGGACGGCAATGTCGAGAAAGATGAAGTTCCTGTAAAAGAAGGCGACCATGTAATCGTAATCGGTGCTGGTAACGTCGCAATGGATGCCTGCAGAACTGCTGTCCGCATGAAGGCTGCGTCTGTGACTGTGGCATACAGAAAGACAGTTGCCGATATGAAGGCTGCCAAGGCTGAATATGACGGTGCTATCAGTGACGGCGTTGACTTCAAGTGGGAGCACGCTCCTTTGGAATTCGTCGGTGAGAACGGCCATGTTACGGGCTTGAAGTGCAAGACTCCGGAAGGTGAGGTTGTCCTTCCTGCAAACAAAATCCTGCTCGCAATCGGTTCTCGCCCTGCAGCTCGAATCCTGAACACGACGGAGGGAATCGATGTTGATGAGTCGGGATATGTCATCACAAAGCAGAAGCCGTATGGAATGACGAGCCGCAGAGGAATCTTTGCTGGTGGCGATGTCGTTCATAAGCCTGCTACGGTCGTCTTGGCTATGCGCGAGGCTAAGAAAGTTGCGGAAGGAATTTCTCAGTTCCTTGAAGCAAAGAAACTTCTCGGTGAATAAAATTGTAGTTGAAAATTACGGGAGCCGATGATTTCGGTTTCCGTTGTTTTGGGGGAAATATGGCAGAAAATACACAGATTCAGCTTGTTACGTTTCAGCTTGGAGAGGAACTCTATGGTGTTGATATCATGGATGTCAAGGAAATCGTAAAAATCACGAAGGTTCGTCCGATTCCGAACGCACCATATTATGTTGAGGGTATTTTCAATCTTCGTAGAGAAATCATCCCTGTTATCAATCTCCACAAGCGTTTCCAGATTCAGAAATTGCAGCAGACTGAAGAGGAAAATGAATTCGACGGCGGTTTCATCATATTGAACATCGATGACAACAAGGTCGGTATCATCATCGATAGAATCGCCCGCGTTGTGACTATCAACACTGAGGAAATCAAAGATCCGCCGCAGATGATTTCTGGAATCGGAACTGAATATATCACTGGTGTTATTCGTCAGGATTCAAAATATCTCATCATGCTTGATATCAGGAGAATCTTCAGCGCGAAGGAAATGCAGAAAATCATTGCAAATGGTTCTGTTGAGTAATTCTGAGTGCCTGAGATGATTTCTACGTTCAGCTCTACAATTCGAAGAAAAGAAATGGACGCTGTTCTCACTTGTTTGGTCGATGAAAAAATCGGTCCAGGTGAGATGAATGCAAAACTGACTCAGTATGTGAAGGAATTTTTGGGTGCGGCGGGTGTCGTTGCATTCAGAAATCCCGCGATTGCTTTGTCATATTCCCTGCGTGCATTGAATCTTGAGAAGGGCAGCAAGGTTCTTGTTTCTGCCCTTGCGCCTTCATGGCATTTTTCTGCAGTAAAATCGCTCGGTTTTGAGCCTGTCGTCCTCGACGTTGATGAGGAGAACGGATTGGTGACTGCGGAAAACGTTCAGAAAGCCGTTTCGGAAGGTGCATCCGTCCTGCTCTTGCATGAATCATTCGGAATTCTTCCTTCTTCTGATGAATTTTCAAAGATTCTGTCTCTCGGAATTTTCATAATCGAAGATATTTCTCATTCAATCGGCTCTTCAATCGATTTGACGGCGGCTTCTGTCGCGGTTTCGGCTGATTCTGAGCCTAGTTCCGATGATGAGTCAACCTCGTCATCTTCGGCTAAAAAAGCCGGCACGTTCGGTGTCTTTTCGATTTTGGGGTTGGAAGAAAATGATACAATCACTGGTGGGGGCGGTGCTGTTCTCGTTGCCGTCAACAAACGCGAATGGGCTGTTCTGAAAAACATAACAGAAAGCGCGCGCAAAATCGAAATTCTTCCTGACATCAACAGCGCATTGGCGTTCGTTCAGCTTAAGGAATTCTCGCGGAATGAGGCTGTCAGGAAAAGTCTTTTTGATTTGTATCGGAAGTCGTTTTCTAGGGCGACCCAGAAAAATAGGATGCTTGCCCGCGGCGATGGGGAAAAAAGCACTGTTTGGTCTTTTCCTGTCGTTCTTTCCGGGGATTTCAACGATGTGAACCAGTATGCGAAGCGGAAGGAGATTGAGATCCGCAAAGCTTATGCCGATTCCGTCGCGGATTTTCTTTTGTCTGATGAAAATGCCGATGAATATGCTGCACTTGTGCCGATTCATGCGAAATCGCTGTTTCTTAGGACGGTGTTGTTTCCGCTTTATCCGAGGATAAACAGCGAGAATGTCACGAAAATAACGAAGGTTCTGGCAACATTGCCGTGATTTTTCTCGTTTTTCAATTAAAAAAAGTCTGTGAAGAGAGCTGCCTATGTCTGAGTACAAACGATGTCTTATTGTTGTGAATTCTTTCAAAACTGAGTCGAAAAATCTTGGTCTCATTGTCAAGGAATATTTGGCGACTCGTGGTATTCATGCCGATTTGTTTGTGTTCAACGGCTTTTCGGAGCAGTATCCGTTTCATGGGTACGACTTTACGATAACGATGGGCGGCGACGGTACCGTTCTTTTTGCGGCAAGAGGCTGCGTCGGGCTGAAAATCCCGATTTTTCCGATAAATTTCGGTTCGTTCGGTTTCATTGCGAGCGTTCAGAAAGATGAATGGCGCGATGAGCTGGATGCATTTTTGGACGGAAACTCGATTATCGAAGAGCGTAGTATGCTTCAGGCGGATTTGGTTCGCGGCGGCCTGCGTAGATTCAGTTCTGTCGGGCTGAATGATATCGTCGTCAGCGCGGCACATGCTGCCCACACGATTTCATATACGGTCTCGTATGACAATGTTCCGCTCGGCGATTTCAAGGCGGACGGCTTGATTGTTTCGACCGCGACCGGCTCGACGGCGTACTCTGCGAGTGCTGGCGGCCCTATAATCGACCCAGGCCTTGACGCGATGGTGCTGACTTTGATAAATGCATTTTCGCTTTCGAGCAGACCTGTCGTTTTAAGTCCGGACGGCGACCTTGAGATTGAAATCTTGCCGTCAAGGGTTTCGGGTGTCATCATTTCAGTTGACGGGCAGATTCCTATCGATTTGCATGTCGGAGACAAAGTTAGAATCAGAAGAATTGAGGACAGGGCGCTTCTGATTGGCTGCACAAAAGAAAAGTTTTATAACGCCCTGCGCTCTAAACTGAATTGGTCAGGAGGACCTCAGAAGAATGCTTGAAGAGCTTTCGATTAAAGATTTCGCATTGATTGATAATGCTTGCATCGAATTTAAAAAAGGTTTCACAGTTCTCTCTGGAGAAACGGGCGCTGGTAAATCTCTTCTTATCGGCGCTCTTACTTTTTTGCTCGGCGGAAAAAGCGATGCAAGGCAGATTCGTCCTGGCTCAAAAGAAGCGTCTGTTTTCGGCTCGTTCTATTTGGGCGAAAGAAAAATCAATCCGAAATTCAATGCCGATGATGAGAATTCCGAGCCGTCAAATGCGCATGAATGGCTCGACTTGCACGGAATCAGCTGCGAGGAAGACAGGATTTTGTTGAGGCGGCTTTTGCGTGAGAACGGGACGACGAAGAACTGGATTGGCGACACTGTTGTCAGCCGGACGGAGCTTTCTGAATTCTGCTCTTTCCTTGTTGATATTCACGGTCAGCACGAGCATCAGAATCTGATGAAAGTTTCCGAGCACAGAAAATATCTTGATGCGTATGCGGGAATCGTCGAGGATGTGCGCGATTTCACGAAGATTTTCACGGAACTTTCGGACAAAAAACGCGAGCTTGATGAGCTTGTGGCAGACAGCAAGGACAGAAGCCAGCGTGCCGAGCTTTTGGAATTCGCGATAAACGAAATCTCGGAAGCAAAGCTGAAAAATGACGAGGACAAGGAGCTCGAGGAAGAGGAGACGAAACTTTCTTCCTTTGAAAAACTCTATTCTGAGATTCAGTCGCTCAATATGTGCTTCGGCGGTTCGGAGGGCGAGGGAATCGTCGCGCTTCTGAAAAAGGCGAGGGGATTCGCGTCACGTTCGGTCTCGTTCGACAAAAATCTCGACAATCTTTCTCAGCGTCTTGAAGGCACGTTCTACGAAATCAGCGACATCGCGGAGGAATTCTCAAGCTACGAGCGGAACCTCGTGTTCGACCCGGCGCGTCTTGAGCAGGTTCAGCAGCGGCAGACTCTGATTTACAATCTCAAGAAGAAATATGCGTCGTCGGTGAATGCTCCGCTTTCTGAGGTTCTTGAATATCTTGAGAATGCGAAGCAGCAGCTTTCGGAGCTTGGCGGAAGCGAAGAGAATCAGGAGAAGCTGAAAAAAGAAATAGCCGTCCTCGAAAAAAAAGTGTACGACGAAGCAAAGCGGATTTCGCTCTTAAGAAAATCTGCTGCCGACAAAATGGCTGCGTCCGTTATGGGCGTTTTGGCGAATCTTGGAATGGCGAACACTCGTTTCCAGGTCAGGCTCACTGATAAAGAAGAAACTGAGACATTGCAGAGAATCGGGCCTTACGGAATGGACAATATCGAGTTCCTGATTAGCGCGAACCCCGGTCAGCCGCTCCAGCCGCTTGCGAAAATCGCTTCTGGCGGTGAGTTGAGCCGCGTGATGCTTTCTCTCAAGACGATTCTTGCGGATTCTGATGCTGTCGGAACAATGATTTTCGACGAAATCGACACCGGAATCGGCGGCGAGGTCGCTGTGTCAATCGGAAGCCATCTGAAAAAACTTGCGGACGGCCGTCAGGTGCTTTGTATAACTCACCTTGCGAGTATCGCAGTTTATGCCGATAATCAGATTAAAATCAGCAAGGGTATCTTTGATGGAGTTACGAAAACTTCGGCTGTTGAGATTGAAGGTGACGAGCGTGTCTCTGAAATTGCGAGAATGCTTTCCGGCGATGCTGATAGCGCGGAATCTCTTGGGCACGCAAAGGCGATGCTTGAGAAATACTGCTGATTTTTTCGTTTGCAAAAAGGAGTTTTAGATGGCAAATACTGCGGAAAAACGCGAATTATTCAACTCAAAGTCTCAGTGTCATAAGGATTCTATAAAGAAGATTTTTGAAAACGAAAAGAAGCTTTTGGCGGAAGTCGGAAAAGATCCGGTCGTGACGGCTCACAAGAAAATCGAGCTGGCTGAGATTATGATTCATGCCGCTACGCTTTACATTGCCATCAATGAGCTGTCATTTTCGATTCTTGAGCTTAGAAATAACGATGCTCTGAATGAAGCTCGAAAAATAATCTACAAGGCGATTATCTATCTTGAGGACGTCGTTTCGAACGGAATCGACATTCCGTTTTCCGATATCGATGACAAGCTTGAGCTGATTGCTGATTATCCTCTTGACAAGCGGTATTATCTCGTCCGTAAGCTCGGCCTTTGCATCCGTCTTCTTGTCGATGCGTTCGGCGAGAATTCAAAATGGAAGTGGTCTTTCGTCGAAATTCAGGGAAGGTTCACGACTGTGATGAAGAATCTGCTCGACTGGAAGCAGGCGAACAAGGATTATTACGATTCGGGCTCTGAGAATTACACAACGACAGTCTTTTATATCCGCCTTGTCAGAAAGCATCTTGAGATTTCCTCGAAGGAGTACAGGGACCGCTACGAGCTTGCGACGCACCGTCTTGACGATATGCGCGCCGCCGTCAATTATCTTGGGGCAAGCAGAAGAATCGCCGTGATAATCGATGAAAAAAGCGATGCAGAGGAGTTCAAGAAAAAAGCTCAGGTCTGGAGGGAAAAACTTGAGTCCGACCAGAAAAAAGGTCTTGCGACTTGAAATGCGTGCTTAAGTCAAAAAGTCTGCGTTTTTTTCGGAGTTAGCTTTATTCAATTTCATCTTCAAATATTGTAGAATTGACGCTTATGAATACAGAAAACACCCCTCACGGAACAATTACCGACAACAATCATGCGGCACTTTGGCACGGCCGTTTTGCGGAAGGCCCTGATGCCGCCGCCGTTGAATTTGAGACTTCGATACACGTTGACGAGCGCATGGCTCTGGATGACATTCGCGGTTCGAAAGCACATGCGGCAATGCTCGCAAAGCAAAAAATCATTTCGCAGGAAGAAAACAAATCGATTCAGGACGGACTTGATTCGATTGAAAGCGACCTGAAAAGCGGAAAACTCGGAATTGATTATTCCGCCGAGGACATTCATTCTTTTGTTGAAGCCACTTTGACAGACAGGGTTGGCGACCCAGGAAGAAAACTTCACACTGGAAGAAGCCGGAACGACCAGATTGCGCTTGACGAGCGTCTTTATCTTCGCCGCGTGATTCCTGAACTTCAGAAGCAGGTCGTTTCTCTCATCGGCACACTTTCAGATATCGCATCAAATCATACAAAATCGTTGCTCACCGGATATACTCACATGCAGCACGCTCAGCCGGGCACTCTTGCGCAGCATCTTTGCGCGTGGGCGTTCATGCTCAAGCGCGATGTGGAGCGTCTTGGGGACTCTCTCAAGCGCGTGTCGCTTTCACCGCTCGGTGCAGGCGCGCTTGCTGGCTCGGGGCTTCCTCTCGACAGGGAATTTGTCGCTTCGGAGCTTGGTTTTGACGGTGTCACTGAGAATTCCCTTGATTCAGTTTCCGACAGGGATTACTGCATCGAATTTACGGCGGATTTCGCTCTTCTTCAGCAGCATTTGAGCAGAATGTGCGAGGAAGTCGTTTTGTGGGCGACGAGCGAATTCTCTTTCATCGACTTGAGCGAAAAATGGTCAACAGGCTCTTCGATAATGCCGCAGAAAAAAAATCCTGATTTTGCAGAACTGATTCGCGGGCGAACCGGAAAAGTTTACGGCGACCTGATAAATCTCCTCGTTATGATGAAGGGGCTTCCTCTGGCGTACGACCGCGATATGCAGGAAGACAAGGCACCTCTTTTTGACGCGCTCGACACTGTTCAGGGAAACGTAATTGTTTTTGAGGCGATGATTTCCAGCGCGAAATGGAACCTTCCGAAGATGAACGACAGCTGTTTCGGCGGCTTTGCGAATGCGACCGACGTTGCGGATTATCTTGTCAGAAAAGGGCTTCCGTTCAGAGTCGCGCACGGAGTTTCAGCAAAATGCGTCAGGCTTGCAATCGATTCTGGAAAATCTGCAATTGAGGAATTGTCGCTTGACGAGTTGCGCGGCATATCCGAGTTGTTCCAGGCGGATATTTTCGAGAAAATCACACCTGAAGCCTGCATGGAAGCCAGAAAGACGACCGGCGGGCCAAGCTCTGAGCAAGTCGAAAAGCAGATAGCTTCCCTCAAGGCATTCTGCTCGAAATTTTGAGAAAGTAGACCTTTTCGAAAAGTGCGTTGGTGGGCGAACTGATGTCGGGTTCTGAAAAATCAGTTGTGTGGGGGAATGTTTATGGAGCATGATCTGTCACGGGAGATTCTGTTTCAGGAGAATGAGTACGATTTGCTTGAGAAGCGGCTGATGCAGGTCGATAGCTTTCAGGCGGTTTTTCGTATAATGGCGAACTTTTTGGCAAGAAAATTTGAATGCCGGTACGTCCTTTTTCATTCCGACATAAATTCCGCTGACGGTCGTGTCCTCAATTACGGCGAACGTGTCCCGAATTCGATGAACATGCATGCTGAAATCTCGGAGCGTCGGAAATCCAGCATCGGAAAAGATGCGCTTCTCCGGCATTCGAGCGGATGTTTTTCCGTCCCGTTCAAGCTGGGCGATGACGAGCTTGGCTACATTTTTGTCGGGCCGAGAATGGACGGCGAGCGTCATTCGATGAACAATCTCCGCGACATGATTCCTGTTGTCAGAACTCTCAATCATGTGCTTCTCTATATTTCCGCGGTAAAAGAAAGGGAAAAACTCAATCAGATGAAGTTTGCCTTTTCAAAATATGTTTCTGCGGAAGTCGTTGATTCGATCATAAAAAATCCTGACGAGGTGGAGCTTGGCGGAAAAAAGGCTGTTCTGTCCGTCATTTTCACTGATTTGCAGGAATTCACTTCTCTCAGCGAGCTTCTTCCTCCTGAAAAGCTGGTGCGCATCCTCAATATGTATTTTTCCGAGATGAGCGAGGTTATTTTCGGGCTTTGCGGGACGATTGACAAATTCGAGGGCGACGCAATCATGGCGTTTTTCGGTGCTCCGAGGGTGCTCGAAGACCATGCAGTCCGCTGTTGCTTGAGCGCGCTTCGCCTCCGCCGCATGGAAGTCATTCTGAACGAGCAGCTTATCCGCGAAAAACTCATCGACACGCCGCTTTACACGAGAATCGGAATCAACACTGGGGAGATGATTGTCGGAAACGTCGGTTCGGCGACAAGGTTCGAGTACACGATAATCGGCTCCAACGTGAACATCGCTTCCAGAATAGAAGATTGCAACAAGATCTACGGAACTCAGATTCTCATAAGCGAGCAGACTTACAATTCCGTGAAGGATTTGTTCGAGTGCCGTTTCGTTGCGGACGCGAACCTCAAGGGCGTTTCCCATCCCGTGAAACTTTATGAGCTTGTCGGCGAAAAACCTGAGCTTGTTGCTCAGGTATCGAAGTTCGACAGAAATGCTGTCGCCATGATTGCTGCGGCAAATGCGGACGATGCCGAGGAAGTTGAGGAGCTTGAGGAAGTTGAAGAACTCAATGATATCGAGGAACTGTAGCGGCTTCCTCTTTCCGGTGAAAAGTCTTTCAGTTTTAATGAAGAAAACTTTATCCGATGTGAAATAAATCTAAATTTCGTTTGTCAAAATGCCGAGGATATAGACATGAATACTTTTACACGTTCAGTTGATTTATTGCAGCGCGCCATGAGCGTCAATTCTCTTCGTTATCAGGTTTCTGCGAACAATATCGCGAATTCTGAAGTTCCTAACTACAAGCGTCAGGAAGTCAATTTCGAAAGCGAATTGAAGAAGGCATTTGATTCTGAGAAGAATCCGAATAATTTCGAACTTGCCACAAGCGACGAGCGCCATATCCAGATAAATCAGAAAATGGATTACCGCGATGTCGAGCCGAGAAGGGTGACTGACTGGTATACGACTGCGAATGCCAACGGCAACAATGTCGACCCTGAAAGCGAAGCCATGAACGTGATGAAGATTCAGCTGAACTACAGGCTTCTCGCTCAGCTTGAGAATTTCGAGTTCAACCAGGTTCGCGTTGCGATGAAGAAATAGCGGCTGCATTTTGCTTAGTGTGATTTGGAGATAGAAATATGGGAATGTTCAATTCGATAAATATTGCTGCAACAGGAATGAGCGTCGAGCGTTTGCGAACGGATGTGATTTCCAATAATATTGCAAATGCTTCGACTACAAGGACACCGGAGGGCGGTGCGTTCAAAAAATCCATGGTCGTTCTTGAGCCTGTCGCTTCTGAGCATCCCACTTGGAGAATGCCGTTCGTTGATGCCGATCAGGATACCGGCCCTGGAAAAGGCGTCCGCGTCAGGACAATTTCAAAGGACACTTCGCAGGGAAGGCTCGTTTATGACCCTTCTCATCCGGACGCAATAAAGAGCGGCCCGAATGCAGGCTATGTCGAATATCCGAACGTGAATATCGTCAATGAGATGGTCGATTTGATTTCGGCTTCCAGAGCGTATGAGGCGAATGCGACTGTCGTTCAGGGCGCGAAAGAAATGTTCAGTTCTGCGCTCGATATCGGACGAAGCTAATCTTTTTGAATGCTGCTTTTTGATTCGATTTTTGTGAATTTGATTTTGATTGAAAAAGTTGGAGAAATAGACTGATGAACGTTATGAATATTATGAGTACGCCTGAAATGCTTAGGACAAATCCTGCTCACGCCGGAACAGCAAAGATTTCTAATCTGATTCCTGGTCAGGAAAGAGTCGTGAACGATTCTGCTGACAAAAAAATGGGAACGTTCGAGACGTACCTTATGAACGCTGTGAAAGAAATGAACAGCCAGCAGATTGACGTCAACAGAAAGACGGAGCAGCTCATAACGGATCCAGATTCCGTTGACATTCATGAAGTTACGACAGCTATGGCGAAGGCGCAGATGTCGCTTTCGCTTGCTCAGACTGTAATCGATCGTGTTGTTTCTGGTTGGAACGAACTTTCTACTAACCGATAAAATAAACGAAAATAATTAAAAAAAATTTGTTCGTTCTCGGGAGGGTCAGATGAACGAATGGTTTAAAAAAACCGGTGCGAAATTCAAAGAAAATTGGTCCAAGTGGTCAATTGTCCAAAAGCTGATTTTGGTGGGTGTGATTGTTGTCATAATCGCAATCGTTGTTGTTATGGCAAAAACATCTTCAAAACCTTCTGGAGTTCCTCTTTTTAACACTGCCATTACGGATCAGTCGGCGCGTGAGAGCATTCTTTTCAGGCTTGATGAGGAGAATGTCAAATACACAGTTTCCTCGACTGGAATAATTCTTGTTGATGATGAGCCTACTGCAAGACGTATGAGGAACCTTCTTGTTGACGAGGATTTGGTTCCTTCTGGAACAAGCGCGTGGGACTTCCTCAATATTTCTCCGTATGCCGTAACGGACTTTGAGCGGGCGGAAAACAAGAATCTCGCTGTCAAAAAATCAGTAAAGAAACAGATTGAAGCTTTGAACGATGTCGCGAGTGCCGATGTCGAAATCGGTTTTCCTGATGATGCTCTTTTCACTGAGAATCAGAAACCTGTAACTGCGTCTGTCATTCTTACGTTCAAGCCTGGTTGCGAAATCGCTCCCGGCTCAAAAAAAGTCCGCACGATTCAGAAACTTCTCCTTCATTCAATCGTCGGGTTGAAAGATGAGTACATAACGATTTCCAGCGTGGACGGCGTTCAGCTCAACGATTTCGGCGGTCAGGAATCTTTGGACAGGCTGACTCTTGCAGAACGCGAGCAGAAACTGAGGTCTAAGCACGAGACCGAGGTTCGCGCAAAGGTCTTGAAGGCTCTTCAGAGCATCTTTACCACAGACCGTATCCGCGATGTTCTTGTGACTATCGAATGGGATATGTCGGAAGTCGTCAGCGACAAGACTATCTACACTCCAGTTGAAATAGATCCGCAAGACCCTGAAAAACCGTATAACACGAGAGTTACGCGCGATTATCTTCCGCTTTCTTCTCAGACTATAAAAAAGACATGGACAGGAACGGGGTATAACCCTCAGGGACCTGCCGGTGTCGCTGGTCAAAATCCGCCTGTTTACGAAGATTTGTCGAATGTCATCGGGCAATCAGAAGAGACTGGCATTACACAGAACAATGTCATCAATACCGAGCAGAGGCATGAGAATATCCATTCTCAGCCGGGACGTGTTTCCGTTGCTGTCAACATTGACGGACGCTGGAAGGCAAAGTATGACAAAAACCACAATTACGTCATAACTGATGAAGGCCATATCGAGTTCACATATACGCCTGTTCCTGCTGAGCAGCTTGACCAGGCAAAGAGTTATGTTGAGTCGGCAATCGGCTTCAATAAGCTCCGAGGAGACAGCGTAACTGTTGCTTCTATTCAGCATGACCGCGACGATGAATTCCAGAAGCTTGAAGATGAATATTTCGCTAAGCAGAAAAGAAAATTCATGATAATGATTGTTCTTGGCGGTATAATCTTCGTCCTGCTAGCGTTCATCATATTCCGTTTTGTTTCGAGGGAAATCGAAAGAAGAAGAAGGCTTCGTGAGGAGGAAATCCTCAGAAGACAGCAGGCGGAGCGCGAGAAGGCTCTTTGGGAAGCGAAAGACCAGGACATGCAGGTCACGATGTCCGTCGAAGAAAGAAAGAGGGCCGAACTTCAGGAGAATGCTATTGCTATGGCAAAAGAGCATCCTGATGAAGTTGCGATGCTTATTAGAACGTGGCTTATGGACGATAATAATTAATGAACGAGTTCTTAAAAGTTCCAGAACTTTCTGGAGTGGAAAAAGCGGCGATTCTTTTGACGGAGCTTGGTTCTTTCAATACGAGCAAGGTCTTTTCGTTGCTTAGTGAAAAAGAAATTTCCAAGCTGCTTGCCGCTGTCAGTTCATTGCGGAAAGTAAGCACTGCGGATGAAATTCGCGTTCTTATGGAAGTGAATGAATTCGGAGTAAAGAAAGGAATTTCAAAGCCTGTCCGTTCTGACGCTGAAATTCGGGCGGAAATGCAGGCTCAGGCTTTGGGAAGGGATAAGAATAAAGATTTGCGTGATTTTATAAATCAGAATCCAGACACGATTGCATCTGCATTGAGTGCGTGGATGGGGGAGGAGTAACATGCCGGATTCAAAAGGTGCTTCCAAAGCTGGTGGCGGAAAGAAAGGTGGAATAAAAGATTATAAAAGTCTGACAGGAAAACAGAAGGCTGCGATTTTTCTTATTTCTCTCGGCTCTGATGTGTCCGCAGAGGTAATGAAAAAACTCAACGAGGCTGACGTAGAAAAGCTCACTTTTGAAATCGCCCGATTGGATAAAATCGAAGCGGATTTCAAGGATCAGGTTCTGGAAGAATTCCAGGAACTGATGAGCGCACAGAACTTCATTACGACCGGTGGTATCGATTATGCACGCTCCGTTTTGGAAAAGTCTCTCGGAAGCCAGAAGGCAATCGACATCATCAACAGGCTCACGTCAAGCCTTCAGGTTCGTCCGTTCGATGTAATCCGACGAACAGACCCTACTCATTTGATAAACTTCATCCAGCAGGAGCATCCGCAGACAATCGCTTTGATTTTGGCGTATCTTGAACCTAACAAGGCTTCTGTCATTCTTCAGAGCCTCAATGAAGATACTCAGGCGGAAGTCGCGAAGCGTCTTGCGAACATGGACCGCACCTCGCCTGACGTTCTTCGTGAAGTCGAGCGCGTCCTTGAGAAGAAACTTTCGACACTTTCGAACGAAGATTACACTGCGGCTGGTGGTATTCAGTCTATCGTCGATATCCTCAACGTCATCGACCGTGCATCCGAGAAATCAATCATTGAGAAACTTGAGGACGATTCTCCGGATTTGGCAGAGGAAATCAAAAAGCGAATGTTCGTCTTCGAAGATATCGTTCTTTTGGACGACCGTTCTATTCAGCGCGTTCTTCGTGAAGTTGACCAGAACGAACTCGCAAAAGCTCTCAAAAATGTCGATCCTGAAGTTCAGGACAAAATCTTCAAGAACATGTCTAAGCGTTCTGCTGCCATGCTCAAGGAAGAAATGGAATTTATGGGACCTGTCCGCTTGAAGGACGTCGAAGAGGTTCAGCAGAAAGTCGTTTCAACTATCCGTCGTCTCGAAGAGTCCGGCGATGTTGTAATCGCACGTTCTGGTGAAGAAGAAATGATTGTTTGATGAAACAGGAGTAGAATCGTGGCTAAAAATTATTTTCATCCTAATGAACTGAAACCGAAAGAAGGTGAGTTTCAGTTGAAGCTTGTTCATGAATTTTACACTCCTGTCGAGGAAGAGGTTGTAGAGGAAGAGCCTGAGTACACAGGTCCTACTGCCGATGATTTGCGTCGCGAGGCGGAAGAATTCAAGGTTCAGTGGGAGAACGAGAAGCAGCAGATGCTTGCCGATGCTCATGCTGAATCCGATGAGATTATAAGAAAGGCCGAGGAAGCTGCTTTTGCCGAGGTCAAGAGGCAGACTGACCAGGCTCAGGTTATAAAGACTGAGGCTGAGAATGAAGCCAGGGAAATAATCCGAAAGGCCGAGGAAGAGGCTGCCCAGATAAAAGCTCAGGCTTCGGTCGAGCATGATGATGTGAATCAGAATGCTTACAAAGAAGGTTTCGCAAAAGGTCAGTCTGAAGGATTCAAAAGCGGCAGCGATGAGGTGAACCGCCTTGTCGAGCGTACTCACAAGATTCTTGAATCTGTCATGGCACGCCGCGAGGAAATCTTGAGCGAGACCGAACAGCAGATTGTCGAGCTTGTTGTCCTTATGACACGCAAGGTCGTGAAGATAATTTCCGAGAACCAGAAGAGCGTTGTCATGGCGAACGTCTTGCAGGCTCTCAAAAAGGTCAAGGGGCGCGGCGACGTTACGTTGCGCGTGAATCTTGCCGATGTGAAGCTGACAACGGAGCATATTCAGGACTTCATCAAGCAGGTCGAGAACGTCAAAGGAATCACGGTTCTTGAGGATTCAACGGTCGATAAGGGCGGTTGTATCGTTGAGACTGACTTTGGTGCAATCGACGCTCGCATTTCTAGTCAGCTTACAGAACTTGAAACTAAGATTCTTGAGATTTCACCGGTCAAGAGTTTGGCTAAAGATTCTGGTGTTTCAGAGTCTTGATTTCAAGTTGTTAAGATTTTTTCGGAAGGCGCAGATCAAAAGTGTTTGGGTTTGCGCCTTAATTTTTAATAAATGCTATAATCGACGAATCTGAATAAAAAAAGAAAGAAATTATGGAAACGTTTTTCAACAAATATCTTAACGCCGTAAAGCATACTGAGACGATTCTCTACACTGGCTTTGTCACCGCCGTAAAGGGCTTGATGATTGAAAGCAAGGGACCTCGTTCAATGGTCGGCGAGATTTGCAACATAAAAATATCGAAGACGAAAAAGACTGTCCTTGCCGAGGTCATTGGTCTTGAAGGAAATATCGTAAAACTCATGGCATACAGCGCGACGGAGGGAATCGAAGTCGGTTGTGAGGTCATTGCCAGCGGCAAAGTCCTTCAAGTTCCGGTCGGAAAAGGTCTTCTCGGACGCGTAATCGATGCGACCGGCGTTCCTTGTGACGGCAAAGGAAATCTTGACACGTCTGAATTTTACCCTGCGCTCGCGCAAGCTCCAGACCCTATGACCCGTATGCCGATTGACAGGCGCATTGTGACGGGTGTTCGCTGCATCGACTCCCTTCTTGCATGCGGAAAAGGTCAGCGTCTCGGAATATTTGCCGGTTCCGGTGTCGGAAAATCAACTCTTCTTTCAATGATTGCGCGAAACACGAATGCCGATGTCAACGTAATCGGGCTGATTGGTGAGCGTGGCCGCGAGGTCATGGACTTCATCAACAGGGATTTGGGCATTGAAGGTATGCGACGTTCTGTCGTTGTCGTCGCGACAAGTGACACGACTTCAATCAATCGTCTGCGTGCCGCATATACGACGACCGCGATTGCCGAATATTTTAGGGACCAGGGAATGGACGTGATGCTGATGATGGATAACATGACTCGTTTTGCCCATGCCCAGCGTGAAATCGCGCTTTCTACGGGCGAGGCTCCTGCCCAGCGCGGATATCCGCCTAGCGTATTCGACATGATTCCGAAACTACTTGAGCGTTCCGGAACGAATGACAAAGGCTCTATCACTGCATTCTACAATGTCCTCGTTGATGGAGATGATTTGGACGAGCCTATCACCGATAAAGTCCGAGGAACTTTGGACGGACACATCATGCTCAGCCGTGCGCTTGCTCAGTCAAAGCATTATCCTGCAATCGATGTCTTGAAGAGCATAAGCCGTCTTTCTAGAAGGGTTTGCGGAAAGGAGACTCTGAAAGCCGTCACGAAAGTCTCAAGAATGATTGCTGTTTATGAAGAAAACAGGGAAATGATTCTTGCGGGTGTCTATCAGGCTGGAGCGAATCCTGAGGTCGACGAGGCAATTTCGAAGCATCAGGCTATCGAGGAGTTCCTGATGCAGGAGGAGGAGGAGCATTGCACTCTCGAGGACACATTGCACAAGCTGGCTGTCCTTGCTGACATGGCGGTTCCTGACGACGAAATCGTTGAGTCTCCTACGTCGAAACGAAAAAGCGTTGCCGAGCAGGTTCAGAATAGGAAAAAAGCCGAGGTTGCAGATGCCAATACGGTCGCTGCGAATACGGATTTGTCATTGATTTCAAAAAGTTTGTCATAAAAAATGAAACGATTCAATTTTTCACTTCAAAAAGTCCTTGACTACAGGGAATTTGAAAAAAAACAGGCTCAGGCGGAACTTGGAAAGGCAGTTTCCGTTGAGACGAACATTCAGAATACTCTCAACATGATAGCTGAATCCCGCGCGAAATCCGTGCAGGAAACGGACAAGATGAGGGATTTGAACAGCCTCTACAATGCGGGCTTGTATTTTCAGCTTCTCAACCAGCGCCGTGACGAGATGCTTGAGGAACTTGCAAAAGCGAAAATCGTGACGAATGAGAAACGCAAAGTCATGATTGAGGCAATGAAAAATGTGAAAGTTCTTGAGACTCTGAAGGAGCACCGAATTGAAGCGTGGAAACACGAGCAGCTGCGGATTGAGGACGACCAGATTGATGATATCGTCACGTCCCGCTACAGTTTCGCGGAGCCGCTTGTTTCCGCTTCTTCTGATTAATGGCAATTGAAACAATTCTTTTTATGTGATATATTGCTCGACACTGATTAGCTTCCCTCTAACAGTCGTTGAAAACCAATGTTACGATGCAGTCGCGGCTGATTTGCATCCACTTGGTGAAAAAAATTAAGTAGTTTTAAGGAGTACTACAAAAATGGCTACTAGAAGAAATCCTCGTTTTAAGGAATGTAGAAGACTTGGTGTAAACGTTTGCGGACACCCAAAGGCTTTGGACAGAGCAGGAGCGCCAGCTTTCAAAAAGACAAAGAAAGCATCTGATTATTCTCTTCACTTGACAGAGAAGCAGAAGGTAAAGGCTTATTACGGCATCCTCGAGAAGCAGCTCCGCCGCTATTTCGACCAGGCTTCAAAATCATCAGAGATGACTGGTGTCGCTCTCTTGGTTGCTCTTGAGACTCGCCTTGACAATCTCGTTTACAGACTCGGATTCGCTTCATCAATCCGCATGGCTCGCCAGATGGTCAGCCACAAGCACATCACTGTTGACGGAAAAGTCATCAACATCCCTTCTTATGCTGTAAAAGTTGGCTCAACAATCTCTTTGGTTGAGAAAGTTCGCTCAAGCGAGCAGTTCAAGAAGACTTTCCTTGCTTACAACAAGTCAAACATTCCTTACCTCGAGCGCGATGAGGCTTCTTTCTCTGGAAAACTCATCAGCCTTCCTTTGAGAAAGGATATCCCAGTAGAAATCAATGATCAGATGGTCGTTGAGTACTACTCAAAGTAATCGGAACTTAGTTCTGATGAAATATGCGGGCTGCTTTTTGAAAAAGTTCCCGCATTTTTTTTGCCTGCATGAAAATCGCCTTTTTGGATATGCAATTTTCCGAATAAAAAAGACCTGCCATTTTTGCTTTTGCTGGCAGGTCTTTGCTTTTTTGGTTGCAATAATTGCGTTTTTAATCTATCAGACTTTAATCCATCAGGTAGTTGAAGTCGATTGATTCGTCTTCTGTTTCGGATGGCAAATCGCTCTCGTTTTGTTCTGCCGTTGTCGTGTCGAAGTCGTAGAACAAATCGTTCTGGCTCTGTTTTTTGTCCGTCGTGAAGTCCTCGTCGAAATTGACGAAAAGCTCTTCCTGCTCTTCGTCTTCCAAATTGGAAGAGAGCGGAGAGTCATCGTAAACGAACATCTCTTCGCCGAATCCCGCGCCCAAAAGCTCCTGCTCAAGCCGCTGGATTGCAAGCACTTGTCCGACCGCATTCGGCGAGTGTTTCTCGCAGTATTCCGTCGGCTCTGTTCCGCTTAGGAACCACAGCGTCACAACGTCTTTTCCGCAGTCTTCCGTTGGGAGCATTCCGCTTTCCTTGCAGACTTTCACGCCGACAACGCCCGATGCCGGCTTTTTGAAATCCTTGTACGGAAGTCCTTCGTGCGCCTTTTTCATGAATGCAGCCCATGCAGGACCTGCGAGCGTCGAACCTGTAAGCTCAAGTCCGAGCGATTGTCCCGGCTTGTCGAATCCGAACCAGAATGCCGCAGTGTAATAAGGGGTGTACGCAAGCGTCCATGCGTCCGCCCAGTTCTGCGTCGTTCCTGTTTTTCCTGCCGCAGGAATTGTGTATCGCTTTCCGTTCTCGTCTTTGTATCGGAGCACGGTTCCGCTTTCCGTTGGGGCGGCCAATGTTCCTGAGCGTATCGTGTTCTGCAGAAGCTGCGTCATGACGTATGCTGTCTGCGGTGTTATTATCTGCGCTTTGTCACCCTTCGCCTGCTGTGCTATTCGTAAATCGTGCTCCGGGTTCAGGAATATGTTTCCGTTCCTGTCCTCGACATTCCTGACCGCAATCGGGATTACTTCTTTTCCTTCGTTCGCGAAAATCGCGTATGCCCTTGCCATCTCAATCGGGCGGACGGAGCAAACGCCGAGACCGAGAGGATAGCCCGGAATGAATGCGCGTGACGGAAGTTCCTCGTCCGGTATTCCGAGAAGCGCGACTGTTCGCTCGATTGCCGCGTCGAATCCGATTCCGTCGAGCACTTTTATCGAAGGCACGTTCATCGAATGTGCGAGCGCGTACCAAAGCTCCACGTCGCCTTTCCATTCTCCGCGGAAGTTGAGCGGAATGTACGGCTTTCCGTCCGCTGTGTAAAAGACGACCGGCGTGTCCGAGATTATCGTGCTCGGTGTGTACTGCCTTGAGTCGATTGCCGCGCTGTAGTAGAGCGGTTTGAATGACGAACCCGGCTGGACTCTTGCCTGTATTGCCCTGATGAACTGGTTCTCGTTGTCGAATTTGCTTCCTCCGACGAGAGCCGTTATGTATCCTGTTTCGTTCTCAAGCGCGACCATCGTTCCTTCGATGACAGTCTTTCCGACGTTCGATTTCGCCATCGCGTTTCCTTTGTTGACGACTGACGTTTTGAGCGTGTCGATTCCGAACATGAGCGACATCACGTCGAGCACCGGATTCACGGAGTTCGTGAACGTTGACATCACAATTGTTTCCTGCCTCTGCTCCGAGACCTTTATTCCGCGAAGTCCGTAGAGGAGAATCAGCATTTCCGAAATCGGCGTGTACGTTTTGAACGCAGTGCTCTTTCTGCTTCCCGATGAACGCTGGTAGCTTTTGTTCGCTTTTTCGATGTATTTGTCCATCGCTTCCTGAGCTGCCTGCTGGTTTTTCAGGTTGAGCGTCGTGTTCACGGTGAATCCTGACGTGTAGATGTCGTCCGTTCCGTAAATCAGGTTTTTCAGTTCCCTTCGTGCGTATTCGGAGAACCACGGGGCTTTGTTGTCGTGCGTGAACGGTGCCGCCGCGCTCGTCCTTGAATAGTCGAAATTCGCCCAATATTCGTCGAAGGAAGCGTCCGCATCCTCTTTCGTGATGAATTTCTGCTCGACCATCTTGTTGAGAACGTCTTTCTGTCTGTCCATTGCCCTGTTCGGGTAGTCGAACGGGTTCATGAGAGCCGGGTTCGAAAGCTGAATCATCAGAATAGCTGCTTCCGCCGCCGTTATTTCAGTTGCGTCGTGCCCAAAGTAATATTTGCTCGCCGCGTTTACGCCGTATGTTCCCGCGCCGAAATAGATTTTGTTCAGGTACAGTTCGAGGATTTCGTCTTTCGTGTAACGCCTTTCCATTTGGACTGCCCACCAAAGTTCCTTGAGCTTTCTTTTGTACGACATGTCCGAGCGGTCGCAGTAGAGCGTTCCTGCAATCTGCTGTGTGAGTGTGGAGCCTCCTCCGAAGTTCTTTCCGATTAGGCGGCCTGCAAAAGCTCGTGCAGTCGCGAAAATGTTGTAGCCGCTGTGGTTGTAGAATCTTTTGTCCTCGCGTGCGAGAAGCGCGTTGATTACCTGCTGCGGCATTCGCCTGATGCTGATGATTTCGCGTTTTTCCTCGCTGGCGAATTCCGTTATAAGCTCGCCGTTGATGTCCAAAAGCTTTGTCGGAAGTGCCGTCGTGAATTCCGTGAAATTTTCATTGTCCCTTACATATTTAGTTTCTGCGACACCTTTTCCGAGCAGCGTACCAAGTATTATCGAACATAAAAAAAGCCCTGCGAGAAGGACTGCCGTAGATATTTTTAAATTTTTCATAGCAATTAGAATACGAAATTTCACCTATTCAAGCAATAAACCAAAAAAAAGCCGGCACAAAGCCGGCCATGCCATCAGGCAGTCAGTCGTCAATGGGTGGGAGGGGATAGTTGACGACCTGACTTTTATATTATCGCACTGGTATGACGAATTCTTTAACAGATTTCGGAGGCGCATTTATTTTTCTTCATAAATGTTCGCGTCAATGTCCAAACTCATCGTGTACGACCTTCCGTTCACCGCGGTGAAGTTTTTCACGATTTCGTAGTCGCCGACGACCATCTTCGCGGAATGTTCTCCCGGCTCGATTATGAATGCGGTTTTCGGATTTTCAATCAGTTTTTCGTCAAAGTAAATTTCAGTGTTCATCGGGCAGATGAAAATCAATGTCGGCTCTATGCTTCGCAGTTCCACGGAAAGGTTCGTCGTTTTTGCCTGCTCGATTATGAATGTACGAAGTTCGTTCCTGTATGATTCGCTGACGATTGAAACATGATGTTCTCCCGTCGGAAGAAGCATTGTGTTGAAATTCGGGATTTCCTTGTCGTCGATGAAAATCGTGTATTTTTCGGATTTTTCGCATTTCGTGTCTTTCTGTGGTTTTTTTGCGGAATCTGCATTTTTCGTAAGTGCCGGAAGATTCAGCTGTTTTGCGGGTTCCACCGAGAAATTGAGCCTGCCTTTGTCGATTAGCACAGGTTTCACGCTGATTTCGATTTTCGCGCTTCCGAATGTCTCTGGGGCTTCTTCAAGAATGAGCTGAAGCCTGAAAAACAAATCTTTTTTGTCAACTTTCGGGGTGATGGGGATTTTTTCTGAATATGGGCTGTCTTTTATGTTGAATTCCTGTGTCAGCGGAATGTAGATGTGCAATGAAAGCCGGCCCGGAATCGTCGCGTATGAAATCCGCTTGCCGGAATATGATGTCTTTTTTTCGTTAGGCTTTGGTTTTACGCCGTCGTAAAGCGAATATGCGACTGAATTTCTCCACGCCGCTATCTCTTCCGGAATTTTCATGTTTATCTCGATTCCGCAGATATACGTCATGTCGTCGGGCAGTTTTATGTGAACTGCGTCGTCCAGTCCCGCCTTGATGTCCACCGTTTCCGTGACTTCGCTGAACGAAATGTCCCAAAGTTTTCCGACCTTGAAATTTTCGCTGTCCGCCGTTTCCAGATTCGTAAAGAAAAACGACGCGCACATAATCAGAATGAATATCTTGCTCGTAGACTTTCTCATGTTTCTCATCTCTTCTATTTTGAGCCGACTAATTTTATCGGGTCTGTCGGCTTCCCGCCTTCTCTGATTTCGAAATGCAGGTGCGGTCCCGTTGACATTCCTGTCGTTCCGACTTCTCCGATTTTGTGCCCTTTTGAAACTTCCTCTTTTGCCTTCACGTTGAGTTTTGAAAGATGCGCATAAGTGCTTGTCATCTTGTTTGGGTGGCTGATTATCACATACGTTCCGTAAATCGGGTGGTTCGTCGCGGCTTCCAGCACCTTTCCCCTCATGCAGGCGCGGACCGGCGTGCCTACAGATGCCGCAAGGTCAACTCCCGCGTGGAGTTTCCATTTTCCCGTAATCGGGCTTGTCCTGTAGCCGAACTGCGACGTGATAATCATCTTTCTCTCAAGCGGAAGAATCATCTTTTCGCTGTCATCGTTCTTTTGCGAAAGGAAAAATGCTTGTGCGGTTGTTGTCATGCTTTTTTCCGGAATGTAGTTGTATTTTTTGCCGTTGAGTTCGACTTTTTGTACTTTCTGTGTTTTTGCGACTTTTTTTATGGATTCCGTTTTTTTATATTCTGAATTTTTTTGAGAGTCTGTTTTTTGTTCATTAGTTTTCGGTGTCGTTTTTGCAGTCGCTTTTTGGGTTTTCTTTTCTTCTTCTTTTATAACTACTGCGTTGTTCAATTCCGTTTGAGCTTCCTGCGCAAGTAAGAATTCGAAATCATTTGAAGGAGTTTCTGGAATATACAATCCCTGATAAAGTGGGAGGATTAGCTTCATGCCAGGTTTAAGCTCGTTCGGGGAGGCGATTTCATTTATTGATGCGAATGTTCCTCTCTCTTGTTTTAAACTTGCGACAATTTGATTGAAACCGTTACCATTTTTTAAATCTTCAGGCTTTAAGGTGTAAGTGTAATAAAGCAATTCTTCTGGATATTTGTTTTGTCGTATATCCATGTTTGCCTTTTCGATTTCCCTTTCGTACTTCTGAAATATTTTGTTTTCTTCTCTTTCCTTTTCTTTTTCTGCTTCGGTCTTTTTTGTTGACCATGACACTTTCAGTTTTTTTAGTTCGCCAGCTTTGACAAACTTTTTATATTCTTCGATTGGCTCGTTTATGACTTTTTTCGCTAGGGTTTCAAGAATGTTTTCTGACGTATTTGCCGATAACCCCTCATTCTGAATATCTTCGCTGTTCACAACGAAAGTGCACAAACATATTGAAGAGAAGATAATCAGTGTCTTACGTTTTTTTTTGTTCATAATCCTTCGTTCAATTCGTCCCCGACCATTTTTTTCGCTTTCAACTTTCAGTTTTCAGCTTTCAACTTTCTTTTTTCCGTTTTTGAAGCCAAACGAGATTATTCCGTAGAGCGCGATTATCGCAAGGATTGTCGGAAGCGCGAGAATCCGGTTTCCGTCGAGAACGAATTTGATGCACAGGACGATTCCGCCCGCGATTATGACGAATTTTGCAAGCCAAGATGCGACAGGCTTGATTCCGATGTCGATTATTTTTTTTGCGCAGAGAAAAATTGCCGCCGCAATCATCAGAACCATGACGACGATTGTATAGGCTTTTGGCATTTCGGTTGCGAATTTCCATAGCGGAATGACGAACGCCGCTCCGATTGCGGCACAGACGACTACGAGAGCCGCCATTTTTGAAAATGCGTTAAACAGACTTCCGTAGCCTGCGACAATTTTTTTTACCATAAAAAAAGTTTACAGCATGAAATGAGAAAAAAAAAGCCTCGGAAAGCCGAGACTGTTTGATTCGGCTTTCCGAGGTATTTTAAGAATAAAAACTGCGATTATTCCTCTGCGATTGCTGCTGCAGGGCACTCTGAAGCACATGTTCCGCAGCTGACGCACTTTGTTGCATCAATCTGGCGGTGTCCGTCTGCTTCTGAGATTGCTCCAACTGGGCAGTCAGGTTCGCATGTTCCGCAGTTTACGCATGTTCCGGCATCGATTTTGTAAGCCATATCCTAATACCTCGCTAAAAAATGATTAAAATAATGTAACATCAGATTTTTTCAAAAACAAGCGGAATATTGTCGCATTTGAACGAATTAGGCGCGGCTAACAATGCGCAGAAAAAAAATAAAAAATTTGCAAATTTTTTTTCAAAAACTGTTGACGAAAAAATATTCGTGTGCTAATATACATTCATCAGCGCTGATACAGCGTCAGATACAAAAAAAACTTCTAGCAAGTTTCCTTCCCCGATTGTGTAATGGTAGCACTTCAGATTCTGGTTCTGACTGTGGGGGTTCGAATCCTCCTTGGGGAACTACTTCAAGTTTTACTTGATTATTTAACTGGTCCCTTCGAATATCGGTTTAGTTCGCCGCCCTCTCAAGGCGGAGAGATGGGTTCGACTCCCGTAGGGACCGTTTTTCTTTTTAAAGCATAGATTCAGAAATCCTGAATTTATGCTTTTTTTTTTGCTCCGTTGTGATAAAATATTCCCTAATATTGATGTTTATTGGCAAATGGATTTGCAGCCGAAAATCAGAAATGGGGCAAGGATGCGTAAAAAGTCTGGATTTTTTTTAGTTTGTATATTCCTTTTCTTTTTTGTTCCGAGTTCATTTTCTGCGACTTTTTTTTTGAAAGACGATTTTCACGATGATTTGAACAGTTGGTTGAACGACGGAATCCAAAAATCTGCCAGAAATTTCAATCTTCTCGATGAAAGCAACAAAAACGGAAATGCTTTTTTCGTCGATTTTGACCCGAAAGACGACCCTGATGATGCGGAAGATGATTCCGACGAGTCCGAAAAGGCTGACCCTGATGAAGAGGATGATTTCGACAGCGACAAGATAGATCCTGACGATGAAGGGGAAGAGGTTCAGGAAGAGGAATCGTCGGACGAGCCGGATGCCGATGAAGAAGAGCCTTCCGATGAAAAAGAAGACGAAGAAAAAAATGACGAAGAAAGTGAGCCTGAAGAGCCAGAAGACGAAGAAAAAGATGATGCCGATGAAGATGGCTTAGACGAGGATTTGCCGGAGGAGAACGAAGAAGAGGAGAGCGAAGGTCAGGAAGAAAACGTTGAGGAGCAGCCGGAAGAAACTCCGCTTGAAAGTACGCTCAGTTTCTGTATCGGATTGAATTCGATTCCGAAAAGCTATTTCGGGCTTTGCTGGAATTTCGATGTTTCGTACAGGAATTATTTCAGGGAGCAGGTTTATTGGCTTTGTGGCGCAGGCCTCGGTCGCGGAAATCCGAATGGTGACTATCCGTATTCGTATCAGGTTGACGGAGCGAATCTTGCAGCCCCTTGCTTTTACGGGACGTACACTTATGGCGGCTTTGGGCTCATCTACAACAATCTGTACCGCGGAATCAGCGTGTTCTCCGAGTTTGCGCTTGGCGTGAATTTCAGATTCCTGTACAACAACAGCTTGAAGAATGCGCATTTCGGAAAGTTGTACACGAACGTGCTTGCGGATTTCTCCGTCGGTGCTAGCTGGAAGTGGCTGCGCGCCTCGTTTGGCGTTCAGTATGATACGAACTGGAAATTTGTGTTTGAGGGAAAAGTTGGGGTGGCGATTCCTATAGAAATGTTCAGAAGCAAAAAATGAGGAAATTTTATTTTGTCGCCGCATCTTCAGTTTTTCTCTTGATAGCAGCCTCTTGCGGAAACAGCGTGCAGGACATGGTTGACCAGTACAACGAGGGGTTCACCACGGCGTATACGACGGTGTCGAAGAGCGAGGAGGAGGAAGTTCTTGAGCCAGGTGACGAGGGGTTTGTTCCTTCAAAAATGCTTCTTGAAGAGTATTTTGTTTGGGAAGATTCCACGCTCACACTTTCAGCTCCTAACGGATGCGCTTCGATTCTCTGGAAACTGACAGACCCTGATGATAATGATTCCGTTGTTGAATTTTATCCATTCGGTTATGAAGATGGAGTTTCAAAATATAATGCATGGCGGGAAAAGTTGTTTCAGATATACATCCCTGATTCAGGGCTGGAATCTAATAAAGTTTATGAAGTGACTTTGACCGTTACTGACAAAAGGGGGAGCGAGTACAAGGACGTTGCGGCTATCGTTATATACAGACATTTGTATTATTAGCGCGTTGTGATTGCGCATGGTGAATCACTGTTTTTAAACGTGTATCTTTTCTGCAACATGGAGGAAAATATGAAAAAAATTTTAAAACTTGCAGCGATTGTTGCCGGTGTTGCGACTGTGCTTTTTGCCAGTTGCTCTAACTTGAATTCCGATGCAACTGTCAGTGACGACACGTCCGTTTCCAGTTCAAAAGAAATAACTTTGACTGCACGGGCTGACGAGAAAGTTCTTGAATTTCCGTCTTCCGGAGATTCTTCTGCTCGTACAATTTTGCCGGATAGCATCAATGCAGATAATCTTGATTTCTTTCTTGCCTACAAGACATTGAAAGAAACAAATTGGACTGTAAGACAAACCACTTTTACGGCAAGTGCTGATGATAAAACTGTTGGAACTGTGACGGAGACCTTCGAACTGAATTCTTATGAGTTCAAACTTTATGCAGTTCCTCAGGGAGTTGTTACAGCTTCTGCAACTTTGGCTGAGTCTACAGTAAAGACAGCTGCAGCTCTTGCTGGATATGCCACGGCGGATTTGAGATACAACACTGCGGTTGCATTTACTTTGACGGCAAACAATATGACCGGTCAGGGAAAACTTGAGATTGGAATCAAGACTGTCGCTGGCTTTACAATTCCTGCCGGCTACACCGTCACTGCAGGTCTTTATGATTATGACACAAGCTCTCAGATTGTTTACCCGACATCAAGTGCGGCTCCTATCACCGTTGCTTCTGATGGAACTGTAAACGACACTACATCATTCAAAGTTGATACATCTACGATTGATGCAGGCTCTTACAATTTGGTTGTAACTTTGACCAATACAAATGTAACTCCTAATAAATCGTATAAATGTTCTGAGAAAGTTATAGTTCTTACAAATCAGACAACGAAAGGTACTTTCTGGATTCGCGACATTATCGACTATCCTCCGACTCAGCCTGCCGATTTTATTGCTGGCTTTACAGACCCTACAAGCTCTGACAGTTCACACTACATTGTTGAATTCGCATGGACTGACACATCTGACTGCGAGACGGGATTCGAGCTTGAGCTTATGAAAGTCGATGACAAAACTTCTACGGCTCTTTATCCGAAAATGCCGACAACGGATGATGAATGGGGTGATGAGGCTAAGACAAAAGGTTTGGCAAAAGATTTTAATGCTGCCATTACAACTACAAGCCCTACTTTGTGGGAAGATATAACTGATTCAGATGTGCTTCTCCTCAATAAGACAAATCTTTCTAAATGTCCGCTCTTTGTTTCTTACAGCGGTTCGGGTGACAGTGTCGGTTCGCTTAACATGAATCAAAGCCATCTCAAGATGCTTCTTCCTATGGAGCACAGGTTCGTAGCTAGAATTCGTGCCGTAAACGATGTCGGTAACTCTGATTACACATATCTTGATTTGCACAAAATTCCTGCTTCTCCTACAACATTTGCTTCTACCGATGGTTGTGCAAAAGGCACAGACATTACTGTCGGCGGAAAGACAGTTACGCCAACTCAGACTAACGATCCATATACTCTTACTATGCAGAGTTTCGATGATGATGTAGCAACGATGAACCGTTATCAGATTAAGTACGATCTTAACGGCGGAACTTATGTCGATGCAGACGGAACTCTTGCTGCTTCAAAAATGCCTGCGACGATTTTGTACGAAAGCCAGCATAATGCGGATGCATCTACAGCTTCTGTCAGCACTTCTAAAGTTGCCATTATCCATCCAAACTCTATAAAAGCAGATACGAGTGCAACTCCGCCTATTACGGGGGTAACTGGAGCTGAAAATGATTACATCGACACTACTGGTACTGCACAGTCTGGCGTTCATGTCGAACTCAAAGATGCCAACGGCTCATATTGGCTCACATGGATGAAAGGTGATGTGAACGGAACAGCGTATGCTACTGACCTTACTGCCGGTTCTGAAGATTATACTCCTCCGTTGTACACTGGCTTCAAGAATCTTTATCTTGTCGCAAAATTCAAGACGACTGTTGATGTCACCGCAGATGTCAACTTCACTGATATGAGTCGTTACGAACTCAACAAAGGTTTCTTTACTGTAGCTCTCAAGTCGGGAGTTACGGACAAAACTGCGGACTATATTACTGAAAGTAGCACGCTCTGGAATGAAGCTACAAATGCCGGAGATGGAACTACGGATAGCTTGATTACGCTTGCCGATGCTACTGATCCGTTGTCTATCAGCGATACAATCGATGGAATCACAATTTCATTGAACACGAATGCTAAATATACAGATGATGCTGGTGCTGCGCATGACATCAAGTACAGCAAGATTCATCTCAGAATTACGCGCATCGCTGACAATGCAGTTACTTATGATGCTGATGCAGCAAGCGGAACATTCGACTTCAAGCTGACAAATTACCTGCTCGGTAAATACTTGTTCACGATTTCCGCAACAAAGGGAACTTACACATACGATATTACTCAAATCGTTCGTATCAGCCAGTAAGTTTTTGATTTGAAACGAATCACGGTTCAATGCCGTGTTTCGTAAATCTGAATCCCGTGAGGTCAAATGAAGTGTCCAATAAATGGGGTACACTTCAAATGGCTTTGCGGGATTTTTTATTTCTATATTCCTCCAATCTCCCTTCGTCCTCCTTCTCATTTTTTCTTTCTGAAATTCAATTTCTTGTGTTATTCTTAAACAGAATCTAAAAATAAAAGCGCAGTTGGAGGTTGTGTTTTGGGCGGTGAAAATAAAAGAAAAAGCTTGGACAGATTCGACAAGAACGCGAAAAGGGATATTTCGATTCTAACGAAGTTCCTTTTCATAATCGGGTTGTCGGTCATTGTGGCGACTGTGGGCGTTGTCTCGATTTCGCTCCACGTTTTCAAGAGCAATCTGATTTCGGATACGAAGGCGGGGCTTTTGCACACGTCGGAAGGCGCGCTCCGCGTTCTCGTTGACTGGAACGTGACTCTCAAAAGTTATTCAGTGATGGCGGCGGACAGGCCTGACGTTAAGGAGGCGTTGGCTAGTGGCGACTTGGACACGCTTGATAATGCCATGAATTATTTTTCAGAGCAGTTCGATTTTGAGGGAATGGCATTCGTCGACAAGTCGGGCTCTGTCGTTGTTGGCGACGGGAATATCCTGAAAAACGGAATGTCGCTCATGTCGCTGAACGGAGTCAAGAGTTCGCTAGGCGGAAAGCAGTTCACGGATTATCAGCCGGTTGGAAACGCAAAATTCGGAATGATTTATTCGGCTCCTGTTTTTTATGACGGAGAAATTGTCGGTGCTGTCGTGTCCGTTTATGATTTGGCGACGGAAGATTTCATCACGCTGATGGAGAACGGATACAACGTTGACTGCGCGCTTTTTTCAGGCGAGCAGATTGTTCAGTCAACAGTTGCAGCTTCCATTGGCTCGAAACTCGATAATGCTGATATAAGGAATTCGGTTCTTTCCCGCGGTGAGACTTATTCCGGCGAGGTGAGATATTTCGGAAAAAGATTGTTCTCCGTGTACGCTCCGCTCAAGGACGATTCGTCCTCCGTGAACGGAATGATATGCCTTGCAAAAGACCTCGACATTGTGACGGACACGACATTTGCGACGCTCCGTCTCGTTCTTCCGCTTAGTGCTCTGATTGCCGCAGTCCTCGTCCTAATCGGCTGGAGGTTCATGCGGTGGCTTCTCAAGCGAATCGGCAATGTCTCGAAATTCCTTAAAAATCTTTCGACAGGTGAAGCTGACCTTACGAAGAGGTGCGATTTGTATGTTCGTGACGAAATCGGCGACCTCGTGATCTATTTTGACAGTTTCATGGACAAGCTGCACGAAATCGTCAGCGCGGTAAAGCAGTCGAAGACAAGTCTTGCCGTCAGCGGAGAATCCCTTTCGGAAAGCACTCAGGATGCCTCAAGCGCGATTACGGAAATCCTTGCGAATATCGAGAGCGTTCACGGTCAGATTAGAAATCAGAATACGAGCGTGGAGAATGCAGACGAAAACACGAACAGCATATCGGAATCGATTTCGACGCTCGACAAAATGATTGAGAGCCAGTCGGCAGGAGTTGAGCAGGCAAGTTCGGCTGTCGAGCAGATGATTGGAAACATCGTGTCGGTGAACAGCTCCGTGGACAAGATGAGCAAGTCGTTCGAGGATTTGCAGGTGAACGCCGAGATTGGATTCAGGAAGCAGCAGGCTGTGAACGAAAGGATACAGCAGATTGAAGGACAGTCGCAGATGCTTCAGGATGCGAACGCGGCGATTTCTGCAATTGCGGAACAGACGAACCTTCTCGCGATGAACGCCGCAATCGAGGCTGCTCATGCGGGCGAGGCGGGAAAGGGATTTGCGGTCGTTGCGGACGAAATCAGGAAACTTTCGGAAACATCGAGCGAGCAGTCGCGCACAATCGGCGACCAGCTTTCTGCGATTCGCGACTCGATTGCGGATGTCGTCTCTTCTTCGGACGAATCCAGCAGCGCGCTTTCGACGGTCTCCGACAAAATCAAGGAGACGAGCCAGCTCATGGTTCAGATTAAAGCCGCGATGGAAGAGCAGAATGACGGCTCGAAGCAGATAACCGACGCTCTCAAGAACATGAACGACAGCACTGTCGAAGTCCGCAAGTCTTCGCGAAGCATGGCGGGACAGAGCGACAAAGTTGTCCGCGAGATGAATCACCTCCGCGCGTCCACGGGCGCGATGAATTCCAGCATGGACGAAATGTCCGACGGCGCAAGGAAAATCAACGAGACCGGCGCGACCCTCAGCGGCATTTCCGCGCAGGTCAAGGAATCAATCGACAAAATCGGCGAGCAGATAGATTTGTTCACTGTGTGACGGTTTGTCGCAATCCCAAAAAAAAATTGAGCCTGTTCGAAAACTCTCTTTCGGGCAGGCTCAATTATCGAACAATCATAAAATATGCTAGAATCAATCTATGTTTGATGAAGAGAATGGATTATTGACTCCACTTTTGGACATAACGTTCAAAAGTATGTTCACGAAGGATAGGGATGATTCTAGAAAGGCGCTGAGATGCTTCGTTAGCGCTCTGATAAATGAGAATGTGGCGGAAGTCTTTGTCTTGAACAATGATATTCCGCTTTCGCAGTGCATAAACGACAAGAATATTCGTCTCGATTTGAATTGCAAACTTGAGGATGGTAGGCTCGTCGATATCGAGATGCAGATGCAGGACGAGAATTACAATCACGGGAATCGGTTGGAATATTACCTTTCTCGATTGGTTTCCGGTCAGGAGGCCGTCGATAACGATTACGATAATCTCAGGCGGACTTATCAGATTATGATTGCCAATTTTTCGATTTTCGACGATGACGAGGAAGAGGAAAATCAGAATCCCGTCCAGAGATTTTCGATGAGAACTGAGAGCGGGCTTCAGCTTACGAATCCGAGCCTGATGAATGTAATCACTCTTGAGCTTACGAAAATCAAGAAGCCGAAAGGCCTGAAGGGGATGTCCGATGAGGAACTTGAAAAATGGGTTTTGGGAAAATCTCCTGCAGAGCAGTGGAGCATGTTCCTGAAATGGGCGACGAACAAAAATGCAAACCGAATCGTTGAGATAGTCAGCGACAAAATTGCAGGAGTGAGCGAGGCAAAGGAGGTTCTTATGGAATTGAGTCGTACGGACACCGAAAGAGAACTTGCAAGAATGAGAAACAAGGCCATTATGGATTTCACTTCGTCGATGAACGCAAATTACAGGAGAGGCATAAAAATCGGTTTCGATGAGGGTGTAACAAAAGGGTTGCAGCAGGGCATCGAAAAAGGGTTGCAGCAGGGCATCGAAAAAGGAATGCAGCAGGGCATCGAAAAAGGAATGCAGCAGGGCATCGAAAAAGGAATGCAGCAGGGCATCGAGTCTTTTGTGAATCTTTTAAAAAGTGGACTTTCTATTGAGGAGGCCTTGAAAAATATCGGTTCTGTAGGGTCGACAAAATGAACATAAATCCTGTTTCCGGCGAAAAAATCGTCATCCGCGGTGCGCGTGAGCACAACCTCAAGAATATTGATTTGGACATCCCAAGAAATAAACTCGTCGCAATTTCGGGGCTTTCAGGCTCAGGAAAATCTTCGCTTGCGTTCGACACGCTTTTTGCGGAAGGGCAGCGGCGTTACATGGAAAGCCTCTCAAGCTATGCAAGGCAGTTTTTGGGAAGCATGGACAAGCCCGATGTCGATTTGATTGAGGGGCTTTCTCCTGCAATCTCAATCGAACAGAAGACGACTCACAGAAATCCGCGCTCGACGGTCGGAACAGTGACCGAAATTTACGATTATTACAGGCTGATTTACGCACGGATTGGAAAGGCGCATTGCCCGAAATGCGGAAGGGAAATCAACGAGCAGACGGACGACCAGATTATCAGCACGATTATGTCGTGGGGCGAGGGCGAGCGGATTTCGATTCTTGCACCTGTAATCCGCGGAAAAAAAGGCGAGCATCAGAAAATCCTTGAGGACGCGAAAAAGTCAGGGTTCGTTCGCGCAAGAATCGACGGTCTCATGGTCGATTTGGAAGAGCTGATCAAGCTCGACAAGCAGAAAAAACACTCGATTGAGATTGTCGTTGACAGAATCGTGTTGAAAGACGATTCGAGGAAACGCGTTGCAGAAAGCGTGGAGACTGCGCTCGGAACTGCGAACGGAATCGTCATCGTTCTTCGCCGTGTCGCCGACTCTTCCGAAAAAGGATATCACGAGGAGGAGATTTTCTTCTCCCAGCACAACGCCTGTCCTGACTGCGGAATCTCGATTCCAGACTTGCAGCCGCGCCTTTTCTCGTTCAACAACCCGTTCGGCGCGTGCCCTGAATGCACCGGAATCGGCGAAAAAATGGAGTGGGACAAGAAAAAGATTCTCCCCGACGATTCGCTGAGCTTCAACGAAGGTGCGTTCCCGTTCTTCAATCCTGATTCAGAATGGAATGCTTCGATGTTCTCGGCGATTGCACAATCAAACGGATTTTCGCTCGACACTCCCATAAAAGATTTGACTGACGTGCAGAAAGATGTTTTGTGGAACGGAAGCGAAAAGAATATTCACTGGGTTTACAAAAAACAAAGCGGTGAAGGAATGTCCGAATACAACCGTCCGTGGGTTGGAATTTGGGCGGAGATGAAAAGACGGCACAACGAGGCATGGGGCGAGGCTCAGCGCGTCAAAATGGAAGAGCGTTATATGTCCGTCTCCGAATGCACCGGCTGTCACGGAAAAAGGCTCAGGCCGGAAGCGTTGGGAGTTACGGTCGGCGGAAAAAACATCGTCGATTTGTGCAGGCTTTCAGTTTCTGAGTCAATCGAATTTTTTAAGGAACTGAGTTTGACTGAAACTGAAAAGCAGATTGCCCATCAGGTTTTAAAAGAGATAAACGCACGGCTCAACTTCTTGCAGAACGTGGGGCTCGATTATCTCACACTCGACAGGTCGGCTGGGACCCTTTCCGGCGGCGAGGCGCAGAGAATCCGCCTTGCGACGCAGATCGGCTCAGGGCTTACTGGCGTGATGTACATCCTAGACGAGCCTTCAATCGGGCTTCACCAAAGGGACAACCAGAGATTGATTGACACTCTCGTCTATCTTCGGAATCTCGGGAACACGGTCATCGTAGTCGAGCATGACGAGCAGACTTTGCGGACTGCGGACTGGCTCGTTGACATCGGTCCGGGGGCTGGCGTTCACGGCGGAAACGTTGTCGCGTCAGGAACTCCAAAGCAGGTCATGCAGGTCGATGAGAGCGTGACGGGGCGTTTCCTTTCGGGAAAGCTTTCGATGCCGATTCCTTCCGAGCGCAGGAAGGGGACCGGAAAATTCATCAGAATCAACAATGTGAGGGAGCACAATCTCAAAGGAATTTCAGTCGAGATTCCTCTCGGCGCGTTCACCTGCATAACGGGCGTTTCTGGCTCTGGAAAATCGACGCTACTTTCCGACGTGTTCTATCCTGCAGTTTCGAATGCGCTTATGAAGACGGAATATCCTGTCGGCGATTTTGACGGAATCGACGGAATCGACGGAATCGACAAAGTGATAAACATCGACCAAAGCCCGATTGGGCGGACTCCGCGAAGCAATCCTGTGACATATGCCGGAGTTTTCGACGCGATAAGGGAACTGTACGCATCTCTGCCGGACTCGAAAGCCCGCGGATACAAGGGCGGCAGGTTCTCGTTCAACGTGAAGGGCGGAAGATGCGAAAAGTGTCAGGGTGCCGGAACTCTTACAATCGAGATGAATTTCCTGCCGGACGTTTTCATTCAGTGCGACGTGTGCCACGGAAAAAGGTTCAACCAGGAGACATTGGACGTTCTCTACAAAGGAAAATCGATTTCGGACGTTCTGGACATGACGATTGAGGAAGCGTGCGATTTTTTCGATGCGATTCCTCATATTTACAGAAAGCTTTCGACATTGAAATCCGTGGGGCTTGGCTACATAAAGCTCGGTCAGAACGCTCTCACGCTTTCTGGTGGCGAGGCTCAGCGCGTGAAGCTTGCGACGGAGCTTGCACGGCCTTCGACAGGAAAAACTCTCTACATCCTCGATGAGCCGACGACGGGGCTTCACTTTGCGGACGTGAAAATCCTCATGGAAGTCATTCAGCGTCTTGTGGACAAGGGGAACACGGTCGTGATGATTGAGCACAATCTTGACGTGATAAAGCAGGCAGATTTTCTGATTGACCTTGGACCTGACGGCGGCTTCCGTGGCGGAAATGTTGTCGATACTGGTACTCCAGAGGAAATTGCTGAAAGGGCAGAGCAGACCGGCTCGTTCACCGGAAAATTCCTGAATCTTGAAAAATGAAACACTGCCGTCATTCCTTCCGTGAATTTTTTCATGCGTTTTTCTCGTTCCTCTTCGCTTTTTCTGCGTTCTTCGTTTTCTTTGTGCAGTTTCCGTCTTTCTTGTCCGCGGATGAAAAATCCGTGATAAAAATCGAATCGGCGCAGAAATCCGAATACAAAAAAGACGAGGAAACTGACTCTGATACAATAGTTTTGACGGGCGACGTGAAAGTCAGCGTCACAAGCGGCGGAAAAACTACGACAATAACTGCCGACAAAATCAACTACAACCGTTCGAACGAGATGATTTACGCGGAAGGAAATGTCTCCCTCGAACAGTCTTCGGGCGGCTCAAGCGGCGGCGAAACAGTCACAGCGGACTCTCTTCTTTTCAACACCGCGACTCTCGAAGGCATTTTCGACAACGGGCGCGCAATGCAGACTTCGAGCGATGCGCTGAATCTTCCTAGCGGCTCAAAGCTCATTGTCGCTTCGGAAATGTTCGGGCGCGATTCTGGCGGAACAATCGCTTTCAAGTCCGGCAACCTCACTTTCTGCGACGACGAGAACCCGCACTGGAGAATCAAGGCGACTAGAATCTGGCTTCTTCCCGGCGGCGAATTCGCGTTTTTGAATGCGGTTCTTTATGTAGGGCGCATTCCGCTTCTCTATCTTCCTGCGTTCTACTATCCGAAAGACGAGCTGATTTTCAATCCTTCGTTCGGCTACAAAAGCAGGACGGGATATTTTTTCAACACGACGACTTATCTATATGGAAGAAAATCAGCGTCGAGTTCTTCTTCAAGTTCCGACGATGACGACGACAAAATCAACTTTTTCAGCTTGATGAACACCAGCTCGATGAAAGAGCAGAAGCGCGAGGGCTTGGTTCTTCACAATCTCGACAAGGATTTTACGGGCGACACCTCGCATTATGTGAAAGTGATGGCGGATTACTACGAGAACATCGGCTTTATGACTGGAATCGATGCGAATGTCGTTCCGGGCTCGTATCTCACGTCCGTAATCGCGAATCTTGAGCTCGGCTTTTCGAACACGGTTTTTTCAAATAATTCGACTTACACTCCGTTCAACGCTCTTGGAGAAAAAGTTTCCGATGGTTCCAATTTTCTCGGAATGGAAGCTCCGTTCCGATATCAGGGAAACCTGAAGCTCACCTTTGCGAAACCGTTCACCCTCAACCTTAGTATGCCGATTTATTCCGACCCGTATTTCGATTACGACTTCAACAACCGCGTGGAGTCGATGGACTGGATTGGATACGCGATGAACGGCGGAAAAAGCGATGACGACGACGACGACGATGTTACGGAAGTTTCGAGCTTTACCTGGTCGCTCAACGGAAGCTACAAAATTCCGCTCCCGACTGTCGTAAGTCCGTTTATCTCGAATCTGTCAATCTCAAGTTTTTCTTCGTCCGTTGTCTATTCTTCGAAAGCCGCGACGCTCACCGACCGCGACGAATACAGCGACGACTCCACTTGGGCAACGTACACTCCGCTACGAAAATTCTACTATCCGTCGCAGGTGAACCCGTTCAAATCTTCAATCTCGATTTCGGGAACTCTCTTCAAATATCCGAAAACTTCGACCTCGACTTCTGGCGAAAAGGCGACCCTTGTGAAAATCGACGAATTCAAGACTGAGGAGGAACTCGAAAAAGAAAAAGAGGAAGCCGCAAAAAAAGAAGAGGAAAAGAAACTTGCGGAACTTAGCGAGGAAGAGCGGAAAAAAATAGAGGAGCAGAAAAAAGCGGACGAGGAACAGAAGAAAAAAGACGAGGAAGAAGCGAAATCGAAAATCGTTTTTGAGGATTCTGTTCTTCCGCAGCTTTCTGTTTCCGTTCCTTCGGCAAAATCCCTCGGCGATTTGACATATTCGCTCGGGTACACGGTGTCTCCCGATTTCACCTCGCAGTTCTCGTATTCATCGACGACATTGGAAACGCCTGAGGACTTTGAGTGGCGCGACATGCAGTCAACTTATGTGAACGTGAAATCCCCGACGACACTTTCAAGCTCGCTCGGCTACAAGGGCAGCTTCTTCTCGCTTTCGGACAGCTTCACTTTCAGCCCTGTCTACCAGACGCACCCGTATTTGAAAGCGGCCGAAAAAGACGAGAACGGCAAGGAATCTACTTCGAACGGCGGCTACACGGAATCTTCAATGCTTTCGATAAAAAAGACCGACTACAACGCGATGAAGCTCGACCTTTCGAACACGAATTCCGCGACGATAAAGCCTTTTTATTACACCGACCATTTTTCGGGCACTTCGCTTTCGTGGAATTCGACGATAAAGCTCATCGACACGGAATTTCTTTCTGCCGAGTACACGAGCGACGATGACGAGCCTGAATGGGAATTCCACATGTTCGATTTCTGGGACAAGGACGAATTCACCACGCACAGTTTGACTGGAACTTTCGCGGTGACAGAGCTTGACGGAAAATTTACTCAGAGCCTTGCGCTCACTTCGACGCTTCCGCCAAGATACAAATCGTACACAGGAACGCTCACTCTCGGTTTCCCGTATGTGACTTTCACGGCTTCAAGCGGCATAAAAGAGAACGAGACGGAGCAGACTGAATCGAACGCGGACACTTGGGAAAAGTGGATTAAGCAGGATTTGTCGGAAAGCCTTTCTGTTTCAATGCTGAACAGCAAGCTCAAGCTTTCGCAGTCGTATGTCTATGATTTTGAGGAATGGGACCACGAGTCTTTCAAAGTTTCGCTTTCAGGGTACGGGGCGAGCGCGTCTTACACTGCAAGCTACGTTGCGGGCTATTACTTCAACGTTGATTTGAACGACGACGGAACAATCAAAAAGCGGAACGGCTGGAAATCAAATTCCAGCGATGACAAGAAATTCCAGCCGTATTCTCTGAATTTCTCCTACACGAAACCGACCACGACTTACAAATACTGGTCTGAGCGCGTCTCGTTCGCGCCGACATTGACCACGAGTTTCGTCTACGACTTTCTGCGCCCGACAAGCAGCTATTTCAGCTTCAAGCCTGGCCTTACGTTCAAAATCAACAATTTCCTCGACGTTTCTTTCAGCGCGGAGACGAAGAACAGCGTCATTTACAGGTATTTCTGCACGGACGAGCATTATGAATATTACTACGGCGGAAAGGGCGAGCGGAGCTGGTTCACCGACTTGATAAATTCGTTCAGGTTCGACGACACGTCGTTGCGCGAGGAAAGCGCGTTCAAGATGAAGTCTGTGAACCTTTCGGTGACGCACGATTTGGACGACTGGGATTTCAACTTTTCAATGACAGTTTCCCCGACTCTCGTCACGGACACCGACGGCACCAAGCGGTACGACTTCACTCCGGAGATTTCGCTTTCCATTTCGTGGAGACCGCTCCCGAGCATGAAGACGAAGCTCCAGTACGAGCTTGACGACACCACAAAGGAAAGCGTATGGCAGCTCAATCCGTCAGATTGACGAGCAGGTCTATTTTTATGCCTCAATTGAGAATTGTCGTTTCTTAGGATAAAATCAGATAAAGATGGAAAAAGAATTTACAATCGTTTTGTCGGATTCAGATGTGCTCTCACATATCTGCGGAACGAATGACTGCAATTTAAAACTTATTGAAGAATATTTGGGAACTCCCGTTTACACAAAGGGAAATGAACTTTCAATAGAAAATGAAGATGCTGAAATCCAGCAAAAATTCAAATTCATAATAGACAGAATTTCCGATGAGATTTCGGAAAGCGGAAGATGCTCCAGGGATTTGGTCGAGTCGATTCTGAACACGGGCTTTGTCGGCTGGAGAAAGTCGGACGGAATAATCAGTTCCCCGTCGTTCAACGCAGGGGACGCGGCGATTCAGATTCCGGGCGGGACGCACAAAGTTTATCCTAAGACGAAAAATCAGGCGTCGCTCGTGAAAGCATTCCGAAAAAACGACCTTGTTTTTGCGGTCGGGCCTGCTGGCTCTGGGAAAACCTTTCTTGCCGTGGCCGAGGCACTTCGCCTTGTCATGTCCAAGAAAGTGAATTCGATAATACTTACGCGCCCTGTCGTCGAGGCTGGTGAAAGTCTCGGCTTCCTTCCGGGCACGCTTGAAGAAAAGATAAATCCGTATCTTCGTCCGCTCTACGACTCGATGGGAGCGTGCATTCCGCGCGAGACAGTGCAGAAATTGACCGAGAACGGAATTGTCGAAATCGCGCCGCTTGCGTACATGAGGGGGCGCACGCTCTCGAACTGCGCAGTCATTCTGGACGAGGCGCAGAACACGACGACGGAGCAGATGAAAATGTTCCTCACCCGAATGGGCGAAAACACAAAAATGTTCGTGACTGGAGATTCAACCCAGATTGATTTGCCGAAAAAGCAGAAATCGGGTCTTCTTCACGCACTGAAAATATTGCGGGGAATACCCGAAATCAGCATTGTCGAGCTCGACGACACGGATGTCGTGAGGTCTGCATTGGTAAGAAAAATCGTCATGGCGTATGAGATTGATTCCGAAAAGGACAACTAAGGCGGAAGCAAACTAGGCTTATGGCATTTTCAAAAAAAGGAGTTGAAAAGTGAGTGAAAATGAAGAAAGGGCAGATTCTCTTCCTGCCGTGAAGGGCGAATCGGGCGAGTCGCCTGAGGTGTTTGAAGAGGAAGCTGAAATCAAAATCGAGGACAGGTCGGTCAGGACTATTTTGGCGAATATCGTCGATTTTCTTAAGCGTGACTGGGGAAGAATCCTGCTCGGCGTGCTTGTGTTCGCCGCAGTTTCCGCAATCGTCTATTTCAGCGCGAACACGACGGATTCGATTTCTCCGTCAATCGCAGACAGGTACGAGGTCGGTCAGATTGCCGACAAGACGATAATTTCCCCGAAGACGATGAAAGCCACGGCGGCTCATCCTGTCGAAATCGAGGAGGGCGAGAAAATCATCAAGAACGGCTTCCCGATAACGGAGGAGATGCTCGAAAAACTCAAGAAGCTTTCCGACGTTCAGGTGACGATTGACTATCAGAAAATCGGAAACACGCTTTTCTTCCTGCTTCTCGTCTGCTCTCTTTGGATTATCCTTTTCAATCCGGTGATTATCGGACGCAGGGTTGAGATGAAGGAGCTTGTTCTTGAATCGATTCTCTTCATTCTTGCGTTTTTCCTTGCGTCTTTCGCGTACAAATCTCTCATTTTTCAGTCGGAATTCAGGATTACGGTCGCGATAACTTCGACGCTTTGCGTTTTCCTCGTTGCGATTCTGTTCGGCCAGCTTTCATCGTTCCTGTTCACGTTCGTCCTTGCGTTCGGAATTTTTGCGGCGACGAATTTTCAGGTCGTGCCGTTCCTTTTCACGCTTTCGACAGGGCTTTCGGCGGCAAGAATCGTGAGGAAAATCTCAAAGCGAATCGACATCGTTTTCGCGTCGATTCTGCAGTCGGTCATTTCAATCGTGCTGATTGTCGTCCTCAAAGTGATTTTTGACGATGAGGCGAAGAACGATTATTTCTTCATCCTTCCTGGTGTTGCGGTGAATGCGTTCTTCTCGGGAATATTCGTCCTCGGTCTGATTACTCCTCTTGAGAACCTCATGAACACGGCTTCCGTCTTCCGCCTGATGGATTTGAAGGACACGGATTCTAAAGTGCTTCAGAAAATGCAGATTTATGCGAGCGGAACATTCAGCCACAGCTCTATGGTCGCGCAGCTTTCTTCTGCGGCGTGCAAGGAAATCGGCGCGAACATGCTCCTTGCGTATGTGGCTTCTCTCTATCACGACATCGGAAAAATCGAGCAGTCGGAATATTTCACGGAGAATCAGGAAGGCGAGGCAAAGCACAAGCACGATTCTCTTAGCCCGGCAGTTTCGGCTTCGATAATAAAGAGTCATGTTAAGCGCGGCGTTGAAATCGGAAAAAAACTTCATCTTCCTCGTCAGGTAATCGACATAATCTCGGAGCATCACGGAAACAGCCTGATTGCATATTTCTATGCGAAGGCGAAAGAAATCGACCCGAATGTTTCAGTCGAGGATTTTTCGTACCCAGGTCATCCGCCTGTTTCCCGCGAAAGTGCGGTCGTCATGCTCGCGGACACTGTGGAAGCGGCGTGCAGGAGCCTTGATGCTCCGACACCTGAGCGCATCGAGAAATTCATCCAGACGCTCATCGAGGGAAAAATCAACAACGGTCAGCTCGACAACTGCGGTCTCACGTTCAATGAGCTTACCCTCATAAAAAAATCGTTCGTGCGCATTCTTGTCGGTCAGTATCATTCGAGAATCAAATATCCGAATCAGAAAGACCCTGACGAGAAAAAGAAGGAGACGACGCAGGGCGCAAATGAAATTGAGAATGCGAAGGCGGAAGAATCGCAGAAACATGATTATGCGAAAACTGAAAACGAATCACAAAATGAAGCTCAGCAGAATGGCGGGGAAATAGATGAAAATTCAGATTCGGCTGATGATGTTGTCGTTCAGGAGCAGTCCGGCGAAAACGGAGAAGCGGACGGGCAGTCTGAGATTATCGTCGAAAAAAGCAGCGGCGAAGAAAAAATCGTTACGGAGTGAAAATGGAACAGTCTGAAAGAAAAAACAGGATTTTGCTCTCAATTCAGGAAGGGCTTGAGAAAAACGATGAGAATTCGTGGGTGTTCGATTTGGTCGAATCTGGCAAAATCGAGGCGTTTGAGGAAAGCGTCCTTGAGAAATTCGGCTACGACGACGAGGAAGTGTCGATTCTCTTTTGCGATGACGAATTCATTCACGAGTACAATAAGCGCGACCGCGGAATCGATTCTGCGACCGACATTCTTGAGTACGAGAACGGCGAGGAATACGAGGACGAAGAGGGAAAATGGTACATTGCGGGCGACATGCTCATCAGTTTCGAGACTCTTCCGAAAAATGCGGAGTATTTCGGTGTGTCGCAGAATGACGAGCTGAAGCGGCTTCTCGTTCACGGAACCCTTCATCTGAACGGCTACGACCACGGAGACGCGCATGTTGAGCCAGGCGTTGAGCCGACTGACGAGATGCTTAAGATGCAGGAAGACGCGTTAAAGGATTTCAAAGACGTAAAATTGATTTGATTCGGAAAAGCGAAAACTGAATCGGCAAATTAAAATTTGCAAATAAATTTTTTGGTGGAAGGAAATGGGATTTTTCAATTTCGGTAAAAAGAAAAAAGACGAGGATGAGCCCTCCGGTAGGGGTGGTTCTAGTAAAGATGCGAATAAAGAATCGAGTGCGGAGCTGAATGCGATTCTTTCGGAAGAAAAAGAGGACATGATAAAGGGAATCGAGGATTTGTCGCAGACATCCGTGAAAGAGGTCATGATTCCGAGAATCGATGTCGATTTTCTTTCGATTGAGACACCGCATGAGGAGCTTCTGCAGAAAATTGCCGAAAGCGGGCATTCTCGTTTTCCTGTTTACAGGGAGTCGATTGACAATGTTATCGGCGTTCTGTACGTCAAGGACATCATCAAGGCGTTTGCGCGGAATGAGGGCGTGAACCTTGAGTCAATCATCAGGACTGCGTACTTCGTTCCTGAGTCGAAGAAAATCGACGGGCTTCTTCGCGAATTCAAGCGTCGCCATCTGCACATTGCGATTGCAATCGACGAATACGGCGGAATCTCCGGCATCGTCTGCATGGAAGACATCATCGAGGAGATTGTCGGCGACATTCAGGACGAGTTCGACCACGAGACCGAGACGATAAAGCCGCTCGGAGGAAACGCATGGCTTTGCGACGCACGCATGAACCTTGCCGACCTGAACGATTCGATTGAGTCCGATTTTCCTACGAAGGATTTCGACACGCTCGGCGGCTTCGTCCTTGATTTGTTCGGTCGCGTTCCTTCTGCCGGCGAGAAAATCGAATGTGAGAATTTTGAATTCATGATTCATTCTATGGAAGGCCACAGGGTGAATCAGATTAAAGTATTTAGAAAGACTGAACTTAAAAATGACGATAATGAAGAGTAGATTTGTCCGGTAATTCGTTTGCCTGATAGTTTTATTTTCAAAATACAGAGAGTCTAAAAATGAAAATTAATGCAAAAATATTTTCGCTTGTTCTTTCAGGAGTCGTTCTTTCTTCTTCTGCACTTTGGGCAGGCGCTCTTGAATCATACAACAGCGGTCTTTCAAAGCAGAATAGGGAAGATTATTACGGAGCTTCGGAAGATTTTCATCAGGCACTGCAGGCAAATCCATCTTACGGGGATGCTTGGTTTCATCTTTCGGAAGTGACTTATGCAATCGGCGATTACAGCCTTGCCCTGACGTATCTCGATTCTGCGGAGAAATATGCGAAGATGCGCACGGAAGTCCAGAACCTTCGCGGAATGATTTACATCGCACTCGGAAGGCTTTCCGATGCGAAGAAGATTTTCAGCGACATCATAAAGACAAATCCGAACGACGTTGACGCGCGTTTCGGGCTTGCGGAAATCGAACTTTACAGCGGAAGCTATTCGGGCGCGACCAGGCTTTACGAGGACGCGCTGAAAAGGCAGACGAACAACAGGAAAGCACTTCTTTCGCTCGCCCTTCTTTCTGCGGAGAGCGGAAATTACGATGTGACCCAGAATTACATCACGCAGGCTCTGAAATACCATTCAGGAGACGCAGAGGTTCATTATCTGGCTGCGTATCTCGATGCGCGCCGCGGCGACTTGAAAAATGCGGAGCGCAAAGCACGCGGAGCTGTTCAGATAAAAAGGGACTACACGAAAGCGTATGTCCTTCTCGCGAGCATTCTCTACAATCAGGGGCTTTATGACGACGCAATCGACACTTGCGAGTATCTGATTTCGAAAGACAGGAAAACTGCGGAGGCGTGGTATCTCAAGGGATTGTCGCAGGTGAAGAAAAACCTTCCTGATGCGGCGATTGCGACTTGGAACAACGCGCTTTTCGAGAATCCGCAGGACGAGATAATGCGTGCGGCTCTTGAAACGCTCGTTATGAGGACGTATTCAATAGAAGATTCCAGAAGGAACAAGTGGGCTGACTACCACATCAAGAAGGCGCGTGACTACAAAAAGACTTTTATGGGCGAGGAGTCTCGCTACGAATATCAGCGTGCCTTGAAAATCGCTCCGAACAATTCGACAGTCCGTGCTGAATTTGCGGATTTGATTTCGAAGTCGGGCCTGAAGGAACTTTATCTCAATCAGCTGAAATTCATCAAGAGCATAAAAAATCCGAACGAAAAGAAAAATTCGTATCAGGAGAACAAAATCAACGACACGATTGAGGCATACGAGTCGCTGATGAAATATTCTCTCGCTTCCGAATGGAATGTTGACCCGTTCTACCTCGACAAAATCAGATGGAATGTCGGCGTGTTCTACACTGGCTCAACTGCGCACCTCATTCACCCGGAGGCGGAAGTTGTTGCCGCGAGCATGATTTCGGACATCTTCACGAGCGTCGCCACGACTTCTGTGGCAGTTCAGGACGGAGCTGTAAGCGGATATGCGGAAGCGTACAGGCTTGCCCGGACGAAAAAACTCGATTATTTTTCGCTCATCACGATTGACGAGTCGGACAGGGAAATTTCGATGGACGTTGTCGTTTATTCTGGACGAACCGGAACTGAGACTGCACGCTTCAACTATTTCAGAACAGGAAACGACAAATTTTCTTCGATTCTCCGTGCATTCAGGCGCGATTTGCTGAATATGTTGCCGGTAAGAGGTAAAATCATTCAGAGAAGCGTGAACGACCTTCTCGTTGACCTCGGCTTTGTTGATGGAATGAAAGAGGGGGCTGTCCTCGATGTTGTGAAAGCCGGGAAAATCCAGACGGCAGATTCTGGCCGCGGCGTGAAATTCGACGAAAAGGATTTGCTTGGAACGATAACGATTACAAGAGTCGGCGAGGAAATCTCTCTCGGAACGCTCAAGCAGAACGGCTTCTATGACAGGGTGAATGTCGGTGACGAGCTTCTCGTGAAAGTTCTTCCGAAGACAAAATCCGCGAACGATGCGCAGATTTCCGACACGGCACCTGCGGCGGACGAAAACGGCGGAAGAATCTTGCCGGAAGATAAGGACAAGAAAAAACTCAGCGCGGACGAGCTTGGGCTTGTCAAAACTCCAATCGTCCTCGATTTGATTCGCGACATAAAATAGAAAAAAGTTTCACAAAGTGGGAGGAATCTAGTATGTTTGTTTCTGTTGTTTTGGATCCAGGCGGAATGGATTCCGCAAAAGCTATGGCGACGATTCTTGCGCGCTACAGCTTCAAAAAAATCCAGCGCGCGTGTTGGGAATGCATGAACATAAACGAGGCACAGCTGGCTTCGCTCAAGCGCGAAATCGACGGCGTTACGGATTATTACGACAAACTGAGAATCTATCAGTTCCCTGTAAACACAAATTTTGCTATAACTGAACTTCTGCACAAAAAATGGAGACGATGTGTCCTCGGGGCATCTCCAGATAGTCAGAAAAAGACATGATAACGGAGTAAAAAGAATGCTTGAAGAATTGAAAGAGCCTATTTCGACTTTGAAGAAAGATATAATGGGCGTTTGGGAAAAACTCGACCCTGCATCGATAGAAAAGAAAATCAAGGAGACTGAGGCTGTCACACTTGCGCCAAATTTCTGGGACAATCCTGAAAAAGCGCAGAAAGTGATGAACGACCTCAAGCTTTTGAAAGGCAGAATCGAGCCGTGGAGGGAACTTCTTAATTCCGTGAACGACATGGAAACTCTCTATGAGCTTGCGATGGACGAGGGCGACTCCGACGGAAGCCTTGAAGCCGAACTGAAAGAAACGCTTTCTGCGTCACAGAAAAAGTTCGAGGAGCAGAGCATCCTGAACTTGCTTTCGGGCGAGGCTGACAAAAACGGCTGCTTCCTTACGATTCATGCGGGCGCGGGCGGAACCGAGGCTTGCGACTGGGCGTATATGCTTTCCCGAATGTACATCAGATGGGCAGAACGCCACGGATACAAGCTTGAGACAATAGACTTGCAGGAAGACGAGGGCGGAATCAAGTCGACGACAATCCAAATCGAAGGCGACTATGTTTACGGACATCTCAAGGGCGAGGCCGGCGTTCACAGGCTTGTCAGAATCAGCCCGTTCGATGCGAATGCCAGAAGGCACACGTCGTTCAGTTCCGTGTTCATCTTCCCGATTCTTGACGACACAATCGAAGTCAACATCAGGCCGGAGGATTTGCGCGTCGATACATACCGTTCGGGCGGAAAGGGCGGTCAGCACGTCAACAAGACTGATTCGGCTGTACGCTTCACGCACCTTCCGACAGGAATCGTCGTTCAGTGCGATTCCGAAAGGTCGCAGATTATGAACAGGCAGACTTGTATGAACCTTCTTCGCGCAAAACTTTATGCATATTACGAAGAGCAGCGTCAGAAAGAGACTGCGAAATTCGGCGCGGAAAAGAAAGACATTTCGTGGGGAAATCAGATTCGCTCGTATGTTTTCCAGCCTTATACGATGGTAAAAGACAACAGAACGAAATTCTCTGTCGGCGATATTCAGTCGGTAATGGACGGTGACATCGACCAGTTCATCGATTCATTCCTCCAGGCACAGTGGAAAGGTCTTCCTCTTGGCGGTGATGACGACTCTTCAGACGAAGACATCTGATTCTTCCATAAAAAATAATATCACTTTGCTTCTCAGAAAAATCTTCGTGTTTTTCTTCGCCTTGTCTCTCCCTCTCTTTTCTGCTTCGGCAGCGGATTGGGTTCTGGCAGGCGAAACTTTTACGCTCGGACAAAAAAATTCGGATTCGGCGAGTCTCAAAAAAGCCGCAGAGCTTCTTCCGCAGCTCATTCTCGAACAGATTTCTCTGAACAAAATGCGCGTGATTCCTGACAGCGAAACTTTGGACAGGAAACTGAACACGCTGCAGACCGAGCGTCTTTCGCTTTTCCTTGAGCTTGAAAAAGAAATCAAGGCGCGCGACTCTCTCGTGATTTCCGAAAAGAAACCGAAAAGCCTTGAGAAAAAACTTGTCGAAGCCAACAAAAAAATCGCGGAAATCCAGGAAAAAATTGAGGAGAACATAAAGACAACCGACGAAGAAATCGCGAAATTCGAAAAAACTGAATCCGAAAGACCGAAACCTGAATCGGAAGACGAAAATCGGCCTGAAAATTCAGACGGCGGAAAAGAAAAATTCGCGGAAAACGCAAAGGAATTTTTTAGGAAGATGCTTCCGATGCGTTTTTTCAAGCGTGACGAAGAGACGAAAGAGATCGTCAGCGAAAATGTAGTCCTTTACAAAAACGATGTTTCCGCGCTCTTCAAGGCGAGTGACGATGCTTCCGCGCTCGGGAAAAAAAACTATGCGTTTTCGAAAGAAGTAATTTCCGCGAAGATAAACGGATTGCTTTCCGGTTCAATCGTCTCTTACGGCGAATACATCGGCGTTACTGCTGAAATCTTCGTTTATCCTGGCGCAAAATCAATCGGCACTGTGACCGAGGTCGGAAGCGTGACGAATCTTGTTCCGCTTGCAAAAAGGATTCTGCAGAACATGGCACCGAAAATCGCGAACAATCTGCCTGTCCTCATAAAATTCGACATCGATTCCGCGGACGCTTCAAAATCCGTGACGAATCCTGTCGTGACGATTGACGGCGTTGTCTCGAAAGACGCGGAAGATGTCGTCCTTGATTCCGGCGTCCACATGATTTCAATCGAGGCTCCGGGGTTCGAAAGCGCGTCGATGAGCTATTCGTTTTCCGGCGACATTGAATTTTCAGTCGTCGCAAAGCTCGTTCCTGTCGTCAGCGGCTCTATGAACATCCGCCTCAAGAAATTCAAAAACGGGCTTTTCTATGCGAACGCAATCGAAACTTCCGAGCTGAGCCTTGAAAATGAATATTCGACAATTTCCGTGAACGGCAAGGACGTTCTTTCGGTGTTCGAGGACAGCGAGACAAAGGAAAGGGCTTTCGTCTACATTCCGTTCGATTTGGCTAGGGACGGCAACGTTCTTTCCGTTTCGGCGAAAACTTTTGACAGGGCGGAGAACATCGACAAAAGGCGAATCGAAATGTACATCGCGTACAGTGCGCTCATCTGCTCGTTGCCGTTCACTTTTTACAGCCTCGGGGAATTCGATTCGAGGAACAATGCCTATGCTATGAACCGCGGAGATTACGACGACCTTTTGAAATGGCAGAAGATTTCGAACGCGACTCAGGTTGTTTCGTTCGTGTGCCTCGGCTGGTTTGCGGTTGAGCTTGTCAGATATCTCTTTGCGGCGAACAGGGTTCTTCCTGCAGAGGCGAAAATCGACAGGAAAACAGAAAGCTACCATGAGAAAATCGAAATCCTAAAAGTGAAAGAGGCGGAGCGGAAAAACGAGGAAGATGCCAAAAAAGCGGAAGAATCGGAATCTGAAGAAGAAAGTCAAAGCGAAGATAAAGAAAAGAGTGATACAATAGAAGAAAAGGAAGGTGAAGAAAATGGCAAAAGTATCTTTTTTGGGGAAAATCAAGAATCTGTTCAGGCCGAAGAGCAAAATAAGCGATGAATTTTTCGATGATTTGACGGATGTTCTTGTCGAGGGCGATCTCGGCGTGAAATTTGCATTTGAATTGTCGGAACAGCTTCGTGACATTTGTGCCGAGAAAAAAATTGAGGACGAGGAAGTTGCAAGGCAGGAACTGAAAAATCTTCTCCTTCCGTTCGCGAAATCAGTTTCGTTCGATGTTGAAAAGGACAAAGTGAATATTTTTATGATGCTCGGCGTGAACGGTGTCGGAAAAACTACTTCTGCCGCGAAAATTGCGAACCTGTACAAGCAGGCTGGCGAAAACGTTCTTCTTGCCGCGAGCGACACATTCCGTGCGGCCGCCGAGGAGCAGCTTGAGATGCACGGCGAGCGTCTCGGAATCCGTGTGATTGCGCACCAGCACGGAACGGACCCGGCAGCCGTCGTGTTCGATGCCGCGGATTCAGCACGCTCTTCCGGCGGTGCGCTTGTGGTTGCGGACACGGCTGGTCGCTTGCACAACAAAGAAAATCTCGTCCGCGAATTGCAGAAAATCAACAAAATCGCTTCCCAAAAAGCCGATGAGGGCTGTTACAAAAAACTCATCGTAATCGACGCTACGACAGGTCAGAACGCGCTTCGTCAGGCGGAAGTTTTCTCCCAGTCCGTCGGCGTTGACGGAATCGTGCTCACGAAATACGACTCGACGGCGCGTGGAGGTGTCGCCTTCACAATCGCAAAGGAACTTGGCATTCCTGTCGCGTTCGTCTGCACTGGCGAAAAATATGCCGACATTCAGAAATTCGAGCCTGAAAAATACACGAACGAATTTTTAGGTCTTGAAAATTGAAAGATTTTCGGCGTTTTCTTTCTTTCGTTTTTTTTCTTTCAGTTTTCTCGTTTTGTTCCGCACAAATTTTTGAGTGCGGCGCGTATTACGATTTGTCGTTTTCATCAAGCCCGTTTTTTCCGTCGTCAACAATCACGCCTTTTTCAGTGAAAAAAATGATGACGGTGCGCGAGGAGTTTTTCTTCAATCTCAATCAGAAAAAAAATGCTTCGGTTGCAGCTGAAAATGCGGAAGATGCAGAAAACGAAAATGCAGATTCAAATTCGGAAGACGAAAGCGACGGACTCACGAGCGAGGGGCAGCGCGAGGACGAGGAATTTTTCGACGCGACCGACATTCTTGAATCCCTTGACGGCAAGGACGGACGCGGAATCCAAAGCGGCGACGAGAAAAAAGAGGAAATCCCCGAATACGTTTACTACGACAGGAACGATGCTGTCAGGCGTTTTTCGTATGACGGCGAGCAGATGTCGGCGAGAAAGCGCGTTGTGGGAGTCAGCGAGGACGGCGAGGAGATTTGTCAGACCGAGATAATCGCCGCCTTCGAAAAGAAAGTGAAAAGACGCATATTCGATGAATTTTCCCGTTTGGTTTCTAGCGAGACTTTCAGCATGGGCGCGAGCGCAAAGGACATGGCACTTTCTTCTAGCAGGAAATATTCGTATGAGGGCGACTCAAAAATTCCTTCGAAGAGTTCCGAAACAGATTTTGCGAAAAAAACGAGCGTCGATGTCGTCTTCAACGAAAAGGGGCTTGTCCTTTCTAGAACCGATTATTCGATTCCTGAAGACGAGAAGAAAAAGAAAATGCCGATAAAAAAAGTCGTTTTGGTTTATGATGAGAACGACAGAATCACTTCCGAGGAAAACACCGTTTGGAACGGAGATGATAAATTCGTCAGAAAAAATATCTACAAATACACGGAAATCAGCGAGAAACCCGACTACGAATATTACGAGGACGGCATTCTCCGGCTTTCTAGAAATTACGACGATGAAAAATGCTATTACGAGAAGACTTTCATGGACGACGGTTTCTGGATTCTTTCGTATTTTGAGGACGGCATGAAATTCTACGAAATCGTCTATCTGAATGATGTTGAAGTCAGAAGAAAATATTACGATTTTTGATTTTTGAATTTTCAGGAAGAATTATGTTCAGCAATAAATGGATTTTTTTTGTTTCAAGCAGATTTTCGAAAGTTGACAGGCACGGACGCTCGGCTGTCACTTCGGCATTGGCATCTCTCGGAATCTGCTTCGGCGTTATGACTTTAATAACTGTCATAAGCGTGATGAACGGTTTTCAGATGAGCTTCATCGATTCGATAATGGAAGTCAGCTCGTATCACGTCAAAGTTTCGGGCTTTGCTTCGGACTCTGATTCCGAGAAAGAATTCCGCGAATATTGCATCCACGACGACGAGGTAATTTCGGCAGTTCCGTATCTTGAGGCGCAGGCACTCGTCGTAGGCCGGAACGAGCGTCAGTCCGCCGCATTGATTCGCGCAGTCCCGCCTACAATCTGCGATGACGATTCGGGGTTTGCTTCGGAGGTGCGGCTCTGGAGCGGAAATTTCGACATCTCAAGCCCTGACTCAATCGTTCTCGGAAGCGACCTTGCGCGTGCGTTGGGTGTGCGCATCGGCGGCATCGTGAACCTCTACGCGCTTTCTGGCGGTGCCGACGTTGACCTTTTTTCTTCGGACAGAGTTTTTACTGTCACAGGAATTTTCAGGACGGGATACGCGGAAATCAACTCCTCGTACGCATTCATAAATTTCGATGACGGAAGAAAATATTTCGGAGAGAAAGCGGAGTCGAATGTCGTCTACGGAATAAAAATCGAGGACCAATATAAAGATTCGCACATCGTCGCAAAAATACAGGAGAAATTTCCCGCGCTGAAAGTCGAATCGTGGAAAAATTTCAACCGCTCTTTTTTCGGTGCGCTCCGTGTCGAGAAAAATATGCTGATGCTACTCGTGTTCTTGATTTTTGTGGTCGTCGGAATGAACATTTTTGCAGGAATGCGGAGAATGGTTTTTGAAAAAAGGGAAGAAATCAGCATCATGTCGGCATTCGGCGGAAGAAAAACTCAGATTCAGTCGATTTTCGTAATGCAGGGATTCCTGACCGGCTTTTTCGGTGCGATTCCAGGTCTCATGCTCGGGCTTCTTCTTTGCGTCAGGATGTCGGACATTTTCATTCTGATTTCGAAGGCGACTTATTACATTCAGCTCTTCTTCGTGATGCTGGTGGATCCTGCAAGCGCGGATTTCGTAAGGGAAAATTCAATGTTCATGGTGTATGCGAGCATTCCTCCTCGTGTCGTTCCTGCCGAGGTGCTTGCCATAACTGTTTTCGGAATTTTCTCGTCGCTTATTGCAAGCTGGATTGCCAGCAGAAATATTTTGAAGATGACTGTTGCGGAGGTTATGAGAGATGAGTAAGAAAAATGAAATCGTGGACGAAAAATATATTGTTTCGATTGAGAAACTCGAAAAGACATACAAAACAGACAGCGAGACACTAACGATTCTGAAAAATGTCGATTTCAAGGCGGAACGCGGAAAGAAAATCGTAATCGTCGGGCAGAGCGGAAGCGGAAAGAGCACGTTTTTGAACATTCTCGGCGGACTTGACTCTGCCACTTGCGGAAAAATCCGTGCGGGCAGATTCGACGTGACTTCTCTCAATGAAAAAGGGCTTTCTGCGTACAGGGCGAAATTCCTCGGCCTGATTTTCCAGTTCCATTATCTGCTGAAAGATTTCACGGCTCTTGAAAATGTCTTTCTGCCTGCGTTCATGTCCGGCACGTCAAAAAAGAGCGCGATGGAAAAAGCAAGGCAGCTTTTGATCGATGTCGGTCTTGAGAACAGGATGAATCATCTTCCGTCGCAGCTTTCAGGCGGGGAGCGGCAGCGCGTTGCGGTCGCACGTTCGCTCATCAACGACCCGGAGCTTATCCTTGCCGACGAGCCTACGGGAAACCTCGACCCAGCGAATGCCGAGATGATTGGAAACCTGCTTTTTTCGATGGTCGATAAATACAAGAAAACGCTGATTCTTGTCACGCACGACATGAATCTTGCGGAAAAGGGCGATTTTTGCTATTCGATAAAAGACGGCAAACTTGTGAAAGGTGAGTGAATGAAAACTACGGCATCTCTTCTTTTTGCTTCAAGGCTTCTCTTTCCGCGCACAGGGAAAAAATCGAACGCAAGGAAAAGTCTCATCGGCGCAATGGTGTGCATCGGAATAAGTCTCGTTCCTCTTGTGATGGTTCTGACTGTATCGAACGGCATGATTCAGGGCATCACCGAAAGGATGATTGGGCTTTCGACTTCCCACATAAGCTGTGTCCTTCACAACGGCACCGGGGCAGTCGCGTCGTTCGATTCCATGAAAGGTGTCAGCGACAATCTGAACAATCAGCCTGGCATTGTCGATTCGTTTCCTGAAATTCAGGGAATGGCACTCGTCTCTTCGTTTCAGGGGCGGACTGGCGCGTCTGTCCGTGCAGTCGAGAACGACATTTTTTCGCGCAACAAATCGTTTGCGTCTCTTTTTGAAGTCCTCGACGGAAAAACTGAATTCGATTCCGACAAATCTGCGATAATCGGCGGAAAGCTTGCTGAAATTCTCGGAGTGAAAGCCGGCGACACGATAAGGCTCATCACGATAAAAGGAGATGTTAATTCGGAAGACTACGAGGTCACTCTTCGTCCGCGTATGACATCGCTGAAAATTTCAGGAATCGTTTCGAGCGGATATCAGGAACTCGACGCGCTCTGGCTTTTTCTTCCTATTGAGACCGGATTCAAAATCCTTCCGCTCAAATCTTCGAAATTCGTCATCGGCGTTGAGACTGAAAATGCGTTCGACGTTTCGCTTGAGCGTGCGTTCAGGCATGTCGAGCGGAATGTCCCTGAGGGCACTCGCGTATTCCGCTGGAACGAGCTTAATTCTGCCGAATACGAGAATTTTTCTTCGACGCAGACAATGCTTCTTTTCATAATGATGCTGATTGTCCTCGTCGCGTCCGTGAACATTTCGAGCGCGCTCATAATGCTCGTCATGGAACGCCGGAAGGAGATTGCGATTTTGCGGAGCATCGGTGCGTCGCCTGCGGAGGTCGCGCGCTCATTTTTGCTCACCGGCGTCGCGACAGGATTCATCGGCGTTCTGATTGGAATTCCGTGCGGTCTTCTCTGTTCGGTCAATTTCAGTGCGATAATGAATTTAATAGAAAGAATCGTCAACATAATCTACGAATTCTTCTATGTGCTTGTCCGCGGCTCTCCAGACACTCTTACGATTCGGCTTCTTGACCCCGCGTTCTATCTGCAGAATATCCCGTTGTCGATTCCGCTTCCGCAGCTCATCGTCGTTGCGAGCGGAACTCTGGTTCTTTCGCTTTTGGTCAGCGCAGTTCCTGCCGTAAAAGCAGGCTCCGAAAGACCGATTGAAACGTTAAGGAAAATTTAGGTATTATTTTATTTATGCTTTGTAGTATATGTCATGAAAATGAGGCTTGCATCTTCGTTGAGCAGACGAATGTCGCACCTCCGCGAAAAAAAATGTGTATTTGTCAGGAATGTGCGAAACAGTTCGGTATTCCGCCTAATCCTAAGACGATGACGAAATCTCTGACTTCTCTTTTTGAGGCATTTATGAATGTCAGCAATGCGAATGATGCATACAAAAATTCTCCTGACAGAACAAAGCTTTGTCCGGTCTGCGGAATCAGCCTTCTGAACATCAAGAAGACTCGCAAAGTCGGCTGCCCGGAATGTTATGAGATTTTCAAGAACGAGATAAAAGAAATCTTCAAGAATATCGGCGTTACCAGCAAATATGTCGGTTCGATGCCGAAGAGAATCAGAAATTTCAATTCGGTTCTGACGACGAGAATCGCCATTCAGGGAAAGCTCGAAGAATCTTTGAAGAAAGAGGATTATGAGAAGGCTGCGATTTACAGGGATTATCTCCGTGCTTTGGAAAAAACTCCTGTCGCAGGGGATGCAGAGGTCGCCGATGAGTGAAAATCAGTCGATGGCTGATGGAATCGGTGAAGCTTGGTTTTCAAAAGAAGGTCCTGACAGCGATATTATCCTTTCCTGCCGTGCAAGGCTCGCGCGGAATCTTGCAAATTTTCCATTTCCTTTGCGTTTTCGTGACGACGATGCTGACCATGTTCGCAGCATCGTCTTTGACGCTTTTTCAAGATGCTCCTCTCCTGACAATTATCAGGCAATCATAACGTCGAATCTCGATTTAATCGGCAAAAAGATATTGTGCGAGCGCGACGTGATGGAGACTTCCACGCCAGTTTCGACCGGCACCGGAATCGTTGTCAGCACTGACGGCGTTATCTCATGCATCGTGAACGGAATTGACCATGTGCGTCTTTCGGCATTCAAAAGCGGTTCCGCGTGTCTCGACACTTTCAAGGCAGTGAAGAAAGTCGATGATGAGCTTCAGGATTTCCTTCAGTTTGCCGCAAACGTCGAAAACGGATATCTGACTTCTGATATCGCGGATTGCGGAAGCGGAATGAAATTTTCATGCCGAGTTCATTTTCCTGCAATCACGACTACGGAACAGCTTCGTGGATTCATCGCGAAATTCGCCGGAAAAGGAATCGAATTCAGAGATTCGTTCGGGCTTGGTGGTGAGAAAAATTCCGCGCTCGGCTATTTCTATCAGATTTCCACGAAAGTTGCGGGCAACGGCAGCGAAATCGAGCAGCTTGCAAGCGTCATCGGCGTGGCGAAAGGCCTTGCCGATGTCGAGCGCAAAATCTCGAAGGAGTTGTTCGAGCTTCGGGGGACGGAAATCAGGGACAAAATCTACAAAGCGTATGCTTCCCTCAAATTTTCGCTTCTCATTTCCGAAAAAGATGCAATCGAAGTTATATCGCTAATCAAATGGGGAAAAAATCTTGGAATCGTCGGCGGAATAACTGACAGCGAGCTTTGTGCTTTGCTGTACAGAATCAGAAGCGGGCATCTTCAGTTTTTGATGAAAAGCAGGAAATTCTCTTTTCCCAAAGATGTTGAAAAAAACACTCTTCTGAAAGAGAATAGTCTCCGCTCGCTCGTGCTTCAGGAAGCGTTTTCTTCGCTTTCGTTTTAAGGGGAAATTTTTATGAACGGAATGTCAAATCTTGTAAATCGTCTTTTGATTCTCGCGCAGGAAGAAGGGCGGAACAGCGGCGCATATGAACTTCAGCCTGAGCATGTCCTTCTCGCTCTTCTGAAAAATGCGGAAGGCTACGGCTACAAGCTTCTTCAATACCTGAACCTGAACGTTCTTTCGTTTCAGCTTGTGCTCGAACAGAGTGTGACGAACGATGAACTTCAGCCGCGTCAGATGATTGGCGCGTTGCCTCCGTCTCACAGGCTTCGTGCTGTCCTCGACACTGCGGTGATAGAGTCTCGCTCGATGCAGAACAAGTCCGTCGGAACTGAGCATTTCGTAATCGGAGCCAGCATCGAGGAGAAGAGCGTCACCGCGCGTTTTTTTGCGAATGCGGGAATCGACCTTGATAAACTTCGGAAGGCGGCAAAGGAAGTTCAGGAGGCGAACAACAATGTTGACGAGGACACCGACCCAAACGAGGTTTCAGATGCCGAGGCGAATCTGGAGCCGGAATTTGCAGGGCAGGCAAAATCCGAAAAGAAACAGAAAGGCTCGTTCCTTTCAAAATATGCGAAGAATCTGACTGCATGGGCTAGGGAAGGCAAACTGGACCCTGTTGTCGGCCGCGCGGATGAGATTGCCCGTGCGATACAGATTCTGAGCCGAAGGACGAAGAACAACCCTATTCTTCTTGGCGAGCCTGGTGTCGGAAAAACTGCTGTCGTCGAAGGTCTTGCACAGAAAATCGCTGCGAAGGAAGTCCCGTACAATCTTTACGAAAAGAAAATCATGAGCCTCGACTTGACTGCAATGGTCGCGGGAACACGTTATCGCGGTGACTTCGAAGAGCGAATGAAAAAGATGATTCAGGAAGTCGAGGAATCGAAGGACGTGATTCTTTTCATCGACGAGCTGCACATGATAATCGGTGCGGGTGACTCTTCGGGCACAATGGACGCGAGCAACATTCTGAAGCCTGCATTGAGCCGCGGTGAAATCCAGATAATCGGCGCGACGACACTCAAGGAATTCCGCCAGCACATCGAAAAGGACACTGCGCTCGAACGCCGCTTCCAGTCTGTTACAATCGATGAGCCGTCTGCGGAAGACAGTGTGAAGATAATAGAAGGAATCAAGCCGAAATACGAGGAATTCCACAATATCGTCTATGATGACGGCGTTGTCGAGGCGATTGTGAAGCTCAGCACGCGCTATATTCCCGACAGGCATCTTCCTGACAAGGCGATCGACATTCTTGACGAGGCGGGCAGCGCAAAGAAAATCGAGGGAAACGAAAAGCCGGCGCAGCTTGCCGAGCTTGAGCTGAAACTTGAGACCCTTACGAAAGAAAAAGACGAGATGGTTTCGTCAAAGAAATACGAAAATGCGGCGGTCGCACGGGATCAGGTCCGCGAATTGCAGAAAAAAATCGACGAGCTTAGCGATTCATGGAAATCCAGTGCGCCTAGTGATGCGCGTCATGTTACGGTTCGCGATGTCGAAAAAATCGTTGCGGGCATGACCGGAATCCCTGTCGAGCAGCTTGACGTGAACGAGTCGGAGAAGCTTCTGAAAATGGAAGAGGAACTTCACAAGTCCGTCATCGGTCAGGACGAGGCAGTCGGTCTTCTTTCAAGCACTGTCAGAAGAAGCCGCTCCGGTGTTTCAAGCCCGAACAGGCCGATCGGTTCTTTCATCTTTCTCGGTCCTACGGGTGTGGGAAAAACTCAGCTTGCAAAATCGATGGCGAAATTCCTTTTCGGCTCGGAAGAGTCTCTTATCAGAATCGACATGAGCGACTTTATGGAAAAATACACGTCGTCGCGTCTTGTCGGTGCGGCTCCAGGCTACATCGGATACGAGGAAGGCGGTTCTCTCACGAACAAGGTCAGGCAGAAGCCGTATTCAATCGTCCTTTTCGACGAGATTGAAAAGGCGCATCCTGATGTCTTCAATTTTCTCTTGCAGATTCTTGAGGAAGGACAGCTTTCCGACAATCTCGGTCACGTCGTCAATTTCAGGAACACGGTCATAATAATGACGAGCAATGCCGGTTCGTCCCAAGTTCTTTCGGAGAAAAAACTCGGATTCTCTTCTTCGTCGGACGGTTTTATTTCGCACGAGGAGCTGAAATCGAACGTGATGGAAGAACTGAAAAAGATAATGCGTCCTGAGCTTCTGAACAGAATCGACGACATCGTAGTTTTCGATCCTTTGACGCGTGCTCAGATTTCGCAAATCCTGAATATTCAGCTGAAAGAACTTGAGGACAGGCTGTCTGACAAGAATATTTCGCTGGACGTTTCTGAAAAAGCCCGCGATTACCTCCTTGACCACGGCTACGACCCGGAAATGGGAGCGAGACCGATGCGCCGCCTGATTCAGAACGAAATCGAGGACCAGCTGGCGACGCTCATCTTGCAGCGGAAACTTCCGGCAGACGGAAAGGTGAGTGTCGAGCAAATCGAAGGAAAAATCGTGGTGAGATAAGATTAGACCTGTTCGGAAAACTTAGTTTCTGAGCAGGTTTTTTATTAACTCCGTTCTTACCATTGGAAAATTATGCTATAGTCAATAGAAAATATTTTTTATAAGAGGATAAAAATGAATTCTGATTTGATTGAAGATTACAAATCATTTTTGAACAACGGAAAGACGGAACGTGAGTGTGTTTCCAGAATTACTGAATGGGCGGAGCGGTCAGGCTTCAAGAATCTTTACAAGACGGAAAAACTCGTTCCTGGCGACAAAGTTTATGCACAGAAAATGGGAAAGGCGATTGCGCTTTTCACTGTCGGCAGCGGAAATATCGAAGATGGAATGAACATTCTTGGTGCGCATATCGATTCTCCGCGCCTTGACGTAAAGCAGAATCCTGTTTACGAGCGTGATTTCATCGTTTATCTCAACACGCATTACTACGGCGGAATCAAAAAGTATCAGTGGGTGACTATTCCTCTTGCGATTCACGGCGTTGTCTGCAAAAAAGACGGCACTGTCGTCAACGTCAATGTCGGCGAGAACGAGGACGACCCGGTATTCGTGATTTCCGACATTCTTCCTCACCTTGCGCAAAAGCAGATGAAGGAGTCCGCATCTGATTTCATCTCAGGCGAGAGCCTTGACTTGATTATCGGAAGCGAGAAGCCTAAGAAGAAGGACGAGGAAAAGGACGATAAGAAAGACGAGAAGGACAAGGTTAATGCAAAGAAAGTCATCTTGAATCTTCTCAAGGAAAAATACGGAATCGAGGAGGGTGATTTCGGTTCTGCCGAGCTTGAGATTGTTCCTGCCGGAAAAGCCCGTGACCTCGGATTCGACCGCTCTCTCATTCTCGCGTACGGACAGGACGACCGCTCTTGCGCATACACTTCTGCACGTGCCCTCATCGAAAGCGTTCCTGGCGTAAAGACGAACTGCTGCATATGCGTTGACAAAGAGGAAATCGGCTCTGTCGGTGCTACCGGAATGGAAAGCCACTTCTTCGAGAATATCGTTGCCGAGCTGATTGCGCGTCTTCCGTCCGGCTATTCCGAGCTTTCTCTCAGAAGATGCCTTGCGAACAGTTCAATGCTCTCAAGCGACGTAAACGCAGCTTTCGACCCGATGAACGCTGATTTGTTCGACAAAGCAAACGCAAGCTTCTTAAGCGGCGGAATCGTGTTCAACAAATACACAGGCTCTCGCGGAAAAAGCGGTGCGAGCGATGCGAATCCTGAATTCATCGCTCGCCTCCGAAAACTTCTTGACGACAACACCGTGAAATACCAGATGGCAGAGCTCGGAAAAGTCGATCAGGGCGGCGGCGGAACTATCGCATATCTCGCTGCAAAATACGGAATGAACGTCCTCGATGCCGGCGTTTCTGTTCTTTCAATGCACGCTCCGTGGGAAATCACGAGCCGCGAGGATATCACCCAGGCATTCAACGCGTACAAAGCATTCTTGACTTTGGCATAATGCGTTTTTGATGTGACAAAAAAAGACCTAGAAGGCGACTTTCAAAATCAGTTGCATTCTAGGTCTTTTTCGTTATGACGATATTCAGAAGATTAAAAATCCCCCGAATCGTTTTCTATGCAGATGCCTGGTCTACGAGGAGCGTCTCAACGTCCGGGATATTCTTCGTCTCGACAATCTCTTTTGTGATTGTGAGTTTCTTCTGTCCCTTGACGCTTGGTGCTTCGTACATTAAATCCATGAGCATCTTCTCGACGATTGAGCGAAGTCCGCGTGCGCCTGTTTTCTGCTTGATTGCTATGTTCGCGATTTCATCAAGCGCGTCGTCCGTAAAGTTGATGTCCAAATCGTCCATTGCGAAAGATGCCTTGAACTGCTTCGTGATTGCATTCTTCGGCTCGGTGAGGATTCTCTTGAGGTCGTCCTTCGTCAGCTCTTTCAATGCGACATTTATAGGCATACGTCCGATAAGCTCCGGGATTATTCCGAACTTCACGAGGTCGTCAGATGTGCATTCGTTCAAAAGGTCCATCTTCTGCTCTTCGTTCATCTCGCCGACATTGCTTCCGAATCCCATTGAATGTGCCGAGACTCTCTGCTCGATTATCTTGTCGAGACCGACAAATGCGCCGCCCATTATGAACAAAATGTTTGTCGTGTCAATCTGGAGCATTTCCTGGTTCGGATGCTTTCTTCCGCCCTGCGGAGGAACAGAAGCAAGAGTGCCTTCGATAATCTTCAGCAATGCCTGCTGGACACCTTCACCCGAAACGTCGCGCGTAATGCTTGTGTTCTCGCTTTTTCTTGCGATTTTGTCGATTTCGTCGATGAAGATGATTCCTCTCTGGGCTTCTTCAATATTTCCGTCTGCCGCGTTTATGAGTTTTAGAAGGACGTTCTCGACATCTTCGCCGACATATCCTGCTTCAGTCAGCGTTGTTGCGTCCGCAATCGCAAACGGAACCTTGAGCTTTTCGGCAAGAGTTCTTGCGAGGAGCGTCTTTCCGCTTCCCGTAGGTCCAATCAGAAGCACGTTCGATTTTTCAATCTTGATGCCGTCCTTCGTTTTCTTTCCGCCGAGCGACATTCTTTTGTAGTGGTTGTAAACGGCAACGGAAAGAGCCTTCTTCGCGTAATCCTGACCGATTACATACTGGTCAAGATGCTCCTTGAACTCTTTCGGAGTCGGAACTTCCGACATTTCGATATCGACCGTGCCGTTGTATTCCTCTTCGACAATTCCCTGACAAACGGCAATGCAGTTGTTGCATATGAAGACGCCCTTTGTCGGAGCTGCCACGAGATGATGCTTGCTGTCTCCCTCTTTTCCGCAGAAGGAGCATTTGTTTGCCGTTCCGATGAATTTCATTATTTTCTCTCCTCAGATTTCGATTCTGAAGATTTGCTTCTTGCCGGCATGACGTGGTCTACGATACCGTACTCGAGAGCATCATTTGCGGACATATAGAAATCTCTTTCGATGTCCTTCGCAACTGTGTCGAAATCTTTTCCGGTTTTGTCTGAAAGGTACTGAATTGAAAGTTTTTTGAGACGGAGAATCTCTTTTGCTTGAACGGCGATGTCGCTTTCCTGTCCCTGAACGCCGCCAGCAGGCTGATGAATCATCACTCGTGAAGACGGGAGCGCGTATCTCTTTCCCTTTGTTCCGCCAGCAAGAAGGATTGCGCCCATTGAGGCTGCCTGACCCATGCAGATTGTCTGAATGTCGCATTTGACGTACTGCATCGTGTCGTAAATTGCGAGACCTGCCGTTACGCTTCCGCCTGGTGAGTTGATGTACATGCTGATGTCTTTCTCCGGGTTTTCAGATTCCAGGAAAAGAATTTGAGCAACAACAAGGTCAGCGGCCAAATCGTGAATTTCTCCGTCAACGAAAATGATTCTGTCTTTAAGGAGGCGAGAGTAGATGTCATAAGACCTCTCACCATTACCGCTGCGTTCGATTACAAAAGGAATGTTGTTATTCATCTGCTCGTTCATTTTGATCTCCATTCATAAAAATATCAAAAAATAGTTCTAAAAAAAAGCGGAATGCAGCCTATTCAACGGTAGCACTCCGCTTTTTTTCGCTTATCTAGAATGTACTAGTTTTTGAACAAATCGGCAAACTTCACCTTGTCACCTTTTGAAACTTTGACCTGTTTGTACAGCTCTTCATAAAGTTTCTGCTCTTTTGTGCTGTCGATGAGGTATTCCTTTGCGCGAGCGTCTTCGTAGTGCTTCTTCACTTCGTCGAGTGAAAGACCGTTCTGCTCTGCAATCTTTGAATACTCTGCGTCGATTTCCTCAGGAGTAACTGTGATGTTCTTCTCTTTGAGGAGTGTGTCAACGATGATTCTGCTCTTGAGCATCTTCTCAGCTTCTGCTGTCCAGTTCTTGAGCATATCCTCTTTTGTCTGGCCAGACGCCTTTGCAAGCTTCTCAAGTTCCTCTGGTGTTGTGCGGAACTGATTAGCCATCATTCTCCAGCGTGCGTCAAGCTCTGCGTTGAGCATGCTTTCTGGAATCTCGAAGGCATTCTTTTCAACGAGCTGCTCAAGAAGTGAGTTCGACTTGATTTCGCTGATTCTTCTGTTTTTTGCATTCTCAAGCTGCTTTTTGATGTCTGCCTTGAGCTCGTCCAATGTCTTGAACTTCTCGTTCACGTCCTGAGCGAGGTCGTCATCAAGTTTCGGAAGTTCGCGGAATTTAATCGTAGAAACTGTTACTGAATATTTCTTTGTTTTTCCTGCGAGCTCTGCGTCTGAATCGTCGGCTGCGTATGTCTTTGAGATTTCTTTTGTCTCGTCCTTTTTCATTCCGACGATTTCGTCATCAATCTTGTAGACGTTCTCTGCTGTTCCGACCGTGAATGTGAATCCGTCTCTCTTTGTTGACGCGATTTCGTTTCCTGACTCGTCCTTCTCAACGATGTTGATTGTTACGATGTCATCTTTTGCAACTGTATCGTCTTTCTTGTCGATTACGACTGCGTTGCGCTCCTGAATGCCCTTGAGCTCTTCTGCAACTTCCTCGTCACCGATTTCTGTCTCCGGCTCTTTTACTTCGATTCCGTCGAAATTCTTGATTTCAACTTCTGGGAAAACATCGTAAGTAACTGCGAATTTGAGCTCCTTTGTGACATCCAAAGCCGGCATTTCCTGAAGGACAGGCTGTGCATATGGAAGCGGACGATTCTCTGTATCTTTTTCATCCTTGAAGATTTCATCCAATGCCTTGTTGATGAGCTCGCTGATTGACTCTGCTTTTATCTGCTCGCCGTACTTGCTCTCAAGGACTTTTGCTGGAACGTGTCCTTTTCTGAATCCAGGAATCTGAACATGTTTTACGTACTGCTTGAGTGTTTCGTTGTAGCCGTCTGCAACATCTTTCTTTGCAACTGTGACAGTCAATTTGACTGATGATTTTCCGAGCTTTTCGATTTCTTTGGTTACTTTCACGATGAGTTCCCCTTGAAAAATGAAATAAAATAAAAAAAAACGATTCAGATGAAATCTAAATCGTTTCGGTTAGAGCGGAAAACGGGATTCGAACCCGCGACATCCACCTTGGCAAGGTGACGCGCTACCACTGCGCTATTTCCGCGAAATAAATAAACTGCATCTGTTTTATATTGCAATAGAGCGGAAAACGGGATTCGAACCCGCGACATCCACCTTGGCAAGGTGACGCGCTACCACTGCGCTATTTCCGCAAACTTTCGTTAAAACTTATGCGAGAGAAGGGACTTGAACCCTTACGCCGAAGCACTAGATCCTAAGTCTAGCGTGTATGCCCATTTCACCACTCTCGCTTTTTAATTAGGCATTCTTCTCTTTTGAAGAATCAAAAAAAAGATTATTCAAAAAAAATGAGCGACCGCAGGATCGAACTGCGGACCCACAGATTAAGAGTCTGTTGCTCTACCAGCTGAGCTAGTCGCCCGAAAATTTAATTTGCCTAAATTGCGTCCGACACGGGTCGAACGTGCAACCTACGGATTCGAAGTCCGTTGCTCTATCCAGTTGAGCTACGAACGCAAATTAAAAAGGGTGCCTGGTGGGTTTCGAACCCACGACAGCCAGATCCACAATCTGGAACTCTACCCCTGAGCTACAGGCACCATTAGTTGATGAAGAGAACTATATCCTAAAAGTGATAAAAATGTCAAGTGCAAAATAAAAAAAATCTCGAAAATGTGCTCTTTCAAAAAGTTTTGTTTCCGTTCAATTTTTTGGGCAAGAATGCCGAAAAATAATAAGTAGGACTTTTTTTAAGGAGTTGCCGATGGCAGATGAAACTTCAGATTTCTCTTTCGATGACGTTGTGGCGCAGCTCGACGACTTGGATGAAGAAACGCCTGAAAAAGTTGAAGATGACACGAAAAGTGGAGAATCTGCTGAAGAAAAAGATAGTACCAGTACTGAAAACGTTGATTCTGTTCCTGTTTCTGAGGCCTCTTCTGAAATTTCGGATTCAGAGTCTGCGTCTGAAGTCCGTGTCGATGAAAAAGAGTCCGACGAAAATGCAGAATCGGTTGTCGAACCTGTAGTTTCGGATGGCGAAGTTGTGGTTGCGGGCGAAGAAACAGCGATTCCTGATGGTGATGCTGGTTCTGATGATGAATCTTCGGATTCTGCTGGAAACGTTTCTGCCGAGATGAGCAACAATATTGAAGAAAGTGTTGCTCTTCCTGAGACTTCTGGTTCGGAAGATGCTGTGGAAACGGTGGAAACGAACGGCGGTAGTAATGCGGATGAGAATTCTTCCGATGATTCCGCATCGGATGAAAAAAACGCTGAGCCTTCGCCTGTGAACCCTTCTGTGGAAGAAGTCGCGGCTTCTTTCAATCCGTTGGATCCCGACTCTGTCGGAAAATTCCTTGAGGGAATGGGAGTTCCTGCTGAGGTTGTCGAAAGCAAGAAATGCCTAATAGATGTCATGCAGCGTGAGAACGATTTGCTGGACAAAATCCTTGAAACGCAGACCGAGCTTCACAATTTCGTCAGGGAAAAAAATTGGGAATGCCTGAATGAGAAACTTGAGTCGCTTCAAGGTTTGAGCGATGATTTTGCAAGTCTTGAAGAGGAGAGGGAAGTTCTCTGTGAGCTTATAGATATTCGCAGTGATTCTGATTTTTCGCCGGTGCTTACCCAGGTCAGGGGAAAGCTTCAGCGTTCAAAAATCGAGAACCATGCGCTGAATGAATACATTTCGACGACGAGAAAATTCTTGCAGGGGGTTTTTGATTCGGTTGTTCCCCAGCGGCGGAATGTTCTTTATTCGAAAGACGGAAAATTTTTGCGGCCGAAACCGACAGGTGTCGCAGTTGATATAGAAACGTGATTTTAGAAATGAGATTTTAGAACTGATTGGAGGAAAATCGATATATGTCTAGTACATTCGGAAGCATTGAGCTTGGAAAGCGCAGTTTGATGGCACATATGCAGCAGATTTCGACTGCAGGTCACAATATCTCTAACGCGGATACAGAAGGATATTCGCGCCAGAGAGTTCAGGTCAAGGCGACGGACCCGCTCTATAGGCCGGATTTGTCTCGTGCGGAAACTCCAGGACAGCTCGGACAGGGAACTTCAATCGAAAGCGTCAATCGTCTCCGCGATGAACTTCTTGATCAGCGTATTGTTGCTCAGAGTAACCGCGAAACTTATTGGGAAACCCGCGACAAATATTATTCGATGATAGAAGATATTTATAACGAGCCGGAGGAAATTTCAGTTCGCGGAACAATGGATAAGTATTGGCAGGGCTGGCAGGAGCTTTCTGTTTATCCTGAAAGCCAGGCTGCTCGTCAGGCTGTCGTGACACGCGGAGAATCTTTGGCGGAGGCAATTCAGCAGAGGTTTAAAAGCCTTTCTGGTGTCGGAACTCTCATAAACGGCGATATCGAAGGTTCCGTAAAGCAGGTGAACAATCTTACGAAGCAGATTGCCGCGCTGAACGAGGAAATCGTCAAGTCAAAGGCAATCGGCGACAATCCGAATGATTTGCTCGACAGAAGAGACCTTCTGATTGACGACCTTTCTAAAATCGTCAATATAACGACGGATAACAGGGATTCGGACGAATTCATGATTCACCTTGAAGGCCACATTCTCGTTCAGGGAAAAATCGCGCGCGGTTTTGATATCGAGGCGATGACCGACAGCAACGGATACAGCAAGGTCGTTTGGGCAGACACAAGAGATGCGGCTCAGATTTCGGGCGGTTCTCTCGGTGCTCTCATCGAGCTTCGCGATGTTGATATCCGAAATGAGATTCAGTCGTTGAACACGATGACAATGAATTTCGTTGATTTGGTGAATGACGTTCACAGAAATGCAATCGGTGCGAACAATGTGACTGGCATTGATTTCTTCAGCCAGCTTCCATTCGTGACCGACACAAACGGAAATTATGACAGAAACGGCGACGGCGTTGAGGATTCTTCCTATATATTCAGGTTCACGGGAACTCACGCTCTGAACCCGCAGGAAAAAGTCGGACTTGAGGGCGAGATGATTCTCTCTGGAAAGAACGGGAACATCACTGTTCCTTACCATTCGACAGATACGATTGAGGAAGTGATTGCGAGAATCAATGACTCTGACGGCGAGGTGAAAGCTTATCTTGACAGGAACAGCCATCTTGTTCTCAAGGCTACGACTGCAACCGACCCGAATAATCCTGATTTCGTAATCCGCCACGTTGAGGATTCCGGAATGTTCCTTTCCGGTTACTCTGGAATCCTTTCGATGAGCGGAGCAGAGGGTGCGTATAATTTTGATTCTGCGAATGCGGTGAATGCGCTCAGGGCAAATGCTCAGTTCTCTGTTTCTCCTGTAATAAATCCGTCTGCATATATCGCTGTCAATCAGGACATCAAGAAAGACGTCTTGAGCGTTGCTGCAGCATATCCGATTCGCGAGCGCGCGATGATTGGCGACGGACGCGCAGCAGTCGAGATTTCTTCAATCAGGAACACATACGTTATGATTGGAAAGGACAGGACTTTCGACGATTACTTTGCGAATTCGGTTACGAACGTCGGTCTTAAGGGCGAGCAGGCAGAGACAAATTATCTTAGCCAGAACACCGTCATGAACGACCTTCGTGCGCTCAGGGATTCGATAAGCGGCGTAAATATCGACGAGGAGCTTGCGGATATCATCAAGTTCCAGCACGGATACAATGCCGCTGCGAAATTCGTTTCCGTAATCGACGAGATGATTGATACGGTCATCAACAGGCTTGGAGTTTGATTCAAGGTTTAGCAAAAATTTGAAGAATAAGGCTGATAGGGAATAATAGGGGAAAAATATGCCGACAAGAATCAGTAGTCAGTACAACAACAGACAGACTCAGTACAATCTGCGCAGACAGGAAATCGAGAAGGCGAAAATAGACAATCAGATTGGCACTCAATCTAGGATAAACAACCTTCGCGATGATCCGCTTGCGGCTGGAAGGCTTGTCAAATATCAGTCTTATCTGACTCGCGTGAACAATTTCGAGAAAAATGCGCAGACTTTGAGCGACCAGTTTGAGTATCGCGAAGGCTATATGCAGAACACTCTCGACATCATGCACCGCGTTAGGGAGCTTGCGGTTCAGGGCGCGAACGGTCTGAATTCTTCGGAAGATTTGAGGAATATGGCTGTTGAGGTCAATGAGCTTCTCGGCGAGCTCCTTCAGAATGCGAATGCTGTTGGTCCTGACGGCACTTCTATTTTTGCAGGAACGAACACGAATATTCAGGCGTTTGATGTCGATATGGGGGCGGTGAAGGGAGCTTCGTATCCGGTCATCGCTTCCGTGCACTACAACGGCTCAATCGAGCAGAACAAAATCGAAATAAACGAGAACAAATATGTCGATGTCGATAATGTCGGATGCAGGACGTTCTGGGCTGAGAACCAGCGCATTTTTGGCGGACGCGACGCTTCTGACTGGCAGGCGCAGGAAGATTCGGTGATTCGCGTTGATGGTCTGAACATTTATGTCGATGCCGGTGACAACGTTTATTCGCTTGTTTCGAAAATAAATGCGAGCGGACTTTCCGTGAAAGCTTCCGTTGACCCAGTTTCTAGCGGTCTCAATTTTTCCACGACAGATGCGCATCAGCTTTGGCTTGAGGACATGAGCGGTTCTGTTTTGAATGACCTCGGAATCATCAAGGATTCTTCTCAGAGACCTCCGTACAATCTCGGTGACAGCGTCCGCGTTTCCGGCGGTTCGCTTTTCGACACCGTGATTACGCTTCGGGATGCGATGTTTGCGGGTGATTCCGAAACAATCGGCGGAAGGGCGTTGATGGGAATCGACAGCGGCATAAATACATTGGTGAACAGGCTCGCAAAGAGCGGTTCGGAATATGAAAGGCTTGAAAAGGATATTGCACGAAATTCTGCTGTCGCGCTCAATGTGAACGAGCAGATTTCCCGTGAAGGAGATTTGGATATAACAAAGGCGATTACTGATGAGAAGGCCTTGGAGCAAGTTCAGAATGCGACGCTTCATTCTGCAAGCAAGATTTATTCGTCTTCGCTCCTCAATTACATGAGGTGATTTCGTCAGTTTGTTGAATAGTATAGATGGTAGGAAAAAATGGAAAATAACAAAGTTGAAGTAAACACAAAAACAATGGGAAAAATTCTGGTCGATAGCGACAAAATCATAAATTTCCCGGCAGGTCTTTTTGGATTTGAGAGTTTCCACAAATACGCTCTTATTGAAGCTGAGTACAGACCTTTTATATGGATGCAGTCCCTTGAGGAGAAGAACTTGTCTTTTCTTTTGATTGATCCATTTACAGTTGCCGACGGATATGAAATCGATGTCGATGATAAAACTTTGCTTGAAATAGGTGTCGTTTCGCCTGCCGATGTCGTCGTTTATTCAATTGTAACCGTTCCTGGCGACGGTGGCCCTGTGACTGCGAATTTGCAGGGGCCTGTTGTCATAAACAGCAAGAACAACAACGCTATTCAGGCGATACTTTCGGATGCCAAGTGGACTACGAAATTCAATATCGTCAATGCGCTCAAATCAAGCACGAAGAAATGATTTTAGGAGACCTAGATGCTTATACTTTCAAGAAAAGTTGATGAGAAAATAAAAATCGGAACTGACATCACAATAACTTTGATTGGAATTTCAGGCGATCAGGTAAAAATTGGTGTTGATGCTCCTAAAAATGTAAAGGTATTCCGCCAGGAAGTTTTTGATGATATCCAGCGTCAGAACGAGGCCGCTGCAGCTGCCTCCTCATCGCTGGACACTCTTTCGAAACTTTTTGGAAGAAAAAAATAGACTTTTCCGAAACTCAAATGTTCTGAAAAAGTCCATCTGAAATACGTTGTCCAAAGACATATTTGTTGTATGTTTTTGGACTTACAAACCTTAGCGATAACGAAGTTGTCACTAAGGTCTATTTATTTTCCAATGCGATTTCCGCTTCGCTTTTTCTTAGGTAAATCGGGCCGTCGTAATCTTTGAGCGGTTCTTTTTTCTGCTCAATCATGCTCTCTGCGATTTCTGAAAGCGAATCCGTCGCATTCGGCTGTGACGACAAGAATTTTGCGTTTTCGATTCCGTTTTCTTTCAGCTCTCCAGAGAAAATCTTTGCGTCAGGTCCCACGACGATGATTTTCTCTCCGTTTCCTATTGTTGATTTCAAGAATGCCGATATTTTTTCTGCCGTCGTGTCTTCTGCAGGAAAAATGCATTCCCCGTTTTTGTAAACTGCCGCAAAAAACTGATTTTTCTTTGCGTCGATGACAGATACCACAACTTCGCCGAATTCCCTGAACGGATACGCGTATGCGTCAAGCGAAGGTATCCCGTATATCGGCACTTCATGTGCAAGTTCGATTGCTTTCAATGCGGAAAACGCCAGTCTGAGTCCCGTAAATGTTCCCGGACCCGATGTCAATGCTGTAAAATTCAGTTCGGAAGAAGAAAGCCCGACTTGCTCCAACACATAATCTATTGCCGGCAAAATTTTCTGTGACTGCTTCATCCCGATGTCCAGCGACAAAGTTGCCGTCAAATTTTCGTTTTTTGCGGCGATGACCATGCAAGATGCTGCTGAATCTATCACAAGTGATTTCATTTTATTTCTCCATAAGGCCAGTTCTCAATAGTGATTTTTCTGTTCGTCGTGTTCTCGACTGGCTCAAATTTAAGAATTATCGTCTGCTTCGGAAGTTCCGACATGACTTTCTCGCTCCATTCGATTATGGAAACGCCTTTTCCGTAAATCATGTCTTCGACGCCGAGGTTTATGAAATCCTCGCCGCCGTCAAGTCTGTAAACGTCCATGTGATAAAGAGGAATTTTCCCTTCGTATTCCGAAATCAGGCAGAAAGTAGGGCTTGTTATCGTGTCTTTTACGCCGAGAGACTCAGCGATGCCTTTTGTTATCGTTGTTTTTCCGGCGGCGAGCGTGCCCTGCATTGCGATTATTTCTCCGCCTTTCAGCATTGCACCGATTTTTCTTCCGAGCTCAATCGTTTCCTCGGCGGATGATGTTGTAAGGTTCAGGCGCATGGCAGCTTGCCTTCATTGTCCATCGTAAGAATGTATGTCTTAAGAGCGGACTTTATTGGAATCAGAGGGTAGTCGATTGTTGTGCCCGGTGCCAAATCGACGTATATCAGTTTGTCGCCGAATGGACCTGTCTCAATCGTGAACGAAATGTTTGCATCCAAAACTTTTGAAAGCAACTCCAATTTTGCTTGTGCTGTATAATTCCGTCTGTAATAAATATAGTTGTCGTCTATGTGAATTTGGTTTAATTCCAAAACTTTCATCACGAACCTCTCTTTGTTTTTTATTAAACCTGTTCGGAAATTTCAGTTTCTGAACAGGTTACATTGAACTCGTCAACCTAATCTCGATTAGGTCTATTCTGAATATCCGCAGGCGACTGCTTGAATCTTGTTTTTGACGGCAAGATCGATTTTTACGAATTTGACGTGAAGAATGAATTTGTTGTCGATTCTCTTGGTCGTTCTTACGATTATGCCGATTGCCGAATCCATGTCCTTTTTGTCCATAGGACCTTTTATCGAAAGAAGCTGCTCTGCCTTTATCGGTAATGTCGTTATGACTCTGCAACCGCCCATTGAAACATCTTCAAGAGTCCCTTCATGCTCCTTCTCGGACACATCATACTGGACGTGCTCTTTGTTGTTCTTGTCCTCAAGCTTTTTGACCGAGTAGAATGTGCACGGCTGCTGCACGTCGATACGTTCTGCCTGACGCTTTTTAAGTGGTATGACTTTGTCCGTGTGAACTGTAATCATCCTCTTTTCGTCATCCCTAGCATCCTCATAGCGGACGACTCTCGTCTCTATTTCATACGGATTGTAATCTTTGTCCTCGAAAACGAGCGAGATTTTCGACAATGCTTCCGGCATATCGCTTGATTCTACGAGTGCTTTCGGCAGCGTGAATATCATGTTGTCGGCATTCGTGTCCGTCAGCTTGAGTTTGTGGTGGAAACCTTTCGACTGCGTGAATGTGAAAACAGTTCCGTTTTCGATGACCTTCGTGTTTCTGATTACAAGTGCCTGTTTGAACGTCCTTAGGAGCTTTGTTCTCAATGAGAATAACGTCGCGACCAACTCGTCGTTTCCGATTTGTGAGATTGCCGAATATTCGTCTTTCAGGAGCTTCTCGACTTCCTCAGATTCCTTCACGAAATAAACGATGTTCGGTGTCTTCCTTGTCTTGCAGATGTTCCAGAGAAGCTCCCTTTCTTTTTTCGTCAAATTTGCCAATCTTGCAACTTCTGAGAGGTCTTTTTGGGTTGTCGGTCTTTTTTTCTGCTTTTCAAGATGCTCTGGTGAATTTTTATAAGCGACAATCTTTTTTGATACGACAAAAATCAGCGATATCACAAGAATCAGCACCACGATGAGTATCGTGAATGTCATGACGACACCGCTGCTTCTGTCTTCCACGAGCGAACCGGAATTTGAGCCGGCCAGCGAAGTTCCGCATGACACGAACATCATTCCAATTCCGAGAAGAAATGCTATGTTTTTTAGAATTTTGTTCATAAAAAGCTCCATAAGAATTTTCGGCATATTCTCGAAATTAGATTTTTTTCAGTATCTCTGAAATTGACACGAGACGCGGGCTTATCTCATATTCCGCAAGGTCGCCGACAAGAACCGTGTCGTTCGATTCGATTGCCTGCTGCAAATCCGCCAAAATCGGTGTCATTTCGGCAAAGAAGTCTTCGATGGACTTCCCGTTTTCCTTCTGCAAAGATTTGAACGCATCAGGGAAGTATGCGGTTTTCTTTATGGTCGTGCATATCGAATTTATGAAATCCGCAAGGTTTGCGATGAGAACTGCTGCTTCCTTGTCTTTTCCGCTTTGGAAAGCTACCGAAATGTCCTTTATTTTTTCGGCAAGTTCGAGGCTTTCCTTTGCTTCCGCTTCGATAGCTTCTTTTATTTCCGCAAGGGTGATTATAGAAAGTTCGAGCTTTGAGAAATCTGACAGCGATTTTTCAAACACCGCATCGAATTCATCTGCGCCCACGGCTTTTCCGTCGAGCGAAATCCCTGTTGTCGTTGCATTGTTGGCTTCAAATTCTTTTTCGAATGCCTTCAAAATATCACCAATTGTTTTCTCATTCTCTATCGTTATGTCTATCTTCTGAGAATTCACAAAAAAATCCATTTATAACCGCCTAAAATGCATATGACTGTGCACGGAAAAATATTTCCGCACGCAGTCATTATACTACGGTTTATTCTGATTTGTAAAACTGTTAAGAGTGTTTGACTGGGCGTTCAGGCTGTTGAGAGTTCCTTCCATCTGCCCGTACTTCTGCCTGAGTTTTGCTTCCTTGTCGTCGAGCTGCGCCTCAAGCTTTTTTATGTTCGTTTCGGAAGCTTTGATTCGCTGGTCGATTCCCGAATTCTTCGTTGCCAAGATTCCGCCGCTTTGAACCCAGGACGAAAGCTGCTTGTCCATGCTGTATGCGATTCCCGAGTCGATTATCAAATCTCCGTCCTTGTCGAATCCGAAGATGTTTTTTATCTCGTCGAGATTGTTTTCGATTGAGGAATCGAGCTTCTTTTCGTCGATTTCAAGATATCCTCGCGTTTGGGCTGCATTGTATCCGCCGCCGCCGCCGCTTGCCCTGCTTGAAATTCCGATTTGCGAAAGCATTGTTATCGTCGCCTCGTCGCCCCATTTGTACGGCGAATTCACGATGCCTCTGAGCGAGGATTTTCCGTTCATCAGCGAGAAATCGCCCTGGAACATTCCGAGCTTGCTTTTGTATTCATCTTTTTCTTCTTTCGAAAGATATTCCATTTCGTCGATGATTTCCGGCTTGTTGTCGCTGAGGACGTTTATTTCAGCGATTACCTGATTGTAGCTTCCGACAAAATCAATCAATGCCGTTTTCGCTGAATCTTTGTCCGGCGTTATGTCTATCGTCGCTGTCCGTTCCGTCGGCTGCTTCACGTTGAGGGTCACATGCGGAATCACGTCGTCGATTTTGTTCGTCGGACGGTTGATTGTGATTCCGTTGTACTTGATTGTAGCGTCCCCCGCCTTGCTGACAGGATTGATAGGTGAGTAGTCAAGGCGTTTTTTCTCGTCGTAAACAGTGTACGATGTCATTGAAATTTCCGCGCCCGTATTCCTGTTCCTGACGACGATGCTGTCCATGTCGGGATAATCCCTGAGCGCGATTGAGATTGTTTTTTCGCCCGTGGTCGAGTCTGTCGAGGAATTTTCTCCGTTCACGTCGATTTTCGCTTCCGTTCCGTCCGAATTATGCACGTAAAAATCCGCCGCATCTGCTATCGGTTCGAGCATCGTCTCTGGAATCGGCTTGAGAATCGTGTCGTCCGGCTCGTTTTTTATCGTTATGTCCGAAAAAGTGACCGTTCCGGGATTCGCAAAGTCCGGTCGGGTAGTGCGTTTTTCGTTGAGCTCTTCCGTTATGTCATCGACTTCGTTCGTTGAATATGTGAAATCGATTCTGTTGTTGAGGTTTTCATGCAGCTCAGGCTCAATCGGCACTGTGAATCCTTGTCTTGGTGGAATCACTGTTCTGTTGTCTTCCGGGTGCTCCGTTCCGGTTTCGTCAACGGCTTCGTTTATCGCGACGTGCTTTTTCTTGAAAAGCGGCATTCCTTCCTGGTCGTTCTCCGGAATCGTCTCCTCAATCTGCGGATTCTCAAAATATTCCGTGTCGTTCCCGAATTCCGTCAAATCCTTCTTGCTTTTTTCTATTATCTTGTTCTTGAGCGCGAACGAAAGAGCGTCGTCCTTGAAAATAAGGTTGCTTTCGTTTCCAGTTTTCAGTGATTCGATGAGAAGAGCCTGCTTGTTCCCGCTTGTTCCGATTAGAGATGCTTTTATCGTGTTCGAGCTTCTTTTGTTCAGCGCAGTTATGAAATCGGTTACTTTTCCGCCTTTCCAGTTGAACGAAATCACTTTTTCCCCGACTTCGAATGTGTATTTTCCTTTCGGGACTTGCGTGTTCTTCTCAAGTTCCTGCGACAAGAATCTGTCCGCCGTCGCTTCTTTCAGGACATCGACTTTTATCGATTCGTAAGCTGCCTCGCGGCCTGCTTCCGCCGTTATCGCATCTTCGTCCGAGGATTTTGCCAATTTGTTGTTGAATGGGTTCTCAAAAGAATACAATGTCTTTGAATTTGCCCTAAGAGTCGTCATCTTTTGGTTGACGCTTCTCCATGCCGACTGCTGCTCTTTGTATTTGTCGAGATTGTCCTTTTCTCTGTTCAGAGGAATTCTCTCTTTCTGCATCAGAGCTTCGATGTAATCTTTTGTCTTGTATTTGTCGCTGAATCCAGGTACTGATATATCCGCCATGTTACATTTTTACTGCTGAATTCAAGATTTTGAAAGATGCAATCCTAAACATTCAGATTTACGACAGACCCCGTCAGGCGACGCTCTGCCATCTTTCTGAGTTTTGCCTTCAGTCTTTGCTCTTCAGCAGATGGTATCTCCTTGATAACCGTATTTGTCTGTGGATCGATTATGGACACTATGACTTTGCCAGTTTCCTGATCTACAGAAAATTGTGTCTTTCTTCCAAGTATGATATCGGAAACTCGCTGAATCTGCTCGATACTTTCTTTTGTTTTTGCGATATTTTTTGTCAAATTTTGGACGACGTTTGCGGCATCTGCCATCGGGAGCTTTACTGTCGGAGCGGGTGCTTTTGCTTTTTTCTGGATTTGATTTGAACGTAATACTGTTTTTGGATTAGAACTAATCGTATTCATAAAAAACTCCCCTTTAAAATAAAATAAAGAGAAGAAAGAGGGGCGCACCTCTTCCTTCTCACGCTCAAAAAAAGACGACATCCAGAGATCTCTTAATGAGCGTTCTTTTATTACGCAACATTAGCGAAGCAACGCGAGCACATTCTGTGACTGTGAGTTAGCCTGTGCAAGCATAGCTGTTCCAGACTGTGTAAGAATCTGGTTCTTTGTGTACTCGACCATCGTCGATGCCATGTCAGTATCGCGGATAAGAGATTCCGATGCCTGAAGGTTCTCAGCTGCGATTGCAACTCCCTGTGAGGCCATCTCAAATCTGTTCTGGTATGCACCGAGGTCTGCTCTCTGCTTAGATACAGTCAAGAGCGCATTGTCGATTGTGCCAATTGCAGCATTGGCTGTTTCTGGAGTAGCAATTGAAATCTGCTCCTCAGAGCCTTCCGCACCTTTGAGTCCCAAAGCCTGTGCGGTCATGGTTCCGATATACACACGAGCGTTCTGATCCATGTTTGCTCCGATGTGGAACTGCATAACACGTCCAGAGGCTGAATCTTTCGCAAATGCACCAGTGAGCATGTTCATTCCGTTGAACTGAGCCTGTGAAGCTACTCTGTCAACTTCAGATACGAGCTGTGAAACTTCGACCTGAATCTGCATACGGTCTTCATCTGTGTAGATTCCGTTTGCAGACTGAACTGCAAGCTCGCGAACTCTCTGGAGAATATCTGTAGTTTCCCTGAGATATCCTTCTGTCGTCTGGATAAAAGAAACTCCGTTTTCGATGTTTCTGTTAGCCTGATTGAGACCGCGAATCTGGCTGCGCATTTTTTCAGAGACTGCAAGTCCCGATGCGTCATCTCCAGCCTTGTTGATTTTTTCGCCTGAGCTAAGTTTTTCAATGTTGCTCTGAATCTGGTCGTTGCTGAGACCGAGAGTTCTATTTGCAAACATTGAGCTCATGTTGTGATTGATAACCATAAATTGTCCTCCATGATATGACCCATTAAGCGTCTTGCTTAATGTCTGCATTGTGTAGGCTTGCTATGGGTTTTGCGCCTTCCACGGCAAGTTTTAGGCCTATACAGCAGAAACAATTGCTGAATCAAAAAAAAATTCAACAATCGTTCATGCTGTCACAATGCGAAAATCATGAAGTAAATTTCAAAGAACGATAGGTTTGCCTTAAAAATCGATTTTTTCAGGCAACCTTTATGAATATGCCTAAAACCGCATATTTGCTTTGCAGAAAATTATGGTTGAATCCACAATTTTGCAGATTCAACCAAAAAAAACGGAGGAACTCTATGCAAGGTGAATCCCTCCGTTTCTTTAAGGGCTAGGCCTTAGCCAAACTCTTTCTATCTGAGCAAAGAGAGTACTGTCTGAGCCTGTGAGTTAGCCTGTGCGAGCATAGCTGTGCCTGACTGTGTAAGGACCTGGTTCTTAGTGTAGTCAACGACCTGTGAAGCCATGTCTGTATCGCGGATTCGAGACTCAGAAGCCTGAAGGTTCTCAGCTGCAATGTTAACTCCCTTGACTGTGTGCTCAAGGCGGTTCTGATATGCACCGAGATCAGCTCTCTGCTTGTTAATCTTCTTGAGACTCTCGTCGAGAGTTCCGATAGCGCGGTTTGCTGTTTCTGGAGTTGCGAGAGAAAGTTTTTCCTCTCCTGCGACGTCTTTGAGACCGAGAGCAGCTGCTGTCATTGTTCCGATGAAAGCCTGAACTCTCTGATCCATGTTTGCACCGATGTGGAACCACATAGATGCTGTGACTGTGTTCTCGCCGTTAGACTGTGCGAAACGACCAGTCAACATGTTCATTCCGTTGAACTGTGCCTGTGAAGCGATGCGGTCAACCTCTGATACGAGAGCAGAAACCTCAACCTGAATCTGCATGCGGTCTTCGTCAGTATAGATACCGTTCGATGACTGAACTGCAAGTTCGCGGATTCTCTGAACGATGTCAGTTGTTTCCTGCAAGTAGCCTTCTGTTGTCTGGATGAAACTGATTCCGTTCTGTGCGTTCTGAGATGCTTTGTTCAAACCGCGAATCTGAGAACGCATTTTCTCTGATACTGCGAGTCCTGAAGCATCGTCTCCAGCACGATTGATTTTCTCTCCTGATGAGAGCTTCTCCATGTCTTTTGTGAGGTTCAAGTGTGTGATTCCAGTCTGGCGGCTAGAATACATTGCTGACATGTTGTGGTTGATTACCATAGTTTTTCCTCCGTGGAAATATCTTGAACAGAATCCTTTCTGTCCGTTTGTGTATTTAAAGAAAACAAAATGTATTACAAGGCTACACCCGTTTTCTTCTGCGACGGATTAATTCACTTTGAATGCTTCAACGAAGTTATATTAAGTGTAACTCATCAATCGCATAAGACTATTATAAACGTCTTCAAAAAAAAATCAATTTTTTTTTGAAAAATTCTCTTATTTTTTTTCGAAAAGTGCCGATAGAATCGTTTTTATGATTTTTACAGCCTTTCCCCTGTGTGAAATCCTGTTTTTTTCGTCTGCAGAAATCTCCGCGACGGTTTTTCCGTACTCTGGAAGAAAAACAATCGGGTCGTATCCGAATCCGCCGGTTCCGGCCTGCTTTTCGATTGAGTCAATAAGCTTTCCCTCGAAAGTTTCCTGAGCGACGAAAAAACGGTCAGGATTGAGCATAAGCACGATGGAGCAGGTGTAGTGGCACGACCTGTTGTCCGATTTCGCCGCGTTCAGCTGCTCTATCAGAAGCCTGTTCTGCTCGTCCTGCGGAATCTTCTTTCCGTCTGGCCGTCCTTTCATGAATTCCGGTCCTGCGTATCTCGACGTGTAAATTCCGGGTGCGCCGCCGAGCGCGTCAACGCAGATTCCTGAATCATCGGCTATGACAGGGGCTTTTACGATGTCCCACAGAGCTTTCGCCTTTATCATGCTGTTTTCGTAGAATGTCGAGCCGGTTTCTTCCGGTTCGAATTCAATGCCTTCGTCTTTTGGAATCAAAATTTCAAATTCCGGGAGAATTTGCTGCATTTCGATTCTTTTGTGTTCGTTTCCTGATGCTAAATATAGTTTCATGTTTTTTATCATATTTATTTTCTTTGCGTTGTCTACATCAGACCTGCCCAATGAATTTTCGTTTCGGAGCAGGTCTGTTTTCGGGACACGGAGTTTCCGCATCCGAGACGCTCATTTTTTTACTGCTCTGGCTCGGGCATGCTTTCTTTGAAAACTTGCTGGAAAATTTTCATCTTCTCCTCGTCTTTTGCGTGCGAGATGCAGTAATAGACTTTTCGGACTGAGATTCCCATGATTTTCGCTATTTCCTGGTTCTGAGGCGACATGACGTATCTGTGCGTCAGTGTTTCGTTCGATTTTTTCCAGTTTTTCAGCTGGCTTTCATAGAGTTTCTTCACTTTCGTGTACTCCCCGCAGCCTTTTTCCAGCTGGCTGAGTTCGATGTCAAATTTCCGCTTCTTGAAAAAGGATTTGTCCCGCCTTCTTATCATCAGGTTCTGAATCTGCTCTTTCTTTTGCATTGTGCTCCTGAGTTTGCTGATTAGCTCGTGGATTTCGACTTCGCTTTTCCGGATGAATTTGCTGAGCTTTTTTATCGAGTCGTCGTCGATGTCGTTGCAGGCTTTAAGTGCCAGTATGAGAGCGGTTTCCCTGACTTCTTTCGCGTCCTTTTTAACGTTCAGCATTTCTTCTTCATCTTCTTCGAGAATCAGCGCAGGATCTGATTCGTAGTCCGCAATCGAGAGTGCAGTGTTTTCGAGCATCTGCTCAAGGCTCTTCGCCTCTGCCCATGATTTCGCGGATTTTCTCTTCCATGTGTTCTTGAACTGCATCATGCAGCTTCTGATGAATGTCGTGAAGTCCGCCCGATTCTTGTCGTACATCTCGATCAGATGCGCAAAGCGGTGCCTGTACTGAAGCAGAAAGTCGCTCAGGCTGTCTTCGTCAAGCTCTTTCAGGTTGTACTTTTCCGGTGAGAAGTACACGTTTGTCCAAATCCATTTCGCCGCTTCCTCCTTTGTGATTTTTTCCGATTCCAGCAGCTGCGGAATCTCGTTCATTTCTACTTTTTTCATTTTCTATCTCCGGTTTTCAGATATCTAAAAAGGAGCAAATTCCGTGCCATGTGGAAAATTTGGAGTTTTTTATAAAAAAGTGTGAAAAATCGTCGAAAATCGCAGAAAAAACATAAAAGAAGTCGGAAAAATCTTTGCAGGGGAGAAAAATCTCCAAAATCTCAATAAAAAAACACCGAATTTTTGGCTGAATTCGGTGTTTTTCTTGTGCTTGCTAGGTCAAAATTTGTTTTTTGATGAAAAAAAATTACAAAATTTTTTGAAATTCTGCGCAAATCATCGGGATTACTTTGTCGAGCTTCCCTTCCATGCTCAATCCCGCTGCGTTCTTGTGTCCGCCGCCGCCGAATTTTGCGGCAATCGCGCTTACGTCAACTTTGTCGCGTGACCTGAATCCAGCCGTGCATGTCGTTTCCGTGTCCTGCCTTACGAAAAGCACCGCCTCAACTTCATCGACCGAAAGGAGCAGCGAGTACAATGCGTCGCTGTCTCGTCCTTCCTGACCGAGTTTTTTGGTGTCCTCCATCGTTTCGTATGTCACAATCAGCTTGTTGTTGAATTTCCGCTCTGCGCGTCCGAGCATCAGTCCGAGCAGTTTTCTTGTGCTGTATGCTTTGCCTGCTGTCATCTCGTCGTAGGTTTTTCTCGGGTTTGCGCCGGCATCGACGAGCCTTGCCGCCTGCCTGAACACTTCCGCCGAATCCTCTTTCAGGAACCTGAAATATCCGGTGTCAGTTGACAATCCGAAGAAAAGATTTTCTGCCACGTTTTTTGGAATCGAACCGATTGTTTTCTCGTATATCTGCTGGACTAGGCATGCCGTTGCCGGGGAGGTCGGGTCGATTATCGAATTTTCTCCGCCCTGCGATGTCCTGTGGTGGTCTATTATGTATGTGTCGATGTTCGTAAGGTCGCCTTCGATGTCGCCGAATCTAGATTCCTCCGAGCAGTCTATGACGATGAGTGCCGCCTTTGATTTTTCCTCGTCGCTGAGTTTTTTTGCTGCGTTGGAGAACAAATCCGCCTTCTGCCTTATCTCCGTGCGTTTGAATGGTCCTGCCGACAGAAGCTGATATCTTTTTCCCTTCTTTTCGATTAAATCCGCCATTCCTAGGCTGCTGAATATTGCGTCTCCGTCCGGCTCTTTGTGTCCGATTATGTAGAAAAATTCGTGTGAATCTACGAATTGTGAGAATTCCTGTATTTTGTTGTCTGAAATTATTTCCATTTTTTTTGCGTACTTTAGAAAAAATAAGAGCCACCGTATGTTCGGTAGCTCTTACTGAAGTTTTGAAGATTTATAGCTTAGTAAGCGATTTCAAGTGTTTCTTTGTTTGCATCGTCAACCGTAACGCTGCTGTCTGCCACGCCCCATGCTGCATGAGACCTTGCTGTTGGCATCGTGAGCATCACGTGGTTGAAGTTGCCTTCCTTCTTGATGACTGTCATCCAAGGTGCCATTCCCTTTGGAAGTGGTCTGAATGACAACTTTGCACCCTTATTGCCGTCTGTTGAGTACCAAGCCTTCGGAATTGTTACTGTTCCGACTGAGCTGTGCCCCTTTGCATACATGACGACATAAGCGTCTTTATGGTCAAGAACTTTGTAAACAGTTACGTTGTGGTAAGAAATGCCTGCTTCTGTGAACGGATATTTGTATTCTCTTTCAGATTTGCTTTCCTGAGCAAAAGAAGAGAACGCGAATGCTGCAAAAAGCAGTGCCGAAATGATAAGTGATTTTTTCATACAAAAACTCCTTTTCTTGCACAAAAAATTTGTTATTTGATAAGTGCAAGCATTATTGCCTTTATCGTATGCTTTCGATTCTCGGCCTCGTCCCACACCTTGCTTGCAGGACTGTCGAAAACCTGTTCAGTAACTTCCTGACCTTTCACTGCCGGGAGGCAATGCATGAAAATCGTGCTTGTCTTTCCTGTTGCAGCCATAAGCTCGGCATTTACCTGATACGGTGAAAGCAATTTGGTTCTTTCTTCTTTGAGCGACTCTTCGCCCATCGAAACCCATACATCAGTATAAAGGCAGTCTGCGTTTTTTACAACTGAAATTTTGTCTGAAATTTCTATCTTGGAACCGCTCGCTTCTGCGATTGGCCTGCATATTTCCTGAATGTCTTCCGGCGGAAAAAGCTCTTTCGGGCTGTAAATCGCAAAATCGATTCCGAGTTTCGCCGAGATTATCATGAGCGAGCGTGCGACGTTGTTTCTTCCGTCTCCGCAGAATGCCCATTTCAGTCCCTTGAGCTTTCCGAATGTTTCCTTGAGGGTCATTATGTCGGCAAGAACTTGGGTAGGGTGGTAGTCATCCGTCAGGCCGTTTATGACAGGCACTCCCGAATATTCCGCGAGCTTTTTGACGTGCTCCTGCTTGAAGCCCCTGAATTCGATTGCGCTGAACATCCTTCCGAGAACTTTCGCCGTGTCCTCGACGCTTTCTTTTCCGCCTAGCTGGATGTCTTCAGTTGACATGAAAACCGGATGCCCGCCTTCTTCTCCGAATGCCGTCTCGAACGAAGAGCGTGTTCGTGTTGAGCGTTTTTCGAAAATCAAGGCGATTGTCTTGCCCAAGAAACGCTGGTGGACTTCTCCGTTGTGCGCTTGTTTTTTCACAAGGAAAGCGTAATCGAGTATCTGCAGGATTTCTTCCGGCGAGTAGTCGAGCCAAGTCAGAAGGGAGCGACCCTTGAACGGTGTGTCGAATTTTTCAGCCTCAAACATAAAGACTCCTTTTTTTTAATTTGCGGAAAATTCCGCGTAAATGAAAAAACCTACTTGTTCTTTTGAACAAGTAGGTTTTAGGTAGGGGCAATAGGATTTGAACCTATGACATACGGAATATGAGTCCGGTGTTCTACCAGCTGGACTATGCCCCCGTAACTGATGAATATAATATACCAAAAACTGATATTTTTTGTCAACAGCTTCTGAACATTTTTTTCACTTTTTTTTATTTTTTTTTCGAATTTTTTGCGGATTATTTTTCCTGCTTTGCTGCCTTCGCCTTCTTCCCGATTTTTTTCACTTCCGTTATGAATTCGTCCAGGTTTTCGAAATGCCTGTAAACTGAAGCGAACCTGATGTACGCGACTTTGTCGATGTTGTTGAGGTGTTCCAGTACAAGCTCTCCGAGTTCTGTCGTCGATATTTCGTGAGAGGCTTTTCCTTTCATCACTGCCTGTTCTTCGATTTCGTTGACGAGGTTCTCGACTGTGTTTGTCGGAACGGGGCGTTTTTCCAGCGCGCGCTCAATTCCCTTTTCGATTTTAGTTCTGTCGAATGGCTGCCTGCGTCCGTCTTTCTTTACGACCATGAATTGTTTTTCTTCTATTCTTTCATAGCTTGTGAAACGATATCCGCACGAGATGCATTCTCTTCTTCTTCTGATTGCTTCTCCGTTTGCCATCGGTCGCGATTCGAGGACTTTGTCGTCGAGTTTTCCGCAGTATGGACAACGCATTTTTTTTCCTCCATTTTTTTTGCGTGAATTTTATCACTCGGAGAATGTCTCTTTCAAGAAAAAGCCATGTGAAGCGCAGTATGGGCTTTAAATGAGGATTTTCCTTTCCCTGAGCGACGTGAACAAGATGTATGCGCCCGTAAGAATGGCGAGCATTATCGGAAGCCAGTTTCCGAACCTTGCGTATGTCGTGAGCTGGCGTTTGTAAATCGGGATTTCGGCATCAAGAGCGGCTTCTTCGAAAAGCGGCAGCTCGCTCAAAATTTTTCCGTTCGGGCCGATGACGACCGTGTAGCCTGCATTCGTTGCCCGTGCGAGAGTCGTCCTGTATTCGATTGCGTTGTAATGCGCGACGACCGCATGCTGGATTTCTGCGGAATCCGTCTTTGACCATGCGTCGTTCGTCACGTTCACGAATGCCTCGCTTCCCATCAAAAACATCGCGCGGCAGACTTCCGCCGCCGTGTCGTCAAAGCATATCGGCGTTCCGATTGTGACGGTCTTTTTGGGTCTTGGCGGAATCTCGGTAGGGGAGTCGTGTTCGCCGCTTATTGAAATCAACTTGTGCGTTCTTGAATCTTTTGGTGTCGTGGATATCGGAATTTCGAACAGGGTGACTATTTTTCCCGGATACCAGCCGTATGAAAACCCGATATATTTTTTCATCATTTTTCGGATTTCCTCGTTTTCGACGCCCGGAATGAGTTCCGCGAATGGAACGAGATGCATTTTCTGGTATGAGCCGGAATATTTTCCGTTTCTGTCGAACAGCAATGCGGAATTCGCGTATCTGTGCTTTTCAGCGTCGATTGTGACGGGACCGCCGATGATGAACGGAACGTCCATTCTGTTTATGAAGTTTGCGAGAGGCTCTTCTTCCGGGAATGCGTCGTAGTATCGTTGTGCGGACGGAAAACGCTTTTTCAGAATTGCTTCGCTCCATACGACCAGGTCGCACGTTTTCCCTGATTTCCGCATTTCTTCGATTTTCTCTTCCGAAAGACGCTGCGATATCTGAATCGATGCCTTTTCGCCCTTGAACCACGGGTCTCCGTTCTGCTGCACGAGGACTGCATTCAGAGTCTTTATCTGTTCCCTCGGCTTGAAATATTCGTATGCGCCATAGAAATTCGCGGCGAAGATTAGAGCAAGGCAAGCGAGCGCCGTGTTTTTGTAAGTCGCCGAGCCTTTCAGCGAGCTGAATTTTGTCGTTCGGATTATGAGAGTCGTTCCTTCTCCGATTACTGCCGCAAAAAATGTGAAGATGAACGTGATTCCGTATGGACCTGTGATGTCGGCAATCTGCGTTATGAAAGACCACCTGAATGCCGTCATCGACACCGTTCCCCACGGGTAGCCCAAAAATCCAGTCGATTTCACCCATTCCCAGACCGTGTAGACCGAAGCGAACCAGATTATCCTGAACGGAATCAAAACTGACTCCGGGTTTGCGATTGTTTCAAGTTTTTCCTTGTTTTTTGTGTAGAGCATCGGAAAATAGAAGAAAAGCGACATGAATGCCTGAACGAATCCTGTTCCTATTGCTGATGCTCCGAGCGTGAATTCCGCGTATCCCTGAAAGTTCCCGAGCCAGAAACTTGAGAGTATGTGCGTCGCCGTCGCCTGTATGAAGCAGACTGCGAACGCGCCTTTGTATGTTTTTGCGTTGCTTATGGCTGTGTATAACGGAATCGTCGAGAAAAGCCCTATTATTGGCGAGCCAAAGTCCAATATCTCGTTCGGAATTGCTGCTGACAGCATTACGGCTGAAAAAAGTGAACAAAAAACTTGTAAAAAACAATACATTATACTATTATTTTATCCGATGCTATTTTAAAAATCAATGATGTGCAATATTTTGTATAGTATATTGCATCTTTATGAAGTCGGCTTTTGCCAGTCTCCAGGTCATTAAAGAAAGTTAGATGAAATCGTCTGAGGATAAACTCGAAAATCTTAAAAAGGAAAAACTCGCAAGGAAAGGAAAAAATCAGCAGGCTCGTGCTGACAGAAAAGGGCAGGTTGCTGATGTGGCTTCGGCTCACAGGGAATGTTTCGGAACTGAGCCTTTTGCCGTCGCGACCGCGCCTTGTCGTTTTCATCTGATGGGGGAGCACACCTGGTATTTTGGCGGCAAGACGCTTTCCATGTCGATGGACAAATATGTCAGCCTTTCTGTTTCTAGGCGTACCGACGACAATCTCTATTTTCATTCCGCGGAGAACGGCGAGACGAAGCATATCGCTCTTTCTGCGTTGCGTTTCAGGAAAGAAGACAAGTGGGCGAATTCCATAAAAGCCGTGATTCACGGTTTCGTTTCGGCGGGGCTTTTTGACTTGTCGGAAGGCACCTGCGGATTTGATTTCTGCGTCGCGTCCGATATTCCGCAGTTCTCGGGAATGGGCGTGACGACCGCGCTGAAAGTCTGTGCGGCAAGCGCATTGAATGAGATACTGAGCCTTGACTGCTCCGAGTCCGAGCTTTTTTCTGTGATTGACAACGGAAATGCCGAATTCCTGAAAGAAGGAAAGGAAACCGCTTCCGAAAGCCATTTCTCCGAAAACATAACGGCTATGTTCGCAAAAGAAAATTCGCTCATCATAACTAATAATTCTGAAAAACCGCTTTCTCAAAGTTCCTTCCTGAATGTCGATTTCGATTTTCCCGGAAAGACGATTTTGCTCGTCGATACGAAAGTCCCGAGATTTTCGGTCTGGGACGAGTCTTCGATAATGAAAGCCGAGTACAAATCAATCCTCGATTCCCTTAAGGTGAAGAAAAATGTGTTCGGTGGCTGGTGCTACGACAGCGACACGGAAGTGAAAAGCACTCTCGGAAGCGTGTTCGGCGCGGACAACAAGCACCTCGTTTCCGTGATTCGCGAGCACAAGCTCGTTCTTGACGCTTACGACGCAGTGATGAAGAAAGATTTCATGGCGTTCGTGAAGGCCGTGAACGCGAGCCACATCAATATGTCGGAATTCTACGATATGTCGTGTCCCGAAATCGACTGGATTCTCCGCCGTCTCATCGAGATAAATCCGAACCGCGACGGCAAATTCAATCCTGTATGTTGCGGCCGCGTGACAGGAAAAGGCTCGTCAAGATGCCTTTATGCGATTCTTGATGACGTGTATGTTCCTGAATTCGAGGAGCGTCTTTCTGATTACACGAAAATTTTCGGGTTCAAGACTTCGTGCTCCAGAATAAAAAGTGCCAACGGCGTTCAAATCACGCACTTCGGCGAATGAAATCCAAATATGAATAATCGAAAAATACTAGTTACAAATGATGACGGAATCGACGGTGCGGGGTTGAAATCCCTTGTTGAAAAACTGTCCGCTGTTGGCGGCGTTGATGTTTACGTCCTTGCGCCCGATTCCAACCGCTCGGCAGTGTCGAGCCTGCTTACGATGACGGAGCCGATGAAATTCGTCAGGCGGCGCGACAAGGGCGAGCGGTGGTTTTCGTGTTCCGGAAGCCCTGTCGACTGCGTTATCGCTGCGCTTTGCTCGACATTGTTCGGAGAAAGCGTGAAATTCGATGCAGTTTTTTCCGGCATCAACAAAGGCGCGAATCTCGGCACGGACATCGTTTACTCGGGAACGTGCGCCGCAGCCAGGCAAAGCGTTTTGTATGACATTCCGGGAATCGCTGTGAGCGTCGAGTCCTACGACGGCACATGGAAATTCGACGATGTTGCCGACTTCTGCGCAAAAAATCTCGACAGGCTGATTTCTCTCTGCCGTTCCGGTTCTTCTGAAAAATCTTCTTGCGACCTTTTTGTAAGTGTGAACGCCTCTTCTTCCGATAATCATAAAGATGCAGTTTTTACTTCGCTTTCTGCGCGTGATTACTGCGACAGAATTTCAATTTTGAATGATCCGAATGAAAACGCGGATGTCTTCTACGGATTCTTCAGGGGCGGTCAAATCAAGAGCAATGTGAGGGACAGACGCTCTCCTCTTGATTTCGATGTTTCCTTCGGGGGAGGAATTTCCGTCACGAGAGTCTTTGCAGAGCCAACTGCGTTCGATGATTCTGGTTCGATATTCTGATTTCGTGCTTAAGGGTTCTAAAATGGGTGGTAAAGACAGTATTTTTCACGACGGAATTGTTCTGTACAACAATAGGGATTACAACGGGGCATTGACGTTCTTTCTTTCTCTTCCTGACGATGCCGATTTGGACAATATCGAGTTGGCTTACTACATCGGGCTTTGCTATGCGCGGCTCGGACGCTACGATGACGCGCTTCTGTATCTGGAGCAGGTCGTGACTGCCGGAGGCTCTGACGATATCAGCAAGGATGCTCCGGGAAGCGCGCGCGTTCTTCAGTGCAGGTACATTCTTTCCATAATTTACGTTATGAGCGACAGGCGAAAGCTTGCGATGTTCGAGCTGAACAAGCTTCTTGATGCCGGTTTCAAGCCGTCTTCCGTGTATGCTTCGATGGCGTACATTTATTGGCTCGACCGGGATATTGATGCGAGCATCGCAAATTACAAGAAGGCGATTGAGCTTGATTCTGACAATGCGACTGCGCTGAACGGGCTTGGTTATGTCCTTTCAAGCGAGAACAGGGATTTGTCAACGGCACTTTCATATTGCAAGAAAGCACTTTCGATTGAGCCGAATTCTGCCGCCTGCATGGATTCTCTCGGGTTTGTCTACATGAAGCTCGGCCTTATGAACGATGCGTTCAAGTATCTTAGGCAGGCGCAGCAGCTCATGCCCGACAATGCTGAGATATCTGAGCATATTCAGATTGCAGAAGACGTTATGAGTTCTATTTGATGAATTTTCTATTTGGGATTAGGAGTTTTTGAGAATGATTCGCGGTTCGATTTCTAAATATTCACTTCTGACAGGCGCATTTCTGGCTCTGTCACTTTCTTCTGTTTTTGCACAGACTGGTGCTTTCACGAGTGCGGATGCCGCTCCAGACCCGAAATCTGGTGCGCGTTCCGCTGCTACAGGACTTGCCGAGCAGGAATTCAGGCGCGGCGTTCAGTCGTACTACAGAGGCTCTTTCAACGATGCGATTGTCGAATTCGAAAAGGCACTCGACTATCTTCCTTCCGAGAACGTAATCATGGACTGGCTCGGAAAAGCATATTACCGTTCGGGAATCGAAGGTGCCGCGCTCCAGCAGTGGGAATATGCTTCCGAGAACGGATACGGCGGGCTTCTTTTGAAAAATAAAATCGAAATTGTTCGGGACAGAAGAATCACAGACAACAGGTATGATTCGCCTGTCCGCTATACGGAGTCGGGGAGCTTCGTCGGAAAGACATCCGGCAAGGACGAGAAACTGATTTTCAGCCAGCCGGTGTCGGTTCTTCCGAATTCCGACGGAACCCCTTGGATTATCGCTTACGGAACGAACGAGCTTCTGAAGATGGACGTGAACGGATTCGTTCTTTACAGGACTGGCGGGCCGATAAACGGATTCGACAGACCGATGGACATAATCAGGCTGGAGAACGGAAATCTTCTCGTCAGCGAATTTGCGGGCGACAGGCTCAGCGAGCTTACGGAAGACGGACGGTTCGTGAAGAGCTTCGGTCACAAGGGGCGCGATGTCGGCGGAATGGTCGGACCGCAGTATCTTGCGCAGGACGCTGACGGAAACATATATGTGTCTGACTTCGGAAATGCGCGCATCGATGTGTTCGACAAGGACGGAAAGGAGCTTTTCTTCTTCGGCGGAAAGTCCAGGGATTTTGCAGGGCTGAAAGGTCCGACCGGAATCGCCGTTGTCAATCAGGTTGTGTATGTTGTCGATGCGATTACTGGCGCGATTTATACATTCGACACTGCCGGAAACTACACGGGCCTTCTCTGCAAGGAAAAGACGTTCAAGCAGCCTGAGTCGATGAAAGTCTGGAGCCAGTTCCTCGTAATCTGCGACAAGAACAAAGTTTTCTCTGTCGATGTCGATACCGGCTCTGTTTTTGAGAACATGAATACGGGCAACGCTCCTTCACGCGTTACTTCCGCAGTTCCTGACGCGAACGGAAACATTCTCGTTACGGATTTCAAGTCGAACGAAGTTTTCGTCATGTCCAAGATGAGCGAGCTTGTCGGCGGCCTTTTCGTTCAGATTGAGCGTGTGAATGCCGATGCGTTCCCGAAAGTCTACGTCGATGTGAAAGTCGAGAACAGAAAAAGGCAGAGCATTGTCGGCTTGAAAGTTGAGAATTTCGTCATCACAGAGAACAAGGGCGGAGTGGAGAACTTCAAGCTTGAGGGTTCCGCATACACGAATGACACTGCCGACATCACGCTCGTCCTTGACCGCTCGCTTGAGTCTAGCGAGTACGAGGAGGCGATGGAACATGCCGTGAAAGAAATTGCGATGGCGATGGCGGAGAAAAATAAAAATTCATCTGAATCGACAAAGGGCGTTCTTCGGATTGTGAGCGCGGGCGCGGTTCCGTTCGTCGAATACGAGGGCCCACCTGAGGGAGTCGAAAAATTCACTTGTGCCGCTTTGAAAACGAAGCCGTCGCAGGTTGTTTCGCTTGACCTTGCGCTCCGCCTTTCTTCAAATGTGCTTGTGAGTGCGGCGAGCAAACGCGCTGTCGTATACATCGGTCCTGGAAGCGTGACGCAGAATTCGTTCGACAAATACAGCTTGTCCGATTTGTCGGCGTTCATGAACAACAATTCGATTTCGCTTTGTTCTGTACTCCTTGCACAGCACAGCCCTGATGCCGAGCTCGATTACCTTTCGACGAACACTGAAGGAAAGCAGTATTACGTTTACAGGACGAGGGGACTTTCGGAAGTCGTCGATGAGATTGTCGATATTCCGTCTGGAATCTACAGGCTTTCGTTCACATCGAGGTTGCCGACAGATTTCGGTCAGAGATATCTTCCTGTCGAAGTTGAGACTTACATGATGAACAGAAGTGGCCGCGACGAAACAGGCTACTTCTCTCCGTTGCAGTAATTTTTGAGATGCTGAATCAAGTTCAGCATGACATTTAGAATTTCACTGTACAGCCCAAGCCTAGAGTTGCCGTTACTGATGCGATTTTGTTCCATGTCGCGCTGTAATCCAATTCTAGGCTTGTGTTTATTGTGACGTACTTTGTGATTTCTGAGTCGAGCATGTGCGAGTATTCAAACGAATATTTCCGCGTGTTCGGAGATGATGAGGACGAAGTTGAGGAAGCGCATGACGAAGAAAAATTCATGCTGTCCGTCCTCGTGTGGATTATTTTTTTCTTGTCGATTGACGGAAAAATCATTCCGACAATTCCGTCCATCATTCTCGATTTTCCGTTTCTTTTCCAGATGACAGTCGCTTTTCCGCTCCAGTCGTTCCTGTCTTCTATCGATGTTTCAAGGCCGGCTTTCAGGTAATCTTTTTCGCCGATGTAAAATGTCGATTGCGTGTATGCGTTCACGAGAACTGAAACTGCGCCCGGATTATTCCTCGGGATTTTCGCCGCGAATGAAAATGACGTTGTGAATTCGTCCTGCTCATACCAGTCGAAAAATCTGAAAGCTCCGTCCTTTCCGAATACGTTGAATGCGCTCGTTCCCGTCTTGAGCTTTGCCTGATACAAATCGCTTTCGCTTGTGGATGCTTTCACGTCGCGCTCGAAAGAAAATTGCGCATTGTTCGGCACGAAAAAGTCATATTTCGCGCCTTTCTGCTGCCGTTTCCAGTTTATGCTGTACAAAGTCGAGTAATACGCGCTTTCCGTTTCGTTTCCGATTTGAGCGAAAACTCTTTCTGAAATCCGCTCGTCGAACAAATCGTGAAACGGAATAGATTTGAAAAGATAATTTTTTTCGACGAGGTTTTCCGCAAGATTTTTCGCGTCGTCCTTGTATTTTTCGTTTCCGCATGAATTTTCCGTTCCGCCGGCAGTTTTTTCCCAGCTGAAACTAAGGAGATTGTTTTTCACCGAGAAGGGAAGCGTGAAAAGAAAAGACGAAGCGTCCGTGAAAGTTTTTGATGACGTGTTTTTGAAATTTCCTTTCGTCGTGAATGAGATTCCGCCTTTCATTTTGAGAAATTGCAGCTGGTGCTCGGCTTTTGCGTTCGCAAAGATTTCACGTTTCTGCGCGTTTTCTCTTCCGCCGTCGCCCTGCATTTTCGTCGATTCTTGCCATGAAGACGCGTAATTCTCGGTTTCGATTCTTTCGTTTTCGTCCGCGGAACATGAAATTTTCTGGCTCACTTTTGCGACTGCGCTTGCCGTCGTCCGTGCGAATGAGCTAGCGAGCGAGATTTTTGCGTTCTGGTTCACGGAAATATTGTCCGATTCCGCCGTTGACTGTGCGGAAAGCGAGAATGCGTTCTTGCCGATTCTGAGCGAATCCGTTTTTGAAAGGCTTTCTCCGTCCGAGTCGAAATTGTATTCTTCCGAAAAAGCAATCAGCGAAAAAATCGGCTTTTCAGTTTTCACTTTGTGCGATGCAGTTTTTACCCCGCTTTCTTCCGCTGATTTTGAAACCGAGGCGTCGAACACGATTCCTGCGACCGTCAGTCCGATTTCTCCGTCAGCGTCCGCATCTTTTTCGCTGTTTTTTGTTCCGGTGCTGATTGTGGAGCTGAATGTTGCATTTCCTTTTGCATGAAAATCTTTTGCGAGAGTTTTTTCCCCGATTTTGAAGATTTCCCCGTTCTTTTTGTAGCTTGCCTTGAATTTGTCCTGAAAAGAGAAATTAGGGTTCGACTCTGAAAGATAAAGCTCGTCAACGGAAATCTTTCCGCTTTTGTATGCGAATTTTTTTTCTTCGGGCTGAAAAATCGGGTTCAGTTTTATGCGGAATCTTGTAGGAACTGCGTCCGGGTTGATTTTCAGATTGCATTCGCTTTTTGGGATTTCTGCTCCGTCGATTTCGATTTTTGCGCTGTCGATGTCGATTGAGACTGAATGCCAGCCGTCCGAAAGTTTTTTTACGAAGTCGTGTCCGAGCGAAAAAGACGCTGCGTTTTCATCGTCGGAATCGTCGACTGCAAAAAACAGGAAATTTTCGCCGTCGTCGATTCCGTATAAAAATTCATCTTCCGAAACAGCGTTTTCAAATTCCGTTTTGAAATAGAAATTCAACTTCGAATAATTTTTGATTTCAGCTTTTTTGAAATATCTTGATGCTTCGATTTCGGTCGTCTTTTCGCTGCCTGAGAATTTCCATTTGATTTCCTGAACGTAATTCGAAGAAGTGTTTAGCGTGCGTACATCGGAAGCCGAAAGCGTGGAATCTTTTTGCGCTGTTGAGCAGACGATTGCGCTGTCGTCGCTTTTTATCAGAAAATAGCTGCCTTTTATTTCGTACGGGCCTAAAAAAATCGTTCCGCTTCCGTTTCCGCTTGATGTGACGACGATTCTTGCGTTTGCGTTTTCTAATGACGAGAGCGCGCTTCTTTTTTCGTCGCTCATCGTCACGGTGATTATCTGCCACCCGTCATCCGCATCCTCGATTTTGACTTCGTCCGATTCTGAAATTTTCCATGTCGGAATTTTTTCGCTTTCCTCTTCCGAATCGAATTCAGTTGAATTTTCAACTCCGAGTTGCAGATAGAAATCTTCGCCTGAATATTCGCCGATGTTTTTGAGCGCGATTTGGAACTGCGATGAAGAAGCGAGTTCGGAAGACGAAGTTGAGAGTTCAATCGAATTCGCTGCCCAGAAAACCGAGCCGCCTAAGTTGTCACTGAAATCCCACGAAACCGGAATCGCGTAGCCCGTTATCGAAGAATCTTTTTCGCCTTCCTTTGCTGGAACGGAGCCGTCATTTTCTTTTTCAAGCTCGATTGTCTCGTTTTCAAGATTCAATATTGGCGCAAAATCTTCCGGCAAATCGCTTGCCGCCGTTTTCGAAAGATACGAGGTTCCGCCCGCGTTTTCGTCCATTGCGAGAATCCTGTATTTTCCCGTCGTGTTCGTGCTTTCGAGCGAGACTGAAGCGACGTTTTTCAGGATTGCATTTTCGCTTTCGTATTTTGCGCCCGTTGCGAACGCGATGAACCCCGGCGAGGAAAAAGATTCGTCCGCGTAATCTTCCGCAATTGTCCACCGTGATGAAATTGCCGCGTCCGCGCTAAGCTTGTCGGTGAAAAAATATTCGAATCCGAGTGCGGCTGCAATTGCGCCCGTGTTCGCGTCCTCGCTTTCCTTGTACCACGTCGCATAAACTTTGTCGCCGCTTCCGACCGCCGAAGAAAGCTCGATTGTTCCCGATTCCGCATCGTATTTTGCGTTCGCGTCCAGAATCCCGTTTTTGTAGACGCGAACTGTTCCCGGAACTGCGTCCGTTCCGATGTCGTACCGCTTTACGCTCGTGTATGAGCGGACGCGCAGGATTAAATCGCTTTTGTCGGTTAGCCCGAGATAGATTTCTGGATGCTCGTCCGCAAGAGGAAAACGCACGCTCGGTTCTGCCATGTCGGATGAATCTGAATTTTCATTGTACACGTCGGCATAAAGGTGCGAGTCGTAGAAAAAATCATTTTCGCTCATCAGAGTGTCGTCTTCGATGATGCTCACCCCGTATTTTTTCGAGACGGTCTCCGTGTATTTCGATGCTATTGCAGCGTCCGTCGCGCCTGAGATTCCGCAGTCGTATCTTTGTGCGCAGACGAACGGCGAGAATCCGCTTGGGTGCTTTATGTACAGAACTTCGCTTCCGTCAATTTCCCCGAACAACCTTGATTTGTCCGAGCCGTAAAAAGTGTATTTTCCGATTTCCACGCCGGAAAACCATTCGTCTGTGCTTGAAAGAAAATCGTCGATTTCAGAGTCGAACGCGTTTTTTCCGTCCGTGTTGAATTTCACCGCGACTGCCGATTTCGTTCCGATTTTTGCGTCTTTGGAAATCACTATCATGTTTTTCGATGCGACAAGAAGATATTGGGTCGAATCGAGTTTTTTGTATTTTCTTCCTTTTAAATCAGTGTAATTTCCGCCTGAATTCTCAACGTAGATTTCCTCCACATTCGACACGGCTTTTGAAGAGGGAAGCGCAAACTGATTTTTTGCGTTCCATTTTGAAAGCGCGATTTCGTCCGTTGTGACCGCGTTTTTTCCGTACCAGGTCTTTTCGTCCGCCTCAAGCATGTCGTATCTGACTGCTCCGTCGGCACGCCAGTTTTTTCCTGAAAAATTCGCCGAGATTCCGGGCGACTGGTCTTCTCCTCCGCCGATTCCCCTATTGATTTCCGAGATTGAATAGTCGACCGAAAATTTTATTCCCCTGTTTGAAATCCGTGCCGATTTCAGGTATCCGTCGCCGACATATCCTGCCGCGACCGTGTTCTTCGTGAATTCGTCCGCAAAAGCCGCCTCAAAATACCAGTGTCGGTTCAGCATGAACCAGAGGCTCAAATCGACATTCTGCGTGAATGCGATTGAAGGCGAAGTTGCGCTCGGTGTGTTTCCGAATCCGAATGTGCATGATGCTGAAGAAGAGACGAGGCTTTTCCAATATCCTTCCGCAAGGAATTCCACGTTGTTGTCGCCGAAATCGTAATTGAAAAGAGAGACTGCATTTTCCCCTCCGTCAAGCGGAAGTTTTGCCGCGTCGAATACGATTGCGCCGGCTCCCGAAGATTCCGTCTCGGTTTCGACAATGACTTCGCCTGAATGAATGTTGAAAACAATGCAGGACGAAAAAAGAGAAAATGCAAGAATCTTTTTCAAAAAATGCCTCTTCAATTTTTCGCTTTTTCCATTTTCTCGTTTTTATTTTTTTCGGTTTTGCTTTTCCCGTCTTTTTCGCTTTTTTCTTTGCCGTTTATCTTTTTAATCATCGTCTCGCTGAAAAGTTCGCCGTCCTCGTCGTACACTGCGGTCACTCTGATTTCCGAATAATGCTCGGAATTTGCCGCGTAGTCTATCGTAATCGATTTTGGCGGAAAGTCTGGAATCACGAATGATGCCTCGTTTTCGCCCGTCACGAAATAATTGTAGGTCGATTCGTATATCGGAAGCTGACCGTCGCCCTTTATCGTTACGCTGTATCTGAGCGCGTCTTTTTTCGAGCTGATTTTTATGTGGTTCGTGTTCATTCCCAAAAATTCGTTTTCCACCACGCTGACCGAAAGATTGCGCTCTTCGTCCTCGCTTCTCGATGTCACGGCTTGCTGAATGTCGGGGTTCTCGACGTAGAAAAATTTCTTTATGAAGAAAAGGCCGGACATTGACAGCGACAGAAAAATGCAGACCGACGTGACGTATGTGATTATCGCCCTGACGATTCCGAAACCTTTCATACCGATGATGATGTTCACGCGGACGAGGATTTTCTGCCACATGATTTCGAACGGCAGTAGCGCGGTCGCCAGAATGATGTTCATGTCCCATGTGCAGAAGACGATTTTACGGAGCGCGTCCAGTTTTGCGTGTTTTATGAGCGTGTATGCGAACGGTACGAACGGCATCATCATCACGAGTGCCCAGAATGTGATGAACGGGATTCTTTTTGCAGGGCGCGAAAAATTTATAATCAGATATTCGATTCCGAAAATGACGAAGAATGTGATGTCAACGGAACTGAAAACGAACATATTGATGATTGCGACAATCGACGGAATGTAGCCGTAGACGAATACCTTGATCGGAAGGTGCATTTTCTCCTGCAGAAGGAATGTCATCGATATGAACGCCGTCGAGAAAATTATCTTTCCGCCGAACTGATAAATCGGGTTCATTGCCCGGAGCGCGTCAACTGACTGCAAAAGCCTTTGCCCTGCAATCATAGTGAATACGGATATTGCGATTGAGAGCGGAATCATGTACCACGAGCGCAGAAAATCGCGTTTGTGCTGCTTTCCGAATTTTCCGGCGAACGTGAACCCGCACAAAATCAGCAGCGAGAGGGTCATTACGGAAATGCAGGCAATCAGGAACATCCGCTCCGTTATCCATACCGGCTTGAAAGGGCGTTTCAGCTCCAGAAAAATGTAGTGCGTGTCCCATTCTCCGCTGTCGTTTATGTCGATTCCGTTCGCGAACGTTTTGAGAAAGTCGAATTCGCCGTTCGTTCCGTCCGATTTCAAGTAGACTGCGACTGCCGGAATGTTGTTCGTGGTGAAATTCTCCATGCGCTTGTCGCCGTCGAGTATGCCGAGCCTGTAGAGAGAAGCAATCGTGTGCCCGACTTCGAATACATGATTTATCCGTATGAATGCGTCGGTGACTTGTTTTGTCAGCCACAGCGGCGTGATTCTGCTCTTGTTACCCGTGAGAATCGTGTTTGCTCTGTATCCGCCGAATCTGAATACGCCCGCGAAAGTCGTGTCGGTGTCGTCGATTGAGTATGCGAAAATCTCTGTTCCGGTTATGTTCGTCGATTCGTCCAGCGCGGAAAAAAGAACTGTCACATCGATTTTTCTTTCTTTGTCCGCTTCGAGCGTTTTCAGAAAATCGATGAATTCTTCTTTTTTTTCCGAAAAATCTTCCTGCATGAAGTCGAGAATCATCTTCGTCCTTCTGATGTTTTGGAACGAGTCCCTGTCAACCGCCTCTTCGTTTTCTGTGTTGGATTTTGCTTTGTTTGCCGAAAAATTTACTGTGATGTTGTATGCGAACTCGTCGCGACCTGTCGTGGCAATGTTCAGTTTCGTCGTGTTTTTGAACCCGCTTTCTGTTATGGCTTTGTAAACCGTATCCGAAAGTGCTTTTCCGCTGGCATTTGACGAAAAAGCGTTTGAAACCAGCAGGATTAATATTGATAGAGCTATCGATACGGTTCGGAAGGACATGAAATTTAGGATATAATTTGTTTGTTTACAACGCAAGACCCGTAGAGTACAATAAAATTATAACAAAAAGTATAACGCCAGTACAAAGAATGGAGAAAGACGATGGGTGACAACGGAAAAAAATTCAGCCTTAACCTTCCTTTGAAGATTATCCTCTCGGAAGAGGGGACTTCGCATTTTATCAGCAACAAGATGAAGCTTACGCACTTTAAGCTTGCCGATGATATGGAGGAAGTCGGTATTTCCGTGAATCCATTCAAGCCGCAGTCGGTTCAGAACATGATAATGGTCGATTACATCTCGAAAATGGAAATTTCCATGTCGGAATTTGTTTCCGTAAGGCAGGACGTGATGGACCTCTCTAAAATGATTGTGTTCTCGCTCATGTACAAGCAGTTCGACCGCGCGCTCTATTCCGAGCTTGTTAAATGCGACTGCGTTCTCAAATACAACAGGAATCATCCGAGAAATCTCATCGACGAGTCCACAAGAATCCCGGACGCGAAACTCCGCCCGATTCTTGCGAAGAACACTGCCCGCGTCACCCTTGCGAAAAAGGCGATTCTTGACCCTGTCTGGAAGGCGATTGTCGCGAACAAAAATTTCTCACCGGAAGAGCGCAACATCTATCTTCTGATGTCCGAGAAATTCCTGAACAGATTGAGCCTCATGAACTGGTACGTCATCATCCTCTTCTTCCAGCAGGAAGGCTCGGAGAAAATCAACGTCGCGATCCGCCATCTTCTTCAGGAGTACATGGAAAAATCGAGGATTGCTGATGACATTTCTCTTCTCATAATGGAGCTTGTCGCAAACAACGAGAACGACAACCTCAAGAAAGCAGCGAAAATCCTGTACAACGGAATCGAGGACACGAATTCTATTCTCTTCGACCCGGAAATCCGCGAGAAGCTTTTCAATGAGCTGAAAAGGCAGCACAAACTCGTAACTCTCCAGTGGAAAATGGGCGGCGGCTCTACGGCAATCGGAAAGCAGGGAAGATTGCAGATTACGCTTTACAACCAGAGCAACGAATTCCAGCAGGTGAAGGACAATATCGCCGACAAGATGTCCACCGACACGAAGAAAAAGACGATTATCGATTTCTACCGCGAGCTTCCTGACGGGGAGGAAGGCGTTGACCTTGGCATGATGTACTTCTCGTATCTTGATGAGTCGTGCAAGAAAGTCGGCGTAAGGTTCGAGTCAATCGTAAACCAGATTTCCGATTTGACGGTCATCAACTTGATTTTCAATTTCTGATTTTCTATTGATTTTTTATTGATGAAGAAACTGAACGAATCGATGAAATCAGAATCAGCATTTTTCAGAACCATCGGTGGAATCGTTGCCGCGTTTTTGTTCGGCATTGCGTTTTCATCGATGTTTTTTTCGTGCGCGGACAGCTCTCCTTCTCTCGTCCGTGTTTTTCCTTCCGTCATACTCGATTATGCCGACGCTGAGTCGTTGCCGTCCGCGAAATTCGCTGTCTTCCTGAAAACGAACAGCGATAACCGTCGTGCGGAAAGCTTCGTCCTGAAAAACATCGACGACCCGATGAATCTTGAATGGCGTGTTTCTTCTCCGAAAGTCGTCACAATCGACAACAACAAATATGTCTTTCAGGACAATCTTTGTTCCGTTGGTTCCCCGATGCTGAAAAAAGGACGCTACCGCCTTTTCTATCAAGATTCTGCGGGGCAGGAAGCCAACATCGACTTCAATCTGAGCTACAACGACGATTTGTTTTCGTTCAGAAGCGATGAAATTAAGAAACATTTAGGCGTCGTCACTGAAAATATTGCAATTTATGATGAGTTCAATATGCTTCTTTATATCGGAAAGCCTAAGTCGAACTGGTCTTCGAGGTCGAACATTCTGAAAGATTACAAGAACGCATCTTTTTGGCGCACCGTCTACTTCACTGGCGAGCAGAAACTCGTCTGCCTGATGCCAACCGAAAAAATAGGAGAATAAAATGAACTGTGAGAATCCTGAGAATAGTGCAGGCGCAGAAATTGCGGAAAATGCGGAAAACGTAGGAAAAGATTTGAAATTCAGGCGTGAAATCCACACTTTCGTCATAAGGGCCGGGCATTTCACGAATCTTGAGAGAAAAGACTACGAGGCACTTCTGCCTGTTTGGGGTGTTCCATACGAAAAAGGCGAGGACGACGAGAAAAAGACGCTGGACTTTGAGAAAATCTTCGGCAACAAAAATCCTGTCGTCATCGAAATCGGCTTCGGAATGGGAAAGGCGACTGCGATAATCGCAGAGAACAACCCGAACATCAACTATCTCGGAATTGAAGTCCACAAACCGGGAATCGGAAAACTGCTCGGAGAAATACGCGAGCGCGGCCTGAAAAACATCAGGATAATCGAGCATGACGCGATGGAAGTTCTTGCGGACATGATTGCGGACGAGTCGGTTGACGCTTTCCATATTTTCTTTGCGGACCCGTGGCCGAAAAAGCGTCACCACAAGCGTCGTCTTGTCCAGCGTCCGAGAACGAACCTTCTTGCCTCGAAACTCAAAAAATCGGGCTATTTGTATTTCGTTACCGACTGGCTTCCGTATGCGGAATTCGCGCTTGACGAGCTGAACCAGACAGAAGGACTGAAAAACAAATTCGACGGATTTGCGCCTCATCAGGAATGGCGGCCTGAGACAAGGTTCGAGCAGAAAGGCGTTGACGCGAACAGAGTCATATCAGAAGTCATGTTCGAGAAAATCTGATTCTGTATTGCTATCGATAGAAAAAAGTTTGAGACGACGGAGAAAATCAAATGGACAATCTTTTTGACGATGACGAGCTCGACAAGGCAGAGCGCATTTCAAAGCTTTCGAAGCTCGTAAAAAAATATCAGGATTCGTATTACAACGGCGAGGCTGAAATCTCTGACTTTGAATTCGACAAGCTCTGGGACGAACTTCGCTCTCTTGACCCTGAAAATCCGCTTTTCAAAAAAGTCGGTGCCGACGGAAACGAAGGTTTTTCCGGGACGTTCCCGAAAGCTTCTCACAGAATGATGATGGGCAGCCAGGAAAAAGCGTCGAACCCGGAAGAGTTTTTGAAATGGGCTTCGTCGCACGAATATGATGAATATCTTGTCGAATACAAACTTGACGGAGCGTCGCTTGAGCTTCAGTTCGACAACGGAGTTCTCGTCCGCGCAATCACCCGCGGTGACGGGGAAATCGGCGACGACATAACTGCGAACGCGAAAAAAATGTCCGGCGTTCCATCTGCGCTTTTCGATTCCGACGGAGCAAAAGTCGATTTTACAGGAGCTGTCCGCGGCGAAGTCATAATGACACGGAAAGTTCACGACGAGCTTTATTCCGACAAGGCGAACTGCCGGAATGCCGCGAACGGTCTGATGAAAAGAAAGGACGGCGAGGGCAGCGAAAATCTCACTCTCATAACGTATGACGCACTTGCAACCGAGGGTGAGACTCCTTTTTCTGACGAGGAAGGAAAAATCGCGTGGCTCAAAAAATGCGGCTTCAATGTCGTTCCGCTCGCGATAAAAAAATCCGCGCAGGAAGTAATCGATTACCGCGCTGAAGTTGACTCAATCCGAAGCACGCTCGAATACGATATTGACGGACTTGTGATAAAAGAACGTCGCATTGATGCCGAGGATGCGCGGCGTGCGCGTCCTGACAGGCAGATTGCGTTCAAATTCAATCTTGAGGAAGCCGTCACGATTCTGCGCCAGGTCGAATGGAGCGAATCTGGCGCGACTTACACCCCGGTTGGAATTTTCGACGAGGTTCAGCTGAACGGAACGACTGTCCAGCGCGCGAGCCTTGCAAACCCGGACACGATGAGAAAGCTCGGCGTGAAAATCGGAAGCAAGGTCATCGTCGTGAAGCGCGGCGAAATCATCCCGAAAATCATGGGAATCGTCTCGGATTTTAACGGCGAGACAAGCGAAATCGAAGTTCCGAAAAAGTGCGCTGCTTGCGGAAGCGATTTGGTCGATGAGGGCACGCGCCTTTTCTGCCCGAACAAATCATGCTCCAAGCGAGTCCTTCATCAGCTTCAGAAATGGATTTCCGTCGTCGATATCCGCGATTTCGGCGACACACTGATTCGCTCGCTCTTTGCCGACGGAAAAGTCAAATCTATTTCCGACTTGTACGCGCTCGATGTCGAGACTCTCTCTCCGTATTTTCTCGACACGGAATCAATCGAGAAGAAAAAGGACTCTCTCGGCGCGAAAAAAGTTTTCGATTCGATTCAGAACCACAGGAAAATGTCGCTTGCAGTTTTCGTTGCCGGCTTTGACATCGAAGGTGTGGGCGAAACTCTCGTCCAGAAACTCGTCGATGCTGGCTACAACACTCTCGACAAACTTTTCGCTGCGACTTCGGATGATTTCGCGGGCGTGTACGGGTTCGCAAAAATCATGGCGGACACGATTGTCGATGGGCTTGGCGAAAACAAAGAAGAGATGAAAAAGCTCGTCGATGAAAAGACAATCGAAATCACTGGTGCGTCCGACGGAAAACTTGTCGGAAAGTCGTTCTGCTTCACGGGCGAGCTCAAGTCGATGAAAAGGGCAGATGCGGAGAAACTCGTCAAGGAAAATGGCGGAACGTGCAAATCTTCCGTCACAAAGGATTTGTCTTTCCTCGTCACGAACGATGTTTCGTCAGGCTCGTCAAAAAATCAGAAGGCTGCAAAATACGGTGTCGCAATAATAAACGAAGATGAATTTGTGAAACTTTTTCAGTAACATTTAGCTGATGAAAAAATCAACGGTCATAATTCGCTTTGCATCAATCGTTTCTCTTCTGATTCTTCTTGGGTTTGCCTCGTATTATTTTTTCATTTTTGCCAGATGCTTTTTCGTTTCGAAGGACATCGTCCCGTTTTATTCAGTTTCGCTGATGCGCGTGCTGGTCTACGGAAAAAGCCCGGAATCCATGAGCGCGCACATTTCGCTCATAGATTCGTCGGGAAAGGAATTCGCCGTGATAGACCGCTCCTGGTCGAATTCCTCGCTGTACATCGAATTTTCAAGCGCGTCTTTCAAAGAAAAGGAGATTTACTTTCCGATTCGGATTTATTCAGGGCGATATCTTTCTTCCGGGCGAATGGTTGCCGGAAGGGGGCTCGACCTGACGCGGTATTACATGGACGGAGACGAATGCTCTTTCGTTTCCGCGCATGATTCAAAAGAGCATAAGTCGGCTGTCGGTGCTTTCGCGGTGTTTGCCGTTTCCCAGTCGAAAAAATTCCAGTCGCGTTTTTCAAGGATACGGACAATAAACATTTCGGATTTGCAGGACGCAGCCGTTTACGAGGTCGTGATTGGCTCTAACGGCTCTCTGAATGTGTATCGAATGTGAAGTCGCCGAGGAAAAAATCCGGGCTGACGGCTTCCATGTTGAGCCTCATCTCCCAATGAAGATGCGCTCCTGTCGCAAGACCTGTCTTTCCCGAATACGCAATCAAATCACCTTTTTTCACGATGTCGCCGACATTCACTTTCAGGACGCTGTTGTGATAGTAAAGGCTGTAAAGTCCTGGAAGATGCTCGATGACGACGCTCCATCCTGTCGTGATTCTGGTCTCTGCCAAAACGACTTTGCCCGCCGCGCACGCACGCACTTCGCTTCCTTCTTTTATTCCGTAGTCGATTCCGTAATGCAGGCTCGTCGCGCTTTTTCCGTTGTTGTACGCATAAATCCTTCTGTCCGCAAAGAATGACGTTCGGCGTGTCGCAGGTGTCGGTGCGTCATAAGGACCGAGGTCGTAAACCGCATCGTAGTTCGTCGTGCCGAGTATTCCGTTCAGCTTTTTTATCTGCCTCCACCTCTCATCCGAATCGTTCGTTCTTATCGAAGTGTTTTTCGCGTCAAGCTGAATGGTCTCCTTTACGAATTCCTTGTTGTTTATCATCAATGGCAGCGTTATCTGCCGTTTCGTGTCGCCGAACGGTTTCAGCGTTACGATGATTGTGTGCTCTCCCGTCTTGAAATACGACGAGAGCGGAATTCCTGCAAGAATCGTCTCTTTTTTTGTTTGGAGCGGCTGCACAAGATTTTTCTGCTTTTTGCGACGAAAACTTTTCTTTTCTTTTACGTCTGTTTGCTCAACGTCCACATCAACCGACACAGATGATTCGCTTATCCTGTAAAAGTCAGCGTGCCCCAAATCCTTTGCGCTTCCAGCGTCGAACGAGGTTGACTCGAAAAGCTCCGTGTCTCCCTCGAAAATCTGAATCTTTCCGCTCGTCGCAACTGGCGAGTCTTTCAGATATTTGTCGCTCGTCTCAAGATTCACCCGGACGAAAACAGCGTCGCCCGGAAGCGAGAATTTGTTGTACGAGATTGTAAGGTTGTATTTTTCGCCTTTCACATCTACCGATTCCGAAAACGAATGCGCGATGGAAAATGCAATGAGGAAAATCACCGGAAATGCTTTTTTGAAAAATGCCGGATTTGTCGATATTCTTGTCATTTGCTTCTCCATGCGCTTATCAGCCTCATCTGCGGCGTTGTGTTGCCGTTGTAGGTGTTCCGCTCGATTGTGTAAATCACGTCAATCATGTCGCCCTTGTCGAACTCAGTGTGGAGATGCTCCGCTCCGCTCCAGAAAATCGCCGGCCATTTCATCTTTCCGGTGTTCAGAGTGAGCTTCAGGTGCTGGCTTTCCTTTCCCATGATGAGATAATCCTCGATCCGCATGTTTTTGCTGAGGAATACAAGCTCCCTGTTCGCTTCTCCGTACGGCTCGAACAAATCGACCAAATCAAGGATTTTCGGCGTAAGCTCTTTTCCTGTGAGTTCCGCGTCGATGTCGATTACTTCGCCGTCGTCGTCTGAAAGGTGGATGTTCGGAATCTGTTCCGCAAGTGCCTTTTCGAATTCTTCGATTTTGCTTTTCTCGAAACTGAAACCTGCCGCGTAGTTGTGTCCGCCGTGGCTGATGAAAAGACCTTTCTTCTCTCCGTCCGCGTCCACGCTGGCACCTGCTTCGTCGATTGCGTCGAGGAATGTCGTCACGTCAAAACCGCGGCAGCTTCTCATTGAGCCGATTACGGTGTCGTCAACAATCGTCATCGCAATCGAAGGCACGTTGTAAGTTTGGACGAGTTTTGCCGCGAGCGTTCCCGAAACGCCCCTGTTTATCTTTTCGTCCAGGATTACGCAGAGCTTGTCGCCGTGATTTTTGATCGACTCCTTCGCTTTCGGGTTGCCGATTTCCCACGCGTCCATTCCGAACTGCTTTCGTTTTGCGTTCATCGATATGACTTCGTTTATCAGCTCGCGCCTTTTGTCGTTTTCTTTCGTGAGAAAAATGTCCAGACCGAGTTCAGGCTGTCCGAGACGACCAGTTGCGTTGAGAACCGGGTTTATGTTCCACGATATGTCTGTGCTGGTGATTTTCTTTTCGAGCAGATTCTGAACCGAAAGAAGCTCCAGAAGACCTTCCCTCGAATTTCCCTTGTTCATCGATTCGATTCCCTTTCTGACGAAAATGCGGTTCTCGTTTTTGAGAGGCATGATGTCGGCAAGGGCTGCAAGCGCGACAAGCTGCAAGTCCCGCTCGTTCGATTTCACATATCCCGGGAAGTGCTTGCTGATGTAAGTGTCGTGGTATGTCACGAAAATATTGAAGAATGCGCTGATTTCCGTGTCGAATTCCGGGTTGTAAACTGCGATTTTCGATTTTTTGCGCATATCGGAAAGAGAAAGCGTTTTGAACGACGGCCAGAATTCCGTGACTGAATTTCTGAAATCGAAACAGTTGAATTCCGCTCCCGTTCCGAAAAGCTCGTAAAGAGCGTTCTTTGTGCTTTTCTCGTCCCAGACGAAAATCTGTTGTCCGCTCAAGTAATTCAGAAGACGCGTGTTCGAAATCGGCGTGCCAATCTCGACTTCTTCCGTTATCGAAGATTTTTCCACGAGGTTTTCTATCTTCATAACGTCAACGAACATTTTGTCTTTGTTCTGTGCGTCACGGCGGACGTTGAGAAGCGCGACCTCGTTCTTGTACAAATCGCTCATAGCAAACCTGAGCGCAGTCACGACTTTGTACGCGACAGCGCAGCCAGAGATGTCCTTGAACGGATAGCCTGAATCCTCGCATTTCGGGTCGATGATTATCGCAGGCTCCGGGAGCACGTCAGGCGGATTGTGGTGGTCGAGCACGATTACGTCCATGCATTTGTCGGCGGCGTATGCGATTTCGCTCACGTTCGAGATTCCGCAGTCAACAGTGATGATGAGAGTTCCGTTCTCCTTTTCGAAATCGTCGATAGCCTTCAGATTCAGTCCGTAAGGGTCGGTGCCGCCCGGAAGCCGTGTCTGCGCGTCGATTCCGATTGAAGTGAGATAATCGTAGAGAATTGTCGTCGATGTTATTCCGTCCACGTCCCTGTCGCCGAATATGAGGACTTTCTCGCCCTCGTCCTTTGCCTGAAGAATCCTGTCAACGACATCTTCCATGTTGCTGAACAAAAATGGATTGTGCAGATACCTTGCGTTGTCCTCAAGATAAAATTCGATGTCATTTCCTTCCGTGATTCCCCTTCGCGCAAGGATGACGGCCGTGAGAGTGTCGATTTTGTATTTTGCGGAAATTGAATTTACGACAGTGACAGTTATCGGCTTTTTGTTCCAAGTTTTCATCGCCGTGTCCTATTCAATCACCTTGAACACAAGCTCGTTCTTTGCCGGCGCGTTGTCGGAATAAGAAATCGCCTCTTCCTGAAGTTTTTTCACGGCAGGAGAAAGGCATTCCTCGTCCTTTCCGAACACTTCGAGGATGAGCTCTCCTTTTTTCACGGAATCTCCGGTCTTTTTGTGCATGATGATTCCTGCGTCAGCGCAAACTTTGTCGTCCGATTTGTTCCTTCCGACTCCGAGATACACGCCAGCAAGTCCTGTCTTGAATGCGTCGAGCGTTATGTATCCGTCTTTTTCGGCTTTTATTTCCGTTTTGAAAACGCTTCGTCTTTTTCCGATTTGGCTCATCAATTTTTCAGGATTTCCGCCCTGCGTTCTGACGTTCGAAAGGAAAATCTCCAGTGCTTTTCCTGAACTGACAGCTTCTTTTTCCATCGCAATCGCTTCTTCTTTCGTCTTTGCTTTTTCCGCGAGCAGAATCATCTGTGCGCCAAGCTCGTAAGTGAGTTCCATAACGTCGGCAGGTCCTTCTCCCTGCAAGCATTCGACTGTTTCTTCGATTTCGAGGAAGTTTCCGACAGTACGGCCGAGCGGAGTGTTCATGTCCGTGATGAGAGCCGCCGCTTTCTTTCCCATCGCCTTTGCAGTTTTCACGAGGAATGTCGCAAGCTCTTCCGCGTCAATCTTCGTCTTCATGAATGCGCCAGTTCCGTATTTCACGTCGAACACGAGAGCGTCCGCGCCCTCCGCGACTTTCTTCGAGAGAATCGAGCCTGTGATGAGCGGAACTGATTCGACAGTCGCAGTCACGTCACGGAGAGCGTACATTTTTTTGTCGGCAGGGACGATTTTCGGTGTCTGGCCCATCATAGCAAATCCGTTTTCGGCGATTCCCGCTTTGAACTGCTCCTCGGAAAGATTGACGTTGTAGCCTTCGATAGATTCAAGCTTGTCGAGGGTTCCTCCGGTGTGACCGAGTGCGCGTCCGCTCATCATCGGGTCTTTCACGCCGCACGCTGCGACGATTGGCGCGAGCGGAAGTGAAATCTTGTCGCCGACACCGCCTGTTGAATGTTTGTCAACGAAAATCTCGTTGTCGAGCGACTTTATGCCTTTTTCGCCGTGCAGTTCGATTACGTCGCCAGAATGCAGCATCGAATCGGTGAGAGCACCAGTTTCCTCGAACGTCATTCCGTTGAAATAGACCGCCATCAGAAAAGAGCTCATCTGGTAGTCAGGAATTTCGCCTTTAACGTAACTGTCAATCAAGAATTTTATCTCTTCTTTTGTGAGCGTCGTGCTTCCCGCAAGAACTTTCTTTCCGTTTTCGTCCCGGACATTCGTCCCTCTTTTTTTCATGATGATGTCGATTGCGCGCATAAAAGCCTCCGTTTGAGTATTTATCTATATTTTTTTATTTTCTGCAAAAAAGCGAAGTTCCCGTTTCAAATTCCAAATCACAAAATTCCTGCCGCGGCTTCGAGCGTCGTAAGGCGCATTCCGATTGCATTCTCGATAATCGTAAGGCACAGATTCTTTGTCTCGCCGAGAATCGTGTCGTTTATGCGCAATGCCCTTGCTTCTTTCGGAGTCATGTTCGAGATGTTCTCAAGATATTCGATTGACTCCGCGCCGATTTCGAAGTTTCTTGCGCTTTTCTCCTGATTTTTCATGCAGTCCGCGCAGACGAATGCGTTTGCCCTGAAATCGAAAGAACTTTTCTGTGTATTTTTACATGATAAGGTATCGACCGCCATTTTTCCATTCAAAACGGAGAAGTGCGGATTTTTGGCAGTGCGCGAGAAACTTGAGCCGCACTGGTAGCAGCATGAAGTGTCGGGCTGGATTCCGAGAAGCGCGATGTATCTCCAGAGGAAGCGCACGAGTCCGATTCTGCCTTCGTTTTCGTCGAAAAAATCCATTCCGTCGAGAAATGCGTTCATCAAAATCCATGATTGCTCGGAATTTCCCGCGCAGTGGGTTTTCATCAGGATTTCTGAGGCGAGTGAAGAAGCGAACGACTTGAACAAATTTTCCCTGAACGACGTGTGATAATTTTTTACGTTGAAGTCGCTTATTTTCACGGAGTTTTTCGTTTCGTCCTTGTACAGATAAATCGTTCCCGAATTCATCGGGGAAACTTGCGAGCGGAGTTTGCTTTTCGGTCCGCCGTACAGTGTCGCAAGAAAAATGCCCGATTCCGGCGTGAAGACTGTCACGAGCCTGTTCGATTCTCCTTTCGGTTTTGTGGAAATTACGAGTGCCTTTGATGAAATATTTCTGGATTGCATATCAAAATAGAATTTAGTGTTTTTGTTCTTTGCAGGCAATAAACAATTTTGTTTGATTATGCCCGCTGTCATGGTAAATTTGTATTATGAACGAAAGATTTGTTTCAATTGCAAAAAGAGAGAACAATGCAAAACGCGGTTTTCTGATTGTGAATCCGCTTCAGGGAAAGCATGTGCCTGTTTCGCCGGCAACTGCGCTTTCCGTTTTTGACGAGCTTGCCGAAAAAATCATCGGAAAATACAAAAATGAGAATCTGCTTTTTATCGGTTTTGCGGAGACGGCGACTGCAATCGGCGCGGAAGTCGCAATCTGCTCCGGTTTTCCGTACATCCAGACGACGAGGGAGAATATTCAGGATGCCGAATACATTTTTTTCTCGGAAGAGCACAGCCACGCGACCGAACAGAAACTTGTGAAGAACGATTTCGACAAAGTGATTTTTTCTACCGACAGAATTATTTTTGTTGAGGACGAAGTTTCGACAGGAAAGACAATCAGGAACATAATCCGAAAGCTGACGCAGCTTTATGAGAAGAAGATTTCTTTTTCCGTGATGTCGGTTCTGAACGGGATGACGGAAGACGACAATGCCCAATATTCAGATTTGAATTTGAACGTGGATTTCATTTTCCTTGAGAAAATCGACAGGACGAATTTTGAAAAAATCGCGTCGGGTTTTGATTCGGTTCTGAAACGTGGGGAAGAAAATCAAATCGATGTTTCTCCAGTTGATTTTTCAAAAATCGGCTGCAAATTCTTTTCGGTTGGCGGATACATGAACGCACGCCGCCTTGTCGATTCAATCGAGTACAAAAATGCCTGCGAGCGTTTTGCCAGCGACATAATAGAAAAAATCGGTTCTCCGACTGGTAAAAAAATCCTCGTCCTCGGCACGGAAGAATTCATGTATCCTGCGATTCTTACAGGAAAAAAAATCGAGCAGAACGGAAATTTCGTCAGGACACATTCCACCACGAGAAGCCCGATTTCAGTTTTCGATTCAGATTCCGCTTCCGGCTGCAAAAAATATCCGCTTTATTCACGGTTCACGCTTGCAAGCCTTTACGACGAGGAGCGGACGACTTACATTTACAATCTCGATTATTACGACAAAATCTTGATTATCACGGATTCTTCAGCAGGTTATTCAACAGACTCTTCAACAGACTCTTCGATAAAAGAAAAAAACAAAAAGGGGCTTTTGTCGCTCATAAATGCTGTTCGAAAATTTTCAGGCGACATAAGCGTAATCAGGTGGGAAAAATGAGAAGCTCATACAAAAAAGAAGACGTTCAGATTCTTCTGAAAGACATAACGGGAATGATTCATGGGCAGACGACGGAAGAGCGCGAGAAGCTCATTCAGTCAGGCATTCATTATTGCGAGATGCTTCCGATTGAATACGTTCCGAGCGAAAAATACATGGAAGTTTACAGACATTCTCTTGCGACTTTCTCAAAGCCGGTTGCTGACGCTGTTGCCGTTTTGTCGGAGAAAATAATCAATGCGAAAGGAAAAAGCGTCGTTCTAGTTTCTCTTGCGCGTGCTGGAATCCCGATTGGAATTCTCATAAAGCACTACATAAAGCGGAAGTGGAAAATCGACGTTCCGCATTATTCTGTTTCGATAATCCGCGGGCGTGGAATCGACGGGAACGCGATAAAATACATTCTCGCGCGTCATTCCGCGTCCGACATCCAGTTCGTTGACGGCTGGATAGGGAAGGGCGCGATTTGCTCGGAACTCGCGTCTGCGCTTTCTGAATACGATGGAATCTCCGCCGAGCTTGCCGTGATTTCCGACCCCGCGAACATAACGGAGCTTTGCGGAACGCACGAGGACATTCTGATTCCAAGCTCCTGCCTGAACAGCACTGTTTCGGGGCTTATAAGCAGGACTGTTCTCCGCGACGACCTAATCGGAAAAGATGATTTTCACGGGGCTGTGTTCTACGAAAATCTTCTTGAATCTGACCTTTCATATTCGTTTTTGGACTCAATCGAAAAAGAATTTTCAGATTCCGCATCCTGCGATTTTGTTTCCGCAACAGGAAACGGACGCGATGAGGTTTTAAAAATCGCGTCTCATTTTGGAATCGACGACATCAACCTTATAAAGCCCGGAATCGGCGAAGCGATGCGCGTCCTCCTCCGCCGCCTTCCGTGGAAAATCCTCGTCGATAAAAGATTCGCTTCTTCCCCGCAGCTTGCGCATCTCCTGAAACTCGCGGAAGAAAAAGGCGTTCCGGTTGAAGAATACAACTTGGAGCATTACAAATGCTGCGGGATAATAAAAAAACTTGCCGACGCGTAATGTGTGGTATATTTGAATAATGAAAAATGATGGAATCTATTACAGCGTCGGTGCTTTGCTTTATTCGCCTGCGAACAGGCAGAGCGTGGCGGAATCGGTTATAAACGAAAAATTCGGGAAAAAATACTCGCTTGCGCTTTGCCTTGAGGATGCGGTTAACGACAATTTTGTTGAGGATGCCGAGCTGCAGCTTTCATGCACGCTCAAAAAAATATACGAATCTCTTGATACGCGCACTTTTTATCTTCCGAAAATATTCATCCGCGTGAGAAATCCTAAGCAGATGACGAAACTCTATTCGTCTTTCGGTGAGGAGAAGAAAATCGTTGCGGGATTCATAGTTCCGAAATTCTCGACTGAAAATTCAACTGAATACATCGAGCGGATTTCTGAGATAAATGCGCATAGTTCGGGCAGAGTTTTTCTGATGCCGATTTACGAAAGCTCGTCGATAATCGATTTGCGGAACCGATATGAAATTCTCTACGCGCTAAAAGAAAAGTTGCAGCCGGTTGAGGAACTTGTGCTGAATATCCGTGTCGGCGGAAACGATTTGTGCCACAATTTCGGTTTCCGCCGACATGCAGACGAGCCGATTTACATGATTAAGCCTGTCGCCGACATCCTTTCCGATATTGTCACGGTTTACGGTCTTGATTACGTCGTTTCGGGGCCTGTGTTCGAATATTATTCCGGCGACAACTGGGAAAACTGCATGGTTCAGGAAATCCGCGGCGACCAATTGTGCGGCTTCGTCGGAAAAACCGTAATCCACCCGAACCAGATTAAAATCGTGAACGATGCCTACAAAGTCCGAAAATCCGATTTCGACGACGCAAAGTCAATTTTGGGTCTGAACAACATGAAAGACGACTACGTCCTCGCCTCCGCCACCAACGAACGCATGAACGAATACAAAACCCACACGAACTGGGCAAGAAAAATCCTATTCCTTGCCGACCAATTCGGGATAAAAGAGTGAAACTATTCCAATGCTTTTAGCACGTTCTCAAGAATAAAATCCGAGAAAACTGTCTCGTCATCGTTTTTTAGGATTCGCGGGATCGAATCGTTGAGCTGCCAGTGAAAATCCGACGGAATAAGCGCGATGTCGGAAGCTTCCAGCATCGGAATGTCGAATTCGCTGTCGCCAGCCGAGATGATTTTTTTTGCATCCATCATTTCCTTGAATCTTTTCACGGCCGAGCCTTTGTCGAGCTTTTTCGGCAGGATGTAGATTTTTTCTCCGTTCGAAAAAACTTCTGCGAGAGTGCAGTCAAGCTGCGATTTTAAGTTTTCGATTGTTTCGCTAGGATTTTCGCATTTCGTAAAGACAAAAAGATTTTCGATGAAGCGGATTTCGAATTTGCGGTTCGCGTCTTTTTCAAGAATCGATATTCCTTTCTGTAGTTCGCACAAACTTTGCTCTGCGATTCTTTTCGATTCCTCATACCAATCCGAATCTTTTTCTCCGTCCACCAGAAGAACACCGCCGTTGCAGGTGAGCGCGTATTTTATCTTTCCGATTCCGAAATCTATTCTCTTGTATTGTTCAATAGAACGCGTCGTGACCGGCACGAAAATCGCTTTCTCCTTCACCTTTTCAAGAAGCGAATGCGTCCTGTCCGTCACGAACGAAATTTCCCTCGACTGATAAATTTCAACATTCCGCTTTCGCATTCCGATGTCGTGCTTGTAAGAGTAGATTAGAGTGTTATCAAGGTCTGATGCGAATATCGTCATGTATTATGAAATTGTGGAATATACAAAAATGTGTCGAATGTCGTGCTTTTCTAATTAAAGCTGGAAACAAGCGGAGGCAGGGTTCCGACCACAAAGACACTCAGCCACCGCATAGCGGTACTGCCGTCTTTGTGGTCGGGTTCCTGCCGTGAGCTTGTTTCCAACCTTTACAATCTGCATTAACTCGACATTCAACTAAAAAATGATTACGAATATCTCTTCGCGATGTCGCTGATATACGATGCCTGGATGCCTTCGCCGACCGCGCCGAATTTCCATTCGCCGCCTTCCCTGTAGACTTCGCCGAAGATTGCGCCGGTTTTTCCCGAGTAGTCGTCTGTCAGATTGTAGCGGCAAATCTCCGTGTTCGTGCTTTTGTCAACGACGCGGATGAATGCGTTCTGCACAAGCCCGAAATGCTGCTTTCTCTCGCTTGCCTTGTAGATGTTCACCGCAATTACGATTCTGTCGTACTCAGCAGGCACTTTCTGCAAACTGATTGAAATCTGCTCGTCATCGCCGTCGCCGCCGCCCGTGAGGTTGTCGCCGTGGTGTGTGACCGCGCCGGATTTGTGCTTTAAGTTGTTGAAGAAAACCATGTCGTCTTCGCTTTTGAGTTTTCCGCCTTTGAGAAGATAGACGGAAGCGTCGCAGTCGATGTCCTGCTTTTTGCCGAACAATGAGCCGAGAAATCCCGAATTCTGCTGAACTTCATCCCAGCCGAGTCCCACGAAAATCTCCGAAAGTCCCGGCTTCTCTTTTGTGAGGCTTACTTTCTGTCCTTTTGTCAAACTGATTGCCATTTTTTTTCTCCTTTTTTTCATTTACGCAACGTCGATTCCGAAGTGGTTGCAGAGAGCCGCAAGACCGCCCTGAAATCCGCTTCCGATTGCGTTGAATTTCCACTCGCCGTTGTTCTTGTAGATTTCGCCGACGACGATTGCTGTTTCGATTGAGAAATCTTCGCCGAGGTCGTAGCGGACGATTTCCTCTCCGTTCGACTGGTCAACGATTCTGATGTACGAATTGCTCACCTGACCGAAATTCTGCCTTCGGGCATCCGCCTCGTAAATCGTGCATGTGAACGCGATTTTTTCGATGTTTGCAGGAACTTTCGACAAATCTACAATAATCTGCTCGTCGTCTCCGTCGCCCGATCCTGTCCTGTTGTCGCCTAACGACTCGACTGAGCCGCTCTGGTGCTTTTTGTTGTTGTGGAAGATGAAATCCTGGTCGGACGGGCATTTGCCGTTTGCGCCGAGCATGAATGCGGACGCGTCCAAATCAAAATCCGCGCCGTCGAATGCGTTCACGTCCCAGCCCAAGCCCACCATGATGTTCTTGAGGCCCGGTCTTTCTTTCGTGAGGCTTACTTTCTGACCTTTTGACAAACTTACTGACATGAAAATCTCCTTTTTTTATGCGCAACGTTTATGCGACTTCGATTCCGTAGTGGCCGCAGAGTGCCGCAAGCCCGCCCTGGAATCCGCTTCCGATTGCGTTGAATTTCCATTCGCCGTTGTTCCTGTAAAGCTCTCCGACGACGATTGCAGTCTCAATCGAAAAATCCTCGCCGAGGTCGTAGCGGATTACTTCCTCGTTCGTGTCCTGGTCAACGATTCTGATGAACGCGTTGCTCACCTGACCAAAGTTCTGTCCGCGCTTGTCCGCATCGTAAATCGTGCAGGTGAATGCGATTCTTTCGATGTTCGCAGGGACTTTCGCAAGGTTGACCGTAATCTGCTCGTCGTCTCCTTCGCCGCTTCCTGTCCTGTTGTCGCCCATAGATTCGACGGCTCCGCTTTCGTGCTTTAGGTTTCCGTAGAAGATGAAATCTTTTTCCGACGGGCATTTTCCGTTCGCTCCGACTAAGAATGCCGATGCGTCAAGGTCAAAGTCCGCGCCGTCGAATGCGTTCACGTCCCAGCCCAATCCTACCAAGAGATTTTTGAGGGAAGGTTTTCCCTTCGTCAAATCGACTCTCTGACCTTTTGAAAGACTAATTGCCATAATGAAACTCCTTAAAAATTAAAGTTCGAAATTTATTTCGTGCTTTTGTTTTTGATTTATTTTGATGGCGCACCGAATTTCGCGTTGAATTCGCTCTTGATTCTTTCGAGCTTCTGCGCGTCTTCGATTCGCTTTTTGCTTCCTGCTTCCTGAATTTTGTTGACTTCCTCGATTCCGTTGACAATCGTTTTCCATGTGTTTTCGAGGACTTCCGCGGAAATCGATGTCTGGCTCGAAAGCTGCATTGCGGTTTTTGCGGTCTCCACCGTGTTCTGCGCGTTCCTGATGAGCATCTCGTTCATCTTCTTGTCGAGCTCCGAAAGGGATTCCGTCATAATCTTCTGCCGTTTGAGCATGATTGCCTGCGCGATTCCCTGCTTCATAATCGGAAGCCCAATCAAAAAGTACTCGTTGACCTTCGCGATTATGTTGTAGTTCGTGAGCTGCTGCACGTTGATTTGCGGAAGCGACTGCAATGCGACGTTCTGCGCTGTCAGTAGCATCGAGTACTGCTTTTCCATGAGCTGCTTTGCCGCGTTCAGCTTGCTGATGTAGTTCGTGATTTCCACGTTTCCTGTCTGCTGCTGAAGCCTTGTCTGCTCCTCGATTTCCTTGTTGAGGTTTATCGTGCATTGCTCTGCCGCATAAATGTAAACTTTGAGCGTGTGGAACGTGTTCATGTTCGAGTCGTACATCATCGCGAGCTTTCTGTTGCCTGCGCGTGAGTCCTCCTCGTATTTTTTCAGCTCGGCATAAATCCTGTCGATGTCAACGCTGATTTTCTGGTACTTTGCTATGAACGCCTCGACCTTCTTCTTGACGTTGCCGAAGAGTTTCGTGAAGAATCCGTCCTTCTCGTTCAGCTCCGACGGGTCAATCTGCGAGAACAGCTTGTTGAACACGCTCAGAAGCTGCGTCGTGTTTCCTTCGAGCATCATCGCGCGTGTCTGGTCCTGCACGACGACATCGGAAACGCGCGCCATCTCTTCCATCGCCTCTCGCCCGAACATCTGGATTGCGTCGAGGTTCGACAGGTCGAGCGTCCTGACCATGTTCTGCACTTCCGCGGAATTGACCATCTCCTTTTCCATCTTCGAAAGCAACGCCTGCTCGTTGAACACCGCAGGTGCCATTTCCGGCTGCGCATACGTCATCATCTGTCCGTTCATTTGGTTCTGCATCATGCCATTGTTCATCATCTGACCGTTCATCTGGTTCTGCATCATGCCATTGTTCATCATCTGACCGTTCATCTGATTCTGCATCATTCCGCCGTTCATCATCTGACCGTTCATTTGATTTTGCATCATTCCGTTGTTTGTCATTTCTCCGTCCATTTTATTTACTCCTTCCAAAAAGTTTTTTGAGCAGTGAGCTGCCCGCCCTGTTGAGTGCCGAAGCCGTCAAATCGGGGACTTCCAAATCGTATTTGTAGTCGCCAATCTGATGTTCTTCCATTAATTTGTTCGCAAAGTGTTTTTCGATGCATTTGTAGCCTGTCGGAATGAAAAAGAGAATGTCGAATCCGACAAGGTTCAGAAATGCGACGATGATTGAATCTTCGAGCGAGAGCGTTTTGTCCGTCGTGTTCACGAAAATGAGCTTCGGGTTTTTTTTCGTGAAGTCGAAGCTCTGAATGCGCTGGACAATCTCTTTCGGAAGGTTCAGGCACCAGCCGATTGCCGTGTATTCCGTTCCGTTCTCGCCGATTCCTTTCACGAGTCTGCTGTTTATCAGAAGCTCGATTTTGTCGAGGATGTGGTTCTGCATTTCGTCTCGGAGAATCGCATACGGAAATTCAGGATGATTTTTTATCTTTTCTTTGAGAAGTTTCCCGTTCTTGTAGAATTCGGATGCGAGCGACTTGAATTTGTTCGCAGTTCCGGGCTGGATGTACGGCATTTTCGTAATCAGGACTGTGTTTTCCGTTTTCATCGCGCTTATCGAATTCCAATATGCGTTTATGTCGCCGTTTTTCACGCCGGATATTTTCGAGTAAATAACAGGGATATCGACAGTTCCGTTCTCAATCCTGAAAAACTGCCTGTAGTTCACAGTTACGTCCCACATTCCGCCGATTTCTTCGTACATCGTCTTGAGCGTTATCGAATTTGCCTTTGTGAACTGCTGATTTTTGTACAGTGCGTTCGAATCGCTGTTCATCATGCTCATCATTTCCTGCTCTGCGTGCGAGGCTACCGTCTCCATGCTCGCCGATGATGAGTCCTCCGGGTATTTTTCGATGCTGAGCGATTCCTTGTTGTTCTCCTCGTAAAGCATTGCGTCCGTAACGATGCATTTTTCGTTCAAATTCGGGCAGAGAAGGAGAACGTCAACCGGAAGTTTCGAGAGCATTCTGATGAACATCGCTTCGTTTTCGTTTTTGCAGCTGCCGAAATGGATGAAAACCCCGACTTCCGGCTTCTTCCAGTTTGAAAAAAGCTCTGCCGAATATCGTTTCAGGTAGCAGATTAAGAACACTGCCTTGTTCGAAAGCCTGTTGAGGTTTGAGCCTTGCTTTTTCGATTCCTCCAAAATTGCGTCGACGAATGCTTTCCTCATCATTTTTTGCAGTTCGCCGTTGCCTGCGTATGTGATGTTCTGCGATATGCTCGATATCAGCTGCTCCTCGTTCGCGTAATTCCCGCGCCTGATTTCGCTGATTTCTTCGGGAGTCGGCGGCTGGATTCTGTCGTTCACGATGACGAGTTTTCTTTTTGCGCCCTTCAAATCCTGCTTCAGCCTGTAAAGCTCGTTCGCGTAAACGTATTTGTCCTCCGCGCCGTTGATTCGCATGAACACGTTGCAGATGAATTTTTCGGCGTCGATTCTTCCGTTTCCGCGCATTGCTGGCGGCTTTTTGACGATTTCAAGCCCGTGCTGGTTCATAATCCACGCGTTCGTGCACATCGAAAAATTCGGAAACGCACCGTACAGCCTTGTGTCCGTCATTTTCTTTTGAGAGTCTTCTTTTATGCTCGCAATGCAAAATCCTTCCGGGAATTTCTCTCCGCCTGAAATTTCAAGCGGCGTTGAAAGAGCCGATTTCGGGTCGAGTTTTATGTAAGAATCATCTCCCTTATATTGAAGAAGAAGAACGTCGCAGCCCGCATTCGAGAGAACCGAAAGTAGAAGAAGCTCGTGTTTCGTTATCGCTCCGTTCGCTCCTTCGTAGATGATTTTCGGAACGTCGTTGTTTCCGAGGCTGCAGAGGATTTTTTCGAATTTGTAATAGAGCCAGCACAGGAATTTGACGTATGTGTTCTTTATTATGCTCTCGTTTTTTCCTTCCCTGAGCATTTCCTGAAAAGTCGAAAGAAGGTTCATTGCGATGTCGTGCCGTTGCGTGTCGTTCATTCGCGGAATCCATTTTTTCAGTCCTGCATCCATGAATGATATCGTCGGTTTGAACTCGTCGCCCATCGTTTCTTTGTAGTATGAAAGATTGTCATGTGTCGGGGCTGAAATTCCGCCTTCGATTACGATTCCGTTTTTCGTTGCTGACTCGTAAAATTTTTTTATGAAGTCGCCGACCGTCTGCGAATAATCGTTCACCCGATAAAAATACACATGCTTGCCGCTCCGCTGCGTCATGCCTGAGAAAAAGTCGTCGAAACTGTTTGCAATTACATGTGTGAACATTTTTGTTATTCCGTCTGTTTGTTTTTTATTTTCTGATTTTTTACTTCTGTTTTCCGTACATCTTGTTTTTGTTCATTATGAATCCGAGGACAGAGCCTACTATTCCTCCGAGAATGTGCCCGAGGTTCGATATGTTGTCGTTTACGAACAGCGCGGAAAAAATCTGCTGCCCAAGATATATCACCGCCACGAGTATGAACGTCGCCGGAATTTTCCCTTCCTCCGTGCTTGTGAACGACGAAAGCAGGATGAATGCGAACACGACACCGCTCGCGCCTAAAAGCCTGATTCCCGGAAAAAAGATGAAATGCACGATGCCTGTCGCAAGCGCGGTTGCGAGTATCACAAAGAGAATGTTTTCCGAGCCGTATTTTTCTTCGAGAAGCGGCCCTATGACGAGTATCATCGTTATGTTGCTAAAAAAATGCTCCCAGCCTGCGTGCCCGAGAACGTGCGTGAACATCCTCAAATATGTGAGCGGATTGAAAAGCGGTGAGCGGTACACGCTGAAAAACGAAACTGTCGTGATGTCCTTCGTGATTATGCCGAGAATCAGGACTGCGAAACAGAGAAGTGTGAATATCAGTATTACCGGAGAGTTGAAGGATACGCTTGCTTTTTTCCCGCTGTTTATCAAGATTCGCCCCAAGTTTTTAGAGATTCACTTATATTTTTGCATAATTTCTTGAAAAGTCAAATTCAAAAAACGGCGTGATTTTCGTCCGCGAAAAAATTGACATGGCGACTGTATTCAATTATAATAGATAGACATTTTGAAGGGGTGAATTGATGATTTTTCCATTGGAACAGCTTGTAAAATTTTCAGATAACGTGTACGAAGCTACAGTGGCTGCCAGCAGACGTGCTTTTCAGCTTGCAATGACAAAGGACAAGAGCCTTGAAGAAAATGATGGAAAGAGCGTATCCCTCGCTGCAAAGCAGATTTTCGGAAGCGAAATCAAATACGAAAAAGTTGCAGCCATCGAAGGAAAATAAAACAAACTGAATTTTTCAGGACTTCGAGACTTTCGGAGCAACCGTTACTTTCGGGTACTTATGGAAAGTTTCTTCGTTTTGCTTGGTTTTTCTAAGATTGACGAAGCGGGAACTTTTGATAATAATAAACCAAATCTTATAGAGAAAGGAGTGCCTTCCAAATGCCTTGTGGAAAGAAAAGAAAGCGCCAGAAGATGGCAACACATAAGCGAAAGAAGATGCTTAGACGCAACAGACATAAGAGCAAGTAATTGCTTTGAGATTGTCGAGTAGACCGCGAAAGTTGTAAAACTACGCGGTCTTTTTTATTGTTAAGGGGTTTCCTTTGATTCTTTCAAGCATAAAGTCGCCGGAAGATTTGAAAACGATTCCGGAAAAAAAACTTCCATTACTCGCCGAGGAAATACGAAAGAAGATAATAAGTGTTGTTGCCGAGAACGGAGGCCATCTTGCCAGCAATCTTGGCTGCGTCGAGCTGACGATTGCGATTCACCGCGTGTTTTCCAGTCCGAAAGATGCCGTCGTTTTCGATGTGAGCCACCAATGCTACACGCACAAGCTTCTGACGGGCAGGTACGAATCTTTTAAATCGGTGCGGCAGCACGGCGGAATATCTGGTTTCACGAAGAGAAGCGAGAGCGAGCATGATTTTTTTGACAACGGGCATTCGTCAACATCGATTTCGCAAGGATTGGGGCTTCTTTCGGCATGGAATCTTGCAGGCGAGCAAGACAGGAAAGTCGTCGTTGTAATCGGCGACGGCGCAATGACAGGCGGGCTTGCATTCGAAGGTGTCTGCAATGCCGGAATTCTTTCCAGGAATCTCATCGTAATTTTGAACGACAACCAGATGTCGATATCAGCGAACACTGGTGCGTTTTCCCGCTTCCTTTCCACAATGACAATGACTCGCGGATATCAGCGGTTCCGTCTGTTTGTCGATTCCCTCGTGGACAAAATTCCTTATTCTCAGAATCATCTCGGAAAAATAATCTACAAATTCAAGCGCGGAATAAAAGGCGCATTCCTGAACCCGAATTTTTTCACCGATTTGGGCTTTGAATACGTCGGCCCGCTTGACGGTCACGACATAAAAAATCTTGAGGGCGTTCTCCGCCGTGTCAGGCACCTGAAAAAGCCGGTCGTCGTCCATGTAAGAACTAAAAAGGGCAAAGGTTACAGCCCTGCGGAGAACGACCCTGCGAGCTATCATGGCGTTGGCCCGTTTTTGATTTCCAACGGCGTGATGGAAAAATTCGATTCGAAGAGCTTTACGGAAGTTTTTTCGAAGACGATTGTGGAGAAGGCTCTCGACGACAAGCGGATTGTCGCGATAACAGCCGCAATGTCGAAAGGGACCGGGCTTGACTCGTTCAGCAGAAAATTCCCCGACAGATTTTTCGACGTGGGGATTGCGGAGGAGCACGCCGTGACT
>JAFXSM010000035.1 GCA_017525605.1 Treponema sp. | reverse complement strand
TCGGCCTCTCGCTTCCTTCCGCGATGTACGCCTCGCCTGAGACGTCGGTCGCCATCCACATGGAATTCCCCATCTTCTTGAGGTAACGCTCGTTGTCGAACCTGACGATTTTCATCCTGTCCACGATAACGTCCTCGTCGTCGATGTCCTTCGCGTTTATCTGCACGATTCCGTCCTCGTTCACCGAGAACTTCGCGCCCTCAAGCACTTTGTCGAGGTGGATTATGCCGTTTTCGCCGAGAACCGGGTAGCCGTCCTTCGTCTCAAGGATTCCTTCCTTTCCGACGATGAAGTTTCCGTTCCTCGTGTACCGCTCTCCGTTCGGTGTCTGGACTGCGAAGAATCCCTCGCCGCCGAGAGCCATGTCGGTCGGTTCGTCAGTGACGCGGAAGCTTCCCTGCTCGAATTCCGTGAAATTCTCGTTCGTCTCGACCCCGAGCCCGAGCTTCCCGATTATCGGCGCCACATCCGAAGAGCCGAACGGGTGCTGGATTACTCCGTCAGCCTCGCTTCTCCTCAGGAGCAGCTCTGGGAATGACTTTGAGACCGAAACGTCGCGTTTGTAACCGGCAGTGTCGACGTTCGCCAAATTGTTTGAAATTGTGTCGAGACGGTTCTGCTGCGCGTTCATTCCGCTTGAACCGATGTACCAACCACGAATCATATGTTTCCACCTCTAGATTGCTTTATTTTTCTAATACTCTTCTTATATCGGCATATGCCGTCCTGTAATTTAGGAATTCGGAATAATATTTGCTTGGAACAATCAGCAGCAGTCCCAGTTGTAAAGGACGTTCTCGAATTTCCTGTTCCTGAGGTCGTCCTCGGTTATGAAGAAGTTCCCGATTCCCTCGTCGCCCCACATCATGTAGTCCTCGTTCCCGCTTGAGTCGAGCTGCAGGAGTACTAGCAGGCTCTCGTCAAAAAATTCCGGCGGGTCCTGCGTGAATTCCGCCTTCGCGAATATCCCGTTCGCCACGTCCCCGTCGCATTTCTCGAACCTCGCGGCGCATTCTTTCAGCACCGGGGTCGAGAAGTCGCCTGCGCCGAGAGGGACTCCCGCATCCTCGACGGCCTCTCTCGTTGCGTCGTAATTGATTTCCTCGTGGTAGACGACCGCGAATCCGTCTCCTAATCCTGTTCCGTCGAAATTCAGCCCGAACGCGTTGTCTGACGGCGAGATGAAGAACTGGAGCATTCCAGTTTTCGGGAGCAGTTCGTCGCCGGCAAAAACGTCCTGGCTTTTCTCGATGTTGATTTGGAACAGAAGCTGCATCTTGTTTCCTTCCGAATCCGTCGGGAATTCCCTTTCGCTGCCGAAATCCCAGTACGGAAGCCCCCCGAGCTTGGAATCGAAAATAGTCGGTTCGGTATCTTCCTCAAAAGAAATGTTGTACGCCATGTTTTTCTCCTTATCTGTTTGATTGTGTTGATGTTCCTGTTTTGTTTCTATGTTTTTGCGCTGAATTTTGATTGAATTTTGATTATAGGACAAAAATTTCAGTCATGCTAAAGAAAAATTTGCAAATAGCTTGTTTCGGGTTTATCATGGTTGAATATTAAAAAAACATATAAAAATATAAAAGGAGCGTTTTTTATGGCAAAACCTAGCGAGCCACGCGTATTGGCGATAATTCTCGGTGGAGGTAAGGGTACGAGGCTCTATCCTCTCACACAGGTGCGTTCAAAGCCTGCCGTTCCGTTCGGCGGAAAATATAGAATTGTTGACATCCCGATTTCGAACTGCATCAACTCAGGATACAAGAAGATTTACCTTCTCACGCAGTTCAACTCGGCTTCGCTTCACCATCACATCACGAATTCGTACAACTTCGACAGGTTCGACAGGGGCTTCGTCGAGATTCTCGCTGCGGAGCAGACATTGGAGCATTCGAGTTGGTTCGAGGGCACTGCGGATGCCGTAAGGAAGAACATGAGCCACTTCCGCTCTCAGAATCCTACCCACTACATCATCCTTTCGGGCGACCAGCTCTACAGGATGGACCTCAAGGAGTTCATGGACCAGCACATAAAGAGCGGCGCGGACATCACGATTGCGACTACCGCGGTCAACAGGCGCGACGCTTCTGGCTTCGGCATCATGCAGATTGACAAGGACAAGAGAATCACCGCGTTCCAGGAGAAGCCTGCGAAGGACAAGGACATCTCCGACTGGAAGATTCCAGCTTCCTCACGCGGCGACCTTCCGCCTGAGAAAGAGTACCTCGCGTCTATGGGTATCTACATCTTCAACGCTGAGGCGATGGAGGAGGCTCTCAACAACGAGTACACGGACTTCGGAAAGGAAATCATCCCTATGTCGATAAAGACGAAGAAAGTCAATTCGTATATCTTCGACGGATATTGGGAGGACATCGGAACTATCAGGAGCTACTACGAGGCTACGATTGACCTCACGAACTACGAGCCTGCGTTCGACTTCTACAATGCCGACGAGCCGATTTACACCCACATGAGATTCCTTCCTACGTCGAAAATCAACGACGCTCTCATCGAGAACTCGCTCACGTCGGAGGGATGCATCATTTCCAAGGCGAAGCTCAAGCAGTCCGTAATCGGCGTTCGCTCTATCCTTGAGGTCGGAACTGACCTTGACGGCGTAATCATGATGGGTGCCGACTGGTACGAGTCAAAGGAGAAGAAAGCCGAGAACGCGAAGGCGGGCAAGCCGAACATGGGGATCGGAAAGAACTGCAAGATTGCGAAGACAATCATCGATAAGAACGCGTCTATCGGCGACAACTGCAGGATCAACGTTGACGGAAACAAGTACGAGGACGGCGACCACGGCCTGTTCTACAGCGCGGACGGAATCATCGTCATCAGGAAAGGCTCCGTGATTCCTTCTGGAACCGTAATCTGATTCTGATTTTTCCGTAATTGCATTTGAAAACCTGAAAATGCGGATATTGACCTGTCGATTTTCTTCGGCAGGTCATTTTTTTTTCCCGAATGTGCTAGAATGATTTGCTCTGATTTCCCTGCTAAGTCGGCTGGATTTTCAGGGCATTTGCTTTTTTGTATATTTGAAAACAAATCGGATTTGCCGGGGATTTTTCGGGAATCTATTTTACGGGAATCTCTCGGTGATTTTTGGAGATTTTATATAGATGAGTTCAGAATCTAGTTCTAATTTTGCTAATTTGGAAGGAAAATCATTGCCGGCTGAGCTTCGCGGCGTGCATTTTCATTTTGTGGGAATCAAGGGGACGGGAATGGTCGCCTTGGTTGAGATTCTTAACGCGCGTGGTGCCGTTATAACAGGAAGCGACGTTTCCGAGAGGTTCTACACAGACGACGTTCTCGACAAGCTCGGCATAAAGGCGATGGGGTTTTCGGGTGAGAACATTACGGACTCCGTACAGTTCGTCATATATTCGAGCGCGTATTCCGTGGAGAAGAATCCTGACCTTGCAGAAGCTAAAAGGCGCGGAATCCCGATGATGCTCTACTCGGAAGCTCTCGGTGCCGTGAGCGCGACCGCGTTCAGCTCGGGCGTTTGCGGCGTGCACGGGAAGACGACCACGACAGGACTTGTCGGCACGATCCTCCGCGAGCTCGATCTTCCGAGCCAGGTTCTTGCCGGCTCCGTGATTTCCTCGTTCGGCGACTCGTGCACCATGACTAGCAGTGCGTTCTCTCCGTCCGTGTCGAAGGAAGAGCGGTTCTTCGTGGCGGAGACCTGCGAGTATCAGAGGCACTTCATGGCGTTCGAGCCGAGGAAGATAATACTCACGTCTGTGGAGAGCGACCATCAGGATTATTACCCGACTTATGAGGATATCAGGAACGCGTTCGTCGATTATGCGTATAAGCTCCCTATAGGCGGGACTCTCATCTATTGCGCGGATGACAAAGGAGCGTCCGAGGTCGCGAAAATCGTCGCCGAAAAGAGGGGCGATATACGTTTCGTTCCGTATGGCGTTTCCGCGTCCGGCGAATTTAAGCTGTCTTTCGGGGCTGTCGAAAACGGAAAGCACTCGTTTAGTATTGCTGGCTTCGGGGATTTCGCGATATGCGTCCCAGGAGACCATAACGTTCGAAATGCCGTTGCCGCTGTCGCACTGTGCGTCGATATCTTGAGGACGTGCGGGAAGAGCGAAGAGGATATCAAAGGCAGATACTGTGCGCTCATAAAAGCCGGGCTTGAGAAATTCCGGGGCGGAAAAAGGCGAAGCGAAATCGTCGGTCGTGCGAAAACTCAAAGGGGCGAGGATGTCCTTTTCATCGACGACTACGGGCACCACCCGACGGCGATTAGGACGACTCTTGCCGGTTTCAGGGAATTCTATAAGAACCACAAAATCATCGTCGATTTCATGAGCCACACTTACACGAGGACGGCTGCGCTGCTCGACGAGTTTGCGTCTAGCTTCTCTTCCGCGGACTATGTAATCATCAACAAAATCTACGGGAGCGCGCGCGAGGACGCGTCATGCGCGTCTGTGTCGGGGAAAATCCTCGCGGACAGGGCGAAGGAGAAGCACGGCTGCGTGGTGTATGCGGAGGAATTCGACGAGGCTGCGGAAGTTGCGCTCAAAATGCTTGGCGAAGAGTCCGGGGCGAAGGACGGGTATCTTTTCGTCACGATGGGGGCCGGCGACAACTGGAAAGTCGGGAAGAACGTTCTTTCAAAACTCTCTTCAAAACAATAAAACAATAGAAGAAAAATAGATTTTTTATCATCTTTCATTTTTATTCGTAAGGAGAAAATTCAATGAATTCAATGACTGGATACGGTTTCAAGGAGACCGTCGTCGATAATACTCAGATAAGCGTGGAGATAAAATCGGTCAACAACCGCTTTCTTGACCTGAACATAAATCTTCCGCCTTTCTTGAATCCGCTTGAGGCAAAAATCAGAAAAATCGTCAGCGAGAAAGTCACTCGCGGCAAGGTTGACGTAACAATCCGCGTGAAGGACATGAATTCCACGGCGAAAGTCGTTGCTGATACGGAAGCTGCCGTGATGTATGCAGAGGAGATTTCAAAAATCGCTGCCGCGCTCGGGCGCAGCGGGGAAATTCCTCTCTCACTGATTATCAGTCAGGACGGGGTTCTGAACGTCACTCACGAGTATGATGCTGAGCGTTATTGGGAAAGAATCGAGCCGGTTTTTGGGGAGGTTTTCGATGCGTTTTTGCAGGACAGAATCCGCGAGGGGGAGAATCTTAAGAAAGACCTTCTTGCAAAGCTTGATGTTCTTGATAAATGCGCGGCTTTCTTTTCCGAATGGCTTCCGAAAATGGAATCGAAATTCAAGGAGCAGATTGAGACTAAGTTTAGGGAGCTTCTTGGCGAGCACGTCGATGAGAACAGAATCATGAGCGAAGTTGCGGCAATGCTCGTTCGGTACACGATAAACGAAGAGGTCGTGCGCCTTCGTTCGCATCTTGAAGTTCTTCGAAAAGAATTCTCTGAAAACAAAACGCCTGGAAAGAGAATCGACTTTATCTGCCAGGAGGCGAACAGGGAAATCAACACAATCGGCTCAAAAAATCAGTTTACGGAAGTCGGTGCGATGGTCGTTAACGCGAAAGATGCCCTTGAGAACATCAGGGAGCAGAGCAAAAACGTAGAATAAAAATAAAATCAGGGGGAATGAAAAATGGCTGAATTCAAATTGAAGAAAGAGCTCAGGGTTGCGATAAGCGGAAAGTCCGGTTGCGGAAACACGACCGTGAGCACGATGCTTTCTGAAAAACTTGGCGTGACTCTCATCAACTACACTTTCAGGCAGCTTGCGGCTGACAAGGGAATGACACTGCAGGAAGTCATCGAGAGCGCAAAAACGGACGATTCGTATGACAAGTACGTTGACACGCATCAGGTCGAGCTTGCTGAGAAAGAGTCGTGCGTGCTCGGAAGCCGCCTTGCAATCTGGATGCTGAAAAATGCGGATGTGAAAGTCTATCTCGCTGCGTCCGACGACACCCGCGCAAAGAGAATCCTCAACAGGGAGGGCGGTGACATCGATGAGATAAAGCGTTTCACTGAATTCCGCGACAGTCAGGATTCTGCTAGGTACATGAAGCTTTACGGAATCGACAACAACAAATACGACTTTGCCGACATCAAAATCGACACCGCGACGAAAAATCCGGAAGAAATCGTCGGAATCATAACCGATTATCTTTTGGAAAAGGGCTTTGTCGAGAAAGCATAAAATCCGATTGTAAAAAATAAAACGCCGTCGCCGGGAATCTTTTTGGAAAGCGAACTAGGCAGGCCGAGTAGGGCTGCCGGGGGTGGCGGCGGGCGGAACTCTCAGAAGAATAATTCCAACAAGTCAAAACAAAAGCCAAAATGTGCAAATGCGAAGCTAGAAAGAGTCGATATTCCGCGAAGCGGAAAAAAATTTTTAAAATTTGGACAAATGTATAGTTGTAATTTGTTTCAGAAAAAGTGACGATTCTCTAATTATGAGATTTCAACAGACAGATTTTTGGACTTTTTTTAAGTGCAATCACGGCTGGGAAAAGGTTTCAGCTGATTTTTCGATGAAAAACGGTGAAAAACAGTGCGTGAATATTTTGTATAGAACTTTCAAGATTGGATTTTTCCGTTCATCCCTTGCATACATTCCGATGGCTCCTGAATTTGAATCTGATTCGCCGGAAGATTTGAAAGACGAAAAGAAAATTGCGGAATATTTGGAGCGGGTAGGGAAGTTTTCGACCGAAATAAAGAATGCGTTGCCGAAAAACACAATCTGCATACGATATGATTTTCCGCTCGACTATAAAACCGTGGAAGAGCGTGACGAATATGTGAAAAAAATCAGCGGAATTTCAAAAAAGGCCAGGCTCAACATCAAAAAAAGCAATGTCGATATTCAGCCGCCGGATTCAACTTGGCTTGATTTGTCGAAAAGCGAGGATGAAATCCTTGCGGCAATGAAAAGCAAATGGCGGTACAATGTCCGGCTTGCGCAGAAAAAAGGCGTTCAGGTTCGCGCAGTGCATTTCGGCGATGAAAATTTCGAGCGCGATTTGGATTCTTTTTACGAACTGTACAAAACTACAGCCGAGCGCGACGGAATCGGACTGCACCCGAAAGGCTACTACAGGGACTTGCTCTGCCGTGGCGCAAATTCGATGAACGCGCGTCTTTCAAAAAGCGGCAAAACCGAAATCACTTTGTACATCGCAAGCCACACCGAAACTGACGAAAGCGGAAACGAAAAAACAGACGATTTGGCGGCAATCATCACGCTGTTTCAGGATGACGAGGCAATTTATCTTTACGGCTGCTCAGGAAACATAAAGCGCAATCTCATGCCGGCATATCTTACTCAGTGGACAGCAATCTGCGACGCGAAAAAATTCGGCTCGAAGATTTACGATTTCTACGGAATTCCGCCGACTGGAGATGAAAATCATCCGATGCACGGACTTTATCTTTTCAAAACAGGATTCGGAGGCGAGGAAGTTCATAGGCCTGGAAGTTTCGATTTCAAGCTTTCATGGATTTATTCGCTTTACATCAAAGCTGAGAATTTCCGCGCGTGGTATCACAAGAAGTTTTTGAAAAAAATCCGCGGACGCTAGTTTGTTGCTAGTCGAATTGAAAAATCATTTTTGAACCCATTTTTTTCCTGCGAGACGAATCAGAAAAAGTATTCCTCGTATGCAAAGTTCAAAGCTCATTGCAATCCAAATTCCGTTCAGACCGAGTTTTCCGACAAGGAGAAGGGCGAGCGGAATGCGGATCAGCCAGACGGAACCGAATTTGAAAAGGCTCGGCACAAATGTGTCGCCTGTTCCTCTCAACGCTCCGTTTGCGACGAGTGAAGCACCGTAGAACGGCTCGCAGAATGCTTCGATTTTCAAAATCTTGTCGCCGAGTGCAATTATTTCAGCATCCGGCGACAAAAGCGAAATCATTTCCCGTCCGAAGAAAAACATCGCAGCTCCGGTGAAAATCATCAGAACCATGCCTGAAATCGTCGTCAGCCAGCCGAATCTGTATGTCAGATTTTTTCTGCCGGCTCCGAAACTTTGTCCGCACAATGTGGACGCGGCGGCACCGATTCCGTGCGCAGGCATGTAGCAGAGACTTTCAACTGTGATTCCGAAACTGTTTGCTGCGAGCGAGGCTGTTCCAAGCGGTGCAGTTATTTTTGAATATGCAATCTGACCGCCTGACATTATGGCGTGCTCGAATGCAATCGGTGCGCTTATTTTTGCCGCCTTTATGAAAATTTCCCTGTCGAATGTGAATTTTTCAGTTTTCTCGAATTTCAGGATTGATTTTTTTAAAAGGAAAAACAAAAGAAAAATCGTCACTGAAAATCGCGCGATGAGCGTTGACAATGCCGCACCGAAAACTCCCATTTTGCAGACGAAAATCAGAACGTAATTGAGAGCGATGTTCAAAACTGCCATAAAAATCTGCGAAATGCTCGGAATTTTCATTTCCCCTGCGCATTGAAGCATCTCCGCCGACAAATCGTTCATCTGGACAATCGGAACGGAAAGTGCGAACACGAAAAAATAAATCCACGCGTCGTGGTAAATTTCTTCGCTTGCACCAAGCCAAAGCGGAAGATGAAAGCTGATTGCGATGCAGATTATCATCAGCGCGAGCGAAAAAATCGAAGTGACGAAAAGGGCATTTTTCACGAGATTCCGCGCTTCTTTTTCTTTCTTCGCGCCGATGAGCTGCGCGCACTGCACCGTGAACCCCATCGATGAGGCGAACGTGAGACCGAGAATCAGCCATGTGCTTGACGCGACAAGCCCAATCGAAGCTGCCTGTGACGAGCCCAAGTGCCCGACCATTGACGCATCGATGAATGACATTATGATTGAAGAAAGCTGGGCGACAATCGAAGGAAAACTGAGTTTCAAAATCAGCAGAAGCTGGTTCTGCAAATTCAGTTCGTCGCCGTTTCTAAGTTTCAAAAGAAGTTCGTTAGTTCTCATCAGTTTTTAATTTTCCTTTTTTTTCGATTCAGATTCCGAATTCACATCTGCAAAAGCGTTTTCCATTTTTTTCACGATTTCAGGGATTTTTTCACGCTCGATTCCTGAATAATTCAGAACGAAAGAATCCTTATAAAAATTCTTTTCATAAAAATTCTTGTCGTTTTCGTCGTCATAAAAAAAATCCGACAAAAGCTGAATGTTTATTTTTTCTTTCAGAAGCCGCGCGTGAATTCGTTTTATCGAATCGGCGGAATTTTTTTCATCGGAAGAATCGTTTTTCAGCCGCAAAAGAAAATGAAGACCTGAATTTTCTTCGTGAATCACAACGATGTCTTTTAGACTGCTTGAATTCAATGCGCTTATGAAATTATTCCGCAAATTCCTGTAATAATTCTTCATTCTGATTATGTGCTTTTCGTAAAAACCGCATTCGATGAATTTTGCAAGCGCAAACTGCTCGAAAGCGGAAACTGAGCATGAATAAAAACCGAGTTTTTCATTGAATTTTTCGACTAGGGAGTCGGGGAGAATCATGTAGCTGATTCTGAATGACGGAGTGAGCGTTTTTGAGAACGTGTTCATGTAAATTACACGCGAATTGTTCGACGACAAAAGAGAAGGAAGCGGCTTTCCGTTCAATCTGAATTCGCTGTCGTATTCGTCTTCGATTATGTACGCGTCATTTTTCTCTGCCCACGAAAGAAGCTCGAATCTGCGTCGTGCAGGCATGATTATTCCGGTCGGAAAATGATGAGACGGGGAGACGTGGACGACTTTCGCATTGATTTTTTCAAGTTCGCAAGGATTCACGCCGAATTCGTCAATTTTTATCGGAATGACATTTGCTCCGTTCAGCGAAAAAACTTTTGCGACTTTGTGATATCCGGGATTCTCGACCGCATAAATTTTTTCGTTTCCCAAAAGCTGGACAATCATCGAACATGCGGATTCAGTACCGGAAACTATCACGATTTTGTTCGGGCTTACGTTCATGTTCCGAAAATCGCGGAGATGTTCCGAAATTGCAAGCCGAAGTTCCCAAACTCCGCTTACGTTCACGCGTTCGAGAATACGGCTTTTCAGATTTTCGTCGGTCAGGACTTTTCTCATCAAGTGCGCCCAAAGCGAGAACGGAAAATTCTTCGGGTTCGTGGAATTGCTTGAAAAATCTGCGACAAAATCCGCTTTTTTTTCTTGCCGAGCGTTTTTTTCTGTAGTCGCATTTTGAATTTCGCTTTGAATTTCGTTTTTGCTTCTTCCGACGACTGCAACGTCCGCCAAATCCGTGACGAAAAATCCTTTTTTTTCTATTGAATAGATATATCCTTCCGCAATCAGTTCCGAATATGCGTTCTGCACTGTTATGACGCTGACACCAAGATGTTCCGCGAGCGCACGTTTTGACGGAAGCCGCTCGTTCGGCTCAAGTTTCCCGCAAAAAATCTCTTTTCGTATTTCGTTGCAGATTGTCTCGCAAAGTCCGCATTCCGAAGATGTAAAGTCAATTGTGAACATTCTGCGATTCTAACTGTTTTTTGATAAAATAAAAAACATGACAGATTTATATATTTTTGATTTGGACGGCACTTTGATAGATTCTGGAGAGGACATTGCCGACTGCGTGAATGCCACTTTCGAGCATTTCGGATATTTCAAAGTCGATGTGAACGATTTGATTTCTTTTACCGGCGACGGCGCAAGAAAACTTGTAAGGCGCGCACTTAAATCCTCGACTCGCAACAAATTCGACGAGACAACTGAAAGCGGCGCAAAGAAATTCGAGGAGATTATGAAGTGGTATCTCGAATATTACTATTCGCACCCGATAACGAAAACTACGCTTTTTGCAGGAACGAAAGAGCTTCTTCGTGTTCTGAAATCAAAAGGAAAAAAAGTTGCGGTTCTGACGAACAAGCCCGGAAAAATCGCGGATGTGATTTTGGAAAAACTGAATGTCAGGGAATACATCGACGTGCTTGTTAGCCCCGACGACTATGAAAAGAAAAAGCCTGACCCAAAAGCGATTGAATTTGTGGTTTCAAAAATCAACGAGAAATTCGGAATTTCGCTTGCAAAAGAAAACGTGATAATGATTGGCGACAGCAATGTCGATATCGACTGCGGAAAAGCTTACGGCTGCAAAACTGTCGGCTGCAGAAGCGGGCTAGGGAACACGGACGAGCTTTTGAAAGCAAAGCCCGATTTGTCATTTTCGGTTGCAGCCGAAATCGAGAAATTCATCGACGTGCTTTCTGAAAATTCCGATGTGTCCGAAATCCAGAAATTCGCAATGGAAAACGAAGTTCCGATTCTGCAGGACGAAGGCTCGGAATTCATCTGCGAATACATAAAGAAGAACAACGTGAAATCGATTCTCGAAATCGGAACCGCAATCGGCTTTTCTTCGATTCGGTTCGCAAAACTCAATCCTGAAATCCGCGTCACGACAATCGAAATCGACGAAAAACGGCATGAGACTGCAAAGAAAAATGTCGAGTCCGAAAATCTCTCCGACAGAATCGAGCTTATTCTCGGAAACGCGCTTGAAACTGAAATCGACAAGAAATTCGACCTCGTTTTCATCGACGCGGCAAAAGCCCAGTACATAAAATTCTTCGAAAAGTACAAGTCGAATCTGAATGACGGGGGTGTAATCGTCAGCGACAACCTTTCTTTTCACGGAATGGTCGAGGATTTGAGCCTGACGCGCAATTACAGCACAATCAAGCTCGTGAAGAAAATACGGAAATACATCGAATTCTTGAAGACGAACGAAGAATTCGACACTGAATTTTTCAAAATCGGAGACGGAGTTTCAGTTTCCAGAAGAAAGAGGAAAACTGAAAACTGAAATCGTCAGATTAAATTTTTTGCGACGGTCAGAAGTTTTTCCCTGTCGTTCATTTCCGGGTCGTCAAGGACGCACTGAAAAAGCTCCTGCAAAATCGACCCGATTTTTTTTCCTGGCGGGACTCCGATCGAAATCAAATCTTTTCCGTTGACTTTCAAATCTTTCAGGCTCAGTGCGGATTGAGATTCTTCTATCAGTTTTATCCTTTCGCAAAGGAGAATCATTTTTTCGGCCGCGTCCGAGCCTGGAACGACTGGTGTTCTGTGTTTTCCGAAAATGTCGGCCTTCCAAACTTCGAAAATGTCATCGACGCATTCGGGATGTATTCTGACGAGGAACCTTCTTACAGCCGCGTCCGACCATTTGCTGTCAAAAAATGTCATGTGGTTCAATATGAGATGCGTGACGCTTTCAATGAACGCATTCGAGAATTTCAGCCTTGTGAGAATTTCCTCGGCTTTTTTTGCGGAATAAAGCTCGTGCTTGTGGAAGTGGATTATCTCTTCAATTTGCCCTGAATTTTCCGGGAATTCCTTTTGCACCACAGTTTTCGCGTCCACTTTTCCGATGTCGTGAAAAAGCATTGCCGTGCGGACTGTCAGATTGTCTTTCGGAGCACCGTCGCAAGCGTATATGCAGTGGTCAAGAACGTCGAATTCGTGGTACTCGCGGACATCTGCCTGCGCGACACCTCTGCAAATTGCGAGTTCGGGAATGAACATTTTTAAGATTCCAGTGTCTTCCATGAAATGCAGTCCGATTGAAGGTATATCGGAAGAAAGCATTTTCACAAGCTCGTCGCGGAATCTTTCCATTGAAATCGATGAAATTTTTGCCTGAACTTCGTCATCAGAAATCGCATCGAAAGTTTCTTTGTCGATTGAAAAACCGAGTTGCGCAGAAAATCTCAAAGCGCGTATCGGTCTAAGCCCGTCCTCAAGAAAACGCTCTTTCGCAATTCCGACTGTCTTTATGCGCTTTGACTTTATGTCGTCCCTTCCTCCGAACGGGTCAACGATTTTTCCGTCGCGAAGGCTTGCGGCAATCGCGTTCATCGTGAAATCGCGCCTGGAAAGGTCGTCTTCCAATGTCGCATCGAACGAAACTGAATCCGGGTGCCTGCCGTCTGAATATCCGTTCTCGCATCTGTATGTCGTCACTTCGATTTCTTCTCCGAGAAGATGCACCGTGACAGTTCCGTGCGCAATCCCTGTCGGAATCACTTTGTGAAAAATCCGCATGACATCTTCGGGTTTTGCATTTGTCGTCACGTCCCAATCCGACGCGCTTTTTCCCATGATTTCATCTCTGACAGCTCCGCCGACAAGATACGCCTCGAATCCCGCACCTTCGAAAATTTCATTCATCTTTTTCAACACAGAAGGAATTTTTATCGATTTCATTGTATATTTCCCTAAAAGCATTTTTTGACCAAAAACAGAAAATCAGAATAGCAAAAAGGAGTTAAATTTTCCATGATATGCGTTTTCACAGGCGGAGAATCCCCGGAAGCAGCGACCGCAAAATCTTTTTTCATGCAGAATTTGAATTGTGAAAAAGACAGAAAAATTCGCTCGGTTGCCGCAGATTCAGGAATCGAAACTTTTTGCAAATATCAGTCCGAACTCGGAATTTTCAAAATCGAATCGATATTGGGCGACTGGGACAGCATAAAAGACAAGTCCCGCCTCGACGATTTTCCGCCATCAATAATCGAAACGCACATCGTTGACAAGGATTATACGGACACTGAACTTGCCCTCGAAAAAGCATACGGAATGAAAATCGATTCGGACGAAAAAATCGTTCTTGTCGGTGCCGGCGGCGGAAGCAGAATCGACCACCTCATCGCCGTCTACGATTTGTTTTCGACGGAGCTGAAACCAGACGTGTGGGTTGCCGGCGGTCAGTTTTTGTATTTTCTTGCGGAAAATTCGAAAATGCAGATTTCAAACCTGAAACATTCCGACACAGTTTCCGTTCTCAGAACTTCAAAATCAAGGACGGAAGGCAGAATCGAATCTTGCGGTCTTGAATGGGAATCGAATCTTTTCAGGAAAACGGGAGTTCCGAGCATTTCAAATCGGGTTGCGGATTCCTCAAAAAACGGAAATGTTGAGCTGAAAGCATTCGATGCCGATTTTGTCATCGCGCTTCCGCCGTCCGCAAATGTTTCTTTTTCGCTTTAAATTCAAAATGCCGATTTAAAATATTGCTCCGAGCGAAATCATGTTCACGCTCCGCGAAAAAACTGCGATGACGGCTGCAAACGCCAAATCGATTATGAAAAACACCGAATAGAAAATGTACCGGATCTTTCTGATGATTATGGCGCAGAAAATGCATTCGATTATCGCCGTCGCGCTCATCAATGCGAGCAGAATCGAAACTGAAGTCGTGAGAAACAAAATGAGATTCAAATCCGAATCGAGGAATTTCTGGAAATTGCCGAGAACGAACATCAGGAAAAGCCCCCACATCAGCAGCGACAAAAATACGACACCTCTTCGCGTAAGCCTGAACAGCATCGGAATTCGTTCCTGAATGTTTGTGTCCAGGAATTTTTCCTTGAATTCTTCCAGCACTCCGAAATCGTCAATGTCCTCGACTTCATCAATGTTCAGCGTCTCAATTTCAACTTCGTTCATCATGCTGAAATCGAAGTTTTCCTCGTCATCGATTTTTTCGTTTTTGTCTTTATCGTTTTTATCGCTCATATATTCCACTCAAAAATATCCAATATGCTATTTGTGTTTATTGAACCAAACTATTTTTAAAATTATCATTAGGACAGTCTAATGACAACAATTGGAGGTTTTGATGAACAAGCGACTTTATGGGCTACGAGGAGCTACTGGAGCCGAAAACACGAAGGAATCGATTCAGAAAAATGTAGTGGAGATGTGCCTAAAGCTTTTTGCGGAAAATTCACTTTCGCCTGAAGACATTGTTTCGATTCAGTTTACGCAGACCGGCGATTTGACAGCGATGAATCCGGCTGCCGCCATCAGAAGAGGGCAGGATTCATTTGATGTGTCTTCATGCGCGCTTTTTTGCAGCCAGGAGCCAGCTATCGACAATTCTCCTGAAAAAATGATTAGGGTTCTCGTGACTTGCTACATGACGGAATCTTCAAAACTTAATCATGTCTACATAAACGGCGGCGAAAAGCTCCGCCCTGATTTCTGTGAAAAAAAATAGCAAAAAAAAATAAAAAAATTGCAAAAGTTATTGACAGTTTTTTTATAAGAGTATATATTATTACTCGTTCCGAACGACAAGTTCTTAGGAATAAAAATAAAAACGCTGCCTTAGCTCAGTTGGTAGAGCACGTGATTTGTAATCTCGGGGTCGTGGGTCCAAGTCCTACAGGCAGCTAATGGGGAGTTCGCATAGCGGCAATTGCGGCGGACTGTAAATCCGCTCCCTATCGGGTTCGGGGGTCCGAGTCCCTCACTCCCCATATCAGGTCTTGAGATGTCTTACAGAATTTTCTCAAGACCTTTTTTTTATCTGACAACGAACAGAGTGGAGGTGCGATGTTTTACGACAACGGACTGAAATTTTCATGCAATAGGTGTTCAGACTGCTGCAGGCTGTCACCGGGTGTCGTCTATCTGAGTTACGATGACCTTCACAGGTTGTGTGCCAAGTTCCAAATGGACGAAGTGCAATTTGTCAGCATGTATTGTCGGTGGATGTGGTATACGGACAATACGGAAGTTCTTTGTCTGAAAGAAATGCGCAATTATGACTGCGTACTTTGGAAGGCAGACTGCGGTTGCAGTGCCTATGAAGCCCGCCCGACGCAGTGCTCGACATATCCTTTTTGGTCATGGATGATTGAAAGTCAGGAATCATGGAATTCCTGCGAAAAAGATTGCCCGGGAATAAATGCCGCCGACGGAAAAGTCTGGACGAAAGAGCAGATAGAGGAGCAGTCTTCTCTGTATGATAGTATTGAGCCTGTCCATAAAATAGAATTCGAAAAAAAACACAGCGTCGACTATAATCTTAAGAACGATGACGGAAATAACGGAGGAGATGCTAAATGAATATTCATTTTTGGGGAGTTCGAGGCTCAATTCCAACACCGCTTACACCCGCTCAGGTTCAGGCGAAAATTTCCGCCGCGATTCAGCGCATGACGAAAGAAGATGCGGAATCGGACGAATCGAAGAAAAAATTCATCGCTTCGCTTCCGAAGTGGATATACGGAACTGTCGGAGGAAATTCTCCGTGCGTCGAAATTAGTGCCGGAAATGACACAAAGCTTATTTTTGACGCAGGAACAGGAATCCGCTGCATGGGCAAACTCGGAGTTCCCCAGAAAGATTTTCATTACAATATGTTCTTTTCGCATTTTCATTGGGATCATATACAGGGGCTTCCTTTTTTTGACCAAGCGTACAATCCGAATGCAGTAATCGACATATATTCGCCGTTTGAGAATATGGAAGAATTCTTGCGAGACCAGATGATTCCTCCGTATTTTCCCGTGACGTTTGATTCTCTCACGAAAAATATCAATTTCCATTTGATAAAACCAGAAGATACAGTTGAAATCGACGGTTTGAAAATCCGTTGCGTAGAAATGTCGCATCCCGGCAAATCGTTCAGCTACAGAGTTGAGGAACGGGGAGAAGACAGGCGCACGAAAAGTTTTGTTTATGCGACAGATGTCGAGTTGACCGAGCGTGATTTTGAGCATTCTCCGTCGCACTCAAGCGTTTTCGAGAATGCGGACATCCTTGTGCTCGATTCGCAGTACACTGTCGAAGAGGCGTTCAGGAAAGAGCATTGGGGGCATTCTTCGTTCTGTTATGCAATCGATTTTGCGGCAACGTGGAATATCGGCGAAATATACTTGTTCCACCACGAGCCGATGTATGACGACAGAAAACTGGAGTCGATATTGGAATCGGCGCAATGGTATGCTGATTATGCGACGAGCGCACAAGTAAAAGTTCATTTGGCAATTGAAGGATTAGACATAAAATTATGATAGACACATCTGGAATTGATTCCGAAGATACACCTTCATTTAACGAAACAAGCGAACTGGACGAAAGCCCTAAATTACTTGATTTTGACTACCATTTTTCTGACGCGGAAATGAAGGCTTTGTCAAAATTTTTTAGAAGCCATCAGTCCGATGTTCCTGCCGAATTGGAATCGCTGGAAGATTTGATTGAGGATAAAATCTATAATTCTATGACAATATCTGAGGTGATGAATTTCTATTCTTAAAACTCATGTTTTGTATTTTGGAATAAGGGACAAAATGAAAAAGAAAGAGCAACCTGCGAAAAAAGAAGAGAAAAAAGCGAAAGAAACCTCAAAAAGCGAATCCGTAAAAGATAACAGTAAAAATGAATCCGTGAACGAGAAAAGCGAAAGGAACGCAGACAAAAAAAACGAGGAAACTGAAAATGAAGTTGCGCCTAAGCAGAAAAAACATCGTGGCGCAATCATTTTTCTTATATTCGTGTTGGTCGGCTTTATCGCAGTCATTCTCGGGCTTGCCGTTCTCAATGACATGATTTCGCCAGTTGAGTACGAAAGCGGAAATGCTTCGTCGCAGTATGTGACTATTCCGACCGGAATGAGCGTCAGGTCTATCGCTGAGATGCTCAAGGAGAAGAATCTCATAAAGTCTTCGAAAGTCTTCTATTACATTGTCCGTTTTCCGAATCTTCTTTTGAAAGCTGATAAAGAAATCGTCTTTAAGTCAGGCGTTTATGAGATTTCGCCAGCAATGGACACCGTTGAGATAATAAAACTGTTCGTTGACGGAAAGCAGGCATTTGTAAAAACGTCGATACCGGAAGGACTTACGACAAGAAAAATCGCAAGGCTTCTGGAGCAGAACAAAGTCTGTGATTATGACGAGTTTATCCAGGCGGCATCGAATCAGGATACTTTGAAGAAATTCGGCATACAGGCGGCGAACTGCGAAGGGTATCTTTTCCCGGATACATATTATTTTTATCCGAACATGGATGCCAATGAAGTTGTTTCGATGATGATTGAAAACTTCTTTGAGAATTTGCAGTCGATTGAAGGTCAGGAAAACGCAACGAGCATCGATTACACGAAGCTCATACTTGCTTCGATTGTCGAAAGGGAATACAGGGTTGACGAAGAGGCACCGCTGATTGCTAGTGTCTTTCTGAACAGGATGGATGTCGGAATGGGGCTCGAGTCTTGCGCGACTATCGAATACATAATCACGGAGATTCAGGGCAAGCCGCATCCAGAGGTCATAACTTACAAGGATTTGAAAATCGACAGTCCGTACAACACTTACAAGTGGTCTGCGCTTCCGCCCGGGCCTATATCGAATCCGGGAAAAGTTGCGATTTCCGCAGTTTTAAATCCCGCTGAGTCAAATTTTTATTATTTTACTCTTACGGATTCGGAAAGAGGCTCTCATACTTTTTCAAGGACGCTGAAGGCTCATGCAAGAGCGACGGCAGAATTCAGAACAAAGAAGGTAAACTGACGCAATGCCAAGAATTATATCGCAGTCTTCTATTCAGGAAGTGAAGCAGGTTGCGGATATTGTTTCCGTCGTCAGCGAGTATGTGCAGCTTACGAACCGAGGCGTGAACTGGTTCGGCTGCTGCCCGTTCCACAGCGAGAAAACACCTTCTTTTTCGGTGAACGTTGACAAGAAGTTCTATCATTGTTTCGGCTGCAAGGCGAGCGGAAATGTCATAAAGTTCGTGCAGGAGATTGAGAAAATCTCTTTCCCGGAGGCAATCGAGCGGCTTGCAAAGCGTTATGGAGTGGAACTTCATTACGATGACGGTGAATATGTCCCCGATGAGTCCGAAAAACGCAAAAAAGAATACATCGAGCTGTACAACAGAATGGCGGGGTCGTTCCATTATATTCTGACGCAGACGGAATCAGGCGCGAATGCATTGAAGTATATAAAAGGAAGAGGACTTACCGATGAAACCATCGAGAAATTCCGCCTTGGGTACGCGCCTGCCGACAGGTTTTGGCTGAGGAATTTTCTCAAGTCGCAGAATTTTACAGATGATTTCTTGGCGGAATCCGGGCTTTTCAGCCGAAAATATAGGGACATCGCATTTTTCACGGACAGGCTCATGTTCCCGATATTCAACAGGAACGGCGATGTCGTTGCTTTCGGAGGGCGAACGCTGAGTCCAGACGGAGTGCCTAAGTATCTCAATTCGACTGACCTGATGTGGTATCAGAAGGGTGAGACGCTTTTCGGATTCAACTTTGCGAAGCAGTCGATAAGAACCCACAAGAAAGTGATTTTTTGCGAAGGGTACATGGACTGCATTGCATATCATCAGTGCGGCATCGATTATGCTGTTGCGCCGCTCGGAACGGCACTCACAGAGCAGCAGGTCCGAATGGTCAAGAGCATGGCGAACGAGGTCGATCTCTCGTTTGACAGCGACGGCGCAGGTCAGAACGCAACGAAGCGCGCAATATTGATGTGCAGGAAACAAAATCTCGCGGTAAAGGTCGTTCATTTGAAAGGCGGCAAAGACCCGGCGGAGATAATGATAAATTTTGGGAAGGATTATTTGACGAGCGAGGTGGAGAATTCTATATTCGATTTTGACCACCTTCTCATGTCGCTCACGCAAAAGTTTCCGGTTGACACACCGGAAGGAAAGTCCAATATCGCCATGGAACTTTTCGATTATGTAGATGCGTTGCAGTCAGACATTCAGAAGGAATCAACATTGAATCTGATAGCCCAGAAAATCGGGCTGTCGGTTGAATCTATCCGCAACGATTTTGAGAATAGGGAGCAGGCAAAAAACAGGCTGTCATCTTATTCAATTCTGAGACAGCAGAACGGAAATGCAGCGGGCAATACGGAGGATATCAATGTAAAGCCTGACGCTGAATTCCGGGCAATGCTGGCTGTCATTGCAGACATGAAACTGTTTGATATGATGAGTGCCGAGCTATCCGAGAGCGATTTTGAAAATCCGCTTGCAAGAAGCCTATTTGCCTCTCTTAAAGAGTGTCACGAATCGGGGGCGTTCTCCTTTGAGTCATTGCAAATGCACTGCCACAACGAGAAGATTCTTCAGATGATAAACGAGTCAATCATCACCGGAGAATACGCGCAGAACACGGAACAATCCGTGGCAGACAGCATAAAAATGATAAAAAGGAAATGTCTGATCAAAAAACAATCGAGGCTTCAGAATTCTATTCAAAATCTGCTGACCACCGCTTATGACGGAGAAGAGCTACAAACTCTCATCGAAGAGAAAATGGCTGTGGACAAGCAGTTGAATGACAGGGAATTTTGATTTCGATTCAAGGCTTTTGAACGAAAGATTCGTTTGATTGAAATCGTCAAAATACTAAGGAAAAGGGATATATGAAGAAGGTAGAAAACAAAAACGTCGAGAACAACGACATCTTGGAAGAGGCGTCAAAACTTGGCTCTTCTGTGACAAAACTGATTAATTTCGTTAAGGGAAAGCAGGTAATCACCTTTGAGGAAATTAATACCATTTTGAACATAGAGCAGAACAAGAACACTTCAGAAGAAGTCGTTGAAAAGAACAACGAGCTCATGGACAAAGTCCTTCAGATTCTCAGCAAGCTCAACATTCAGGTCATAGAAGACGGAATTGACATGGGTGATGAGGAAGATGAAGAGGTTGAGGACGATGAGGATTCTCTGCTCGACGACGAGGATTCTGAAGGTGACAAGTCCGATGACAGTATCGATGCTGAAGTAGCGGATGCCCTCGCGGATTTCAACGGCCACAAACTTGTCAACAGCGACAAGGAATCCAACATCGATGACCCTATCAGACTCTACCTTAGGGACATCGGAAAAGAGAAGCTTCTTACGGCAGATCAGGAAGTCAAGTATTCCAAGGAAATGGAAGAGGGCGAGAACATCATAAAAGATGTCATCAAGCAGGCGGGAATCATGCTTCCTGAATTCTTCGAGATTTCGCAGAAGGCATTCAGAAAGATTGACCCGCATGAGCCTGGAAAGCCGAGAAAGGAAATCAACGAGGCGCAGGCTGAAAAGCGTCGTCTCAAGAACAGCTATGGCGAATTCATAAAGCCTGTCAAAGACGATATGAAGAAATACATGGCTCTGAAAAAGCAGCTTTTCGAGGAAATCAAATCTTGCGAGGTGTTCAATGCACCTCAGCTTGTTGAGCTCCGCGCAAGGATTCTTCCTTCTCTTCAGCAGATTGATATTCAGACTGAGGAAATCGATAAATTCAGCTCAAAATTCAGCGAGGCAACCCAGAAGATTGAGGAGTACCACAATACGCAGGACAAGAAGATGAAAGAGCTTCGCGTGACTAATGCCGCGGAGCTCAGAGGTCTCGGCCGCCGTCTTGCGATTCACTCTGAGGCTGTCAAGCTTGAGCAGGAGCTTGGTCTTAAGGGCGAGGAAATCCGCGAAATCTATTCGCAGATTCAGAAGATTGACAGGAAACTCGGAAAAATGGAGTACGAGTTTGAGAATTCTGTCGAAGAAATCCTCGAAATGGCAAAAAAGATAAAGGATGGCGCAAGAAAGCTTGCGAAAGCGAAAAACCATCTTATCAATGCGAACTTGAGGCTTGTCGTTTCCATCGCTAAAAAATACACGAACCGCGGTCTCCAGTTCTTTGACCTTGTTCAGGAAGGAAACATCGGTCTCATCAAGGCTGTCGAAAAATTCGAGTACAGAAAGGGCTACAAATTCAGCACTTACGCGACTTGGTGGATTCGCCAGGCAATCACAAGGTCGATAAGCGACCAGGCAAGGACAATCCGCGTTCCTGTTCACATGATTGAGCAGATAAACAAGGTCGTGCGCGAAAGCAGGCAGCTCATGCAGAAACTCGGACGAGAACCTACTGACGAGGAGATTGCACAGCAGCTCGGTTGGCCGCCGGCAAGGGTCAAGCAGGTCAAGAACGTCGCAAGGGAGCCGATTTCGCTTGAAACTCCGATTGGAGAAGAGGAAGACAGCCAGCTCGGAGATTTCATCGAGGACAAAGATGTCGAAAATCCGGCAAATAGAACTTCGTACACGCTTCTTCAGGAGCAGCTCCGCTCTGTTTTGGACACGTTGCCAGAACGCGAGCAGGAAGTCCTCAAGATGAGGTTCGGACTTGATGACGGCTACAGCCTGACATTGGAAGAAGTCGGATTGTATTTCAACGTCACAAGGGAGCGTATCCGTCAGATTGAGGCAAAGGCTTTGAGGCGGCTCAGACATCCGAAGCGCGCCAGCAATCTGCATGATTACCTCGAGATATAACAGGTTCAATCGGCGTTTTGCGCTATAAAAGCGGCGATTGAAAACTGTTGTTTCACAAAGCCGCTGGTTGTCGATTTTTAGGATGACTCGGTTTCGGCACAAAAAGGTCGAAACCGAGGTCTTTGTTTTTATGGACATGAGTATCGGATTTTTGTATACTCTACGGATAGTTTTTATGAGGTTTTTTGCATGGAAATGACAGAAGTTTTTGATAGCTTGAAATCACTTCAGGGTGTCTTGGTTGAGAAATATGAGCTTGAAAAATTGATAGATGATGCTCCAAAGCAGCTTGTCTATCTCAAGGAGCTTGTTGAGAGTCTCAAAAAGCAGTACATCGAGAAGAATTCAGAATATGAAGAAGTGAAAGCTAAAGTTGACGGGCTTACAGAGGAATTGAACAAGACTGTCGAGGAGCGCGAAAAGTGCGAGCGTGATATGGACAATGTAACTGCCCATAGAGAATATGAAGCACTTGAAAAACACATAACCGAAGCTTCTGAAAGAGAAAAGTTGCTGAGAGATGAGCTAAGGGGCGAGCAGGATAAATTGACCAGCCTTTCAAACACATTGAAAGACAGCGAAATGTTCATCGATTCTCAGAAAGCCGAACTCGATGCAATGAATTCAAAAATGACAGAGACTGTCAATGGATATAACGATCGCCTTTCTGAATTGAGCAAGGTCGAGGGAGAGATTTCCGAGACGCTTGATGAGTCATATCAGGAAACTATTCATAAATTCCACAGTATCATCAGAAGAAACAGGGAAGGAATCGTCGCTGTAAAGAATGGTGTCTGCATGGGATGCCACATGATTCTCCCAGCTCAGTTCGCAAATGAAGTTCGTGAAGGCGAATCGATAAAGTTCTGCCCGTATTGCAGTAGAATTCTCTTCTACGAGGAAGTCGAGGACGGCGAGGCTGAGGATTACTCAGACCTTGACGAAACAGGAAGCCTTGCAGACTTTGCAGGCGATGACCTTGACGATTTCGGTGAGGAATCTGATTCGGATTCTGATTTCGGTTCGGGCGATGACGGCACATTCGGCGACGAATTTGACGGCGACAAAGGCTCAGATTTGGACGACGGCGATATGGTTGATGAAGAAGCCGACGACTCTGAAGAGCCTGGTGCTGACGAACTTTAATTATCGAAATTGCCCGGGCATTTATTCTGCTTGGGCGTAAAAAAAAAATTGAAATTTCAGAAAAGATATATAATCGTGCTTCGGCGGGTTGATGATAATCCGACGGAGTGAGGAAAGTCCGGGCTCCACCGGAAAAAATGCCGGATAATGACCGGGCATCCATTTTTTGGATGACAGAAAGTGCAACAGAAAATATACAGCCAGAAATGGTGATGGTGAAAAGGCGAGGTAAGAGCTCACCGCGAAACTGGTAACAGTTTTGGCACTGCAAACCTCATTTGGAGCAAAGTTAAGTAGCGGCAATCTTTTTCCGGAGATTTTGCCGCGGGTAAACTGCTAAAGGCATCGGGCAACCGATGTTTCGGATAGATGGTTATTCGATACAGAACCCGGCTTATTATCTTTTCTGTTTTTTTTGCGAGTGACAAATGAGACAAGATAGTTTGTATGACAGAAAAGTTGTTAAGCGAGACGGTAAATTCCTCAAAAGGCTGATTCTCGTTTTTGTATGTGCTGTCGTATTATCGGTCTTAATTTTCTTCTCTTATATATTCATCAATTCAAAAATAAATTCAGGAACTTCGCTGTTTGATCTGAAGGCGAAGTGGCGAGAGTATAATTACAAGGATGTTTATGACATCAGTTCTGCAATCCTTTATGAGCGGCCTTGTAATTACACTGCGCTGGTTTTTCACGGATACTCGGCTTTTTTTCTCTCGTTGTCAGAGAATGACACGATTCAGGCGCAGAATTATATAGAAGAGTCCATAACGAGTTTGCGTCAGGCATTGATTTCGACGACATCGGAAGACGACAAGATTCCCCAGATTGAATATATGCTCGGAAAGGCTTATTTCTACAAGGACTATCTTTCAGCATATCATTACTATGCTGACTTGTCGGTAAAATATCTTCTTTCTTCAATAAACAAAGGCTACAAGGCAAATGACACGGCGGAATTGCTCGGTCTGAACTACGCCGCGCTCGGTATGTCAATGGAAAGCATCTCGTCTTTTTCAGAGGCAATCGTTGATCGCAATTCTGACACTCTCCTCCTCGCAATCGCAGAGCAGTATATAAATGCGAAACAGTATGAGACTGCGGAAAAATATCTGCACAGAATATCGGAAGATTGCAAAAATGAGAAAATCGTTCTTCGCAGCCAGTATCTTCTCGGTCAGATTTATCTCGAACAAAATCTGTTTGACAATGCTGCAAAGGAATTCAACAAGATAATTGAAAGTTTGGATGGTGCGGAAAATTCTGCAGATGCATATTACGGACTCGGACTTGTTTACGAAAAACAGGGCGATTTGGTAAAAGCACGTTCCGAATGGAGAAAAGTACTGAGAATCCAGTCGAATCACCAGGGGGCCGTATCTGCATTGAAGAGAATTTCCGATCTGAAAAATTAAAAAACAACAAATAACAAACATTGGGAGATAATGATAAATGGGACTTTTTGACAGTTTTTCAACTGATATTGGTATTGATCTTGGAACTTGTAACACGCTGATTTATGTTCGCGGAAAGGGAATCGTCGTCGATGAGCCTTCCGTAGTTGCTGTTGAAAAGGGAACAAAGCGCGTCGTTGCCGTCGGAGCGGAAGCTAAGAGAATGCTTTACAAGACTCCGGGAAACATCATCGCAATCCGACCATTGTCTGACGGTGTTATTGCAGACATCGACAGCACGGAGAAGATGATTAAATATTTCATTTCGAAAGTTATTCCGCGTCACCAGCTTTTCAAATCGACGAGAATGAAAATCGGAATTCCGTCTTGCATCACGCAGGTCGAAAGAAGAGCCGTAATTGAAGCTGCATTGAAAGCGGGCGCAAAAGAGGTCGATGTCATCGAAGAGTCATTGGCTGCGGCAATCGGTGCGCAGATAAAAATCGAGGAGCCGGCAGGTCACATGATTTGCGATATCGGTGGCGGAACAACGGAAGTCAGCGTCATCTCTCTCGGTGGTATGGTTGTCACGAAGGCAATCCGTGTTGGCGGCGACAAATTCGACGATGCAATCGTCAAGTACGTTCTCAAAAACCACAACCTGAAGATTGGTCTTCAGGCGGCAGAGCGCCTCAAGATTCAGATTGGAAATGCGATTTCCGACAAGGACAACACAATCGAAAAAATGGAAGTCAGGGGAAACGATGCAATCACAGGTCTTCCACGCCGACTTGAAATCGACAGCGTTGAGATTCGCGAGGCATTGAAGGACACTGTTCACGAAATCGTCGAGCTCATAAAGGTAACATTGGGAGAAACTCCGCCGGAATTGGCAGCTGATATCGTCGAGCGCGGAATCGTAATGTCTGGTGGCGGAAGTATGTTGAAGGGACTTCCGAAGCTCATTTCGAAAGAGACTCAGGTTCCAGTATTCCTTGTTGAGAAGCCGCTTGAGTGTGTCGCATTGGGCGCAGGTCAGGCATTCGAGTTGTTCAAGGATATGTCGTCAGACCGCTCTGTTTATGACAACCTCAACGACTAAGATTTGAAGTATAGATAATTTATGATTGATTCTATGAATTCATCGGGTCAGAATAAGCACTCGTTTCATTTTTATGTTTCGGAACTCGTTTTTGTGGCATTTTTTGTTTTGTCGGCAGTTTTGCTTGCGACGAGTTCCGGCGGCTTTGTGCTGAATTTCGAAAGAATCGGTTTTTCCGTTGTTTCTTCGCTGCAAAAAGGTGTCAGCGCAGTTTCTACGGGGGTGAAGGATTCTGTGAACGCAATTCAGGAACTTTCTAGAATCAAGAAAGAAAATGCAATCCTTGTCGAAAAACTGAAGAATTATGAGTATTTTCAGCGTAACAACACTGAGATCAACAAAGAGAACGAAAGACTTCGTGAACAGCTCGGATTTTCGACAAAGATTGAGCAGAAAAATTATCCTGCCCAAATCATAGGCAGGAACACTGACAATCTGTATTCGACTTTCACGATAAACAAAGGTGGGCGTGTCGGAATCAAGAAGAACATGCCGGTCATCGCAATCCAGAACGGGCAGATTGGACTTGTCGGAAAAATCGTCGCGGTCGGAGCTGAGACAAGCATGATTCTTCCGATATTCGACACAAAATGCACAGTTTCCGCAAGAATCCAGACGACAAGGGATATCGGTCTTGTGAGCGGAACAGGTTCCGACGACAAGGCTCTTTCAATGAGATATATCAAGAAGAGGGTTTTGGAAGAACTCAATTACGGAGATACGATAGTTACTTCTGGAGAAAACGGAAATTATCTTCGCGACATAACAATCGGTACAATTTCCAAAATCACCGTGCTTGATTATGATTCGTCGCTCGATATTGAGGTTGTTCCGATAATTGATTTCTCCCGACTGGAGTCTGTCATTGTCGCTGACTTGAAAGAACTGAATCCAAACCTTGTTAATACTTCGAATTAAATATTATGGTACGTTCATTTTTTACATCTTGTGTGATTTTGCTTTCATTTGCTCTTCTGGAATCGGCAGTTTTGTCAAACGTGAGTTTGCTTCCTGCCGTTCCTGATTTTCTCCTCATCTGCACAATTTTTTTTGCATGTGTAAACGGTCGGATTCACGGAACTGTCAACGGATTCTTTTCAGGGCTGCTGCTTGATTTTCTGACGGCGGCACCGCTTGGTCTGCACTGCATCGTAAGGACGACAATCGGTTATGCATGCGGGTTCTCAAATAAGACGCTGAACCTCAACGGAGTTTTCCTTCCTGCCATGCTCGGAGCTGTCGCAACTTTGGCAAAGGCGTTTTTAATCTGGGGAGTTTCGATTGTGTTTCCGATTTCAGCAGGGCATTACGATATTTTTTCGGCGGAATTTCTGTTCGAGATTTCAGCAAATGCCGTTTTGACACCTGTGATGTTCAAATTCCTGGGGATATTCAGAAAAACTTTGGTTGTCGGTACAGATGAAGCTTCGTGAAGTAAAAAGGCGGTGGGAAAGTGGAGCAGTACAATTCATCGGTTGAGGAAAGTTCTTCAAGTCAGGTTGCGCGCAATGTAAAAGTATTTGCTATTGTCGTTCTGATTTTTTTTGTTTTCATTGTCTATCTGACACGGCTTTATACGCTTCAGGTCGTAAACGGGGAATCGTATCGGCAGCAGTCGCAGCAGGTTTCCAGCCGAACGAATGAAATTCCGGCACAACGCGGGGAAATTTTCGACAGAAACGCGACCTTGCCGATGGTCATCAATTCGGATTCTTTCGCTGTGAATCTGAACCCGGCTGAAATCCCAGATAATTATTACGACACAGTAACATCAAGGCTCGCCAGAATTCTTGGTATCGGAAAAAGCGAAATCGACAGGAAGATACCAAAAGAAGACAGGGCAAAATACAAATCAATTGAAATAAAGACGAACGTCACGTTTGAAGCGATTTCGAACATTGCCGAGAACATAACGGACTTTCCGGGTGTCACATGGCAGCAGAAACCGCTACGAAATTACGTTGAAACAGGCTCTATTGCTCACGTCGTCGGTTACGTCGGTGATATTTCACGAGACGAAATCAAGATGATGTACAACAAGGGCTACACGACCGGAAACATGATTGTCGGAAAAACCGGAATCGAGAAGCAGTACGACTCGCTTTTGCAGGGCGTGCCTGGATACGAGCGCAAAAATATCGATGCCCGTGGGCGCATAATTTCCGACAAGCCGATTATCGAACCTCCGCAGATGGGAAAACGCCTGATTCTGACGATTGATTCTCGAATTCAGGAACTTGCAGAAAAGGCACTTGGCCCGAGAGTCGGTGCGGCAGTCGTGCTAAAGCCTTCCACTGGTGAAGTGCTTGCGATGGTTTCCTATCCGTATTACGACCAGAACATTTTCAACAGTGATGATTCTGCTGCCCAATACAAAAAACTTTCGTCGGCTCCGAACAATCCGCTTCTCAATAGGGTCGTCAACGCTGTTTATCCTCCGGCTTCGACATTCAAGACGATTATGACTACGGCGGCATTGACAGAGCGCATAATTTCTCCTGCAAAAAAGATTGAGTGCCCTGGAAAAGTCGTTTACGGTGACAGAACTTTCAAGTGCCACCTCAAAAGCGGACACGGATGGCTCGATATGCGAAAGGGACTCGCTGAATCATGCGATATCTATTATTGGGTACTCGGAAGGGATTATCTCGGTGTTGACAGAATCGCGCAGTACGCAAAGGAATTCGGTTTCGGTCAGAGCCTTGAAATCGATTTGCCGGCACAGTCTGAGGGATTCGTTCCGACTGCGCAATGGAAAGAGAGAAAATACCATGTGAAATGGCTTGGCGGCGACACGATGAATATGTCAATCGGTCAAGGATATACGACAGTCACTCCGCTGCACATCGCAAACATGATGGCGATGGTCGCCAATTCAGGAAAAATCTACAAGCCGCATCTTCTAAAGGAAGTCCGAAACACAGTCACTGATGAGGTCGTCGAGACAATCAAGCCTACGATTCTTCATGAGTCGAATATCGACCCTTCGATTTGGCGTGCAGTCCAGTCGGATTTGCGATATGTAATCACTGACGGAACACCTAGCTGGCCGATGGCGAACAAAGTCGTTGCCGTTGCAGGAAAAACAGGAACTGCGGAAGTTGGTTCTGTTGACCACTGGCATTCATGGATGGCGACTTACGGGCCGTTCAACGGCTCTCCTGACGAGCAGGTTGTTGTCGTCGTTCTCGTTGAGGCCGTAAACAAATGGGATTGGTGGTCGCCGTATGCGACGAACATCATTTATCAGGGAATATTTGCGAACCAGACTTACGAAGAGGCTGTTCAATCTCTTCCGAATGTCAGGGCATACATGCGTGAGCTTGAGCGAAGGAACGGTCAAGGCACAAGGCAGGAATAATATAAATGAAGATAAAAGTTTTTCAGCGTTTCGATTTTCTTTTGCTTTTTGCGGTGCTGTCGCTCATTACGCTCGGAACGATGTTCATTTATTCCGCATGTGTAAATTCCGACGGAATACTTGTGTCGAACCAGTACATCAAGCAGATTGTCTGGGCTGTTGCCGGTCTTGTTTTCGTCGCCGCGCTTGCTTTTTTCGACTACCGAATACTTGAGAAATACGCTGTGCATCTTTTTCTCATGCTCATCGCACTTCTCGTTATGGTCAGGTTCACGCGGGCAGTAAACGGTGCGCACAGCTGGCTCGGTTTCGGCAGTTTCAAGATTCAGCCGTCAGAATTCTGCAAAATATTCTTCATAATCTTTTTGGCGCGCTATCTCGACAAATCGAAAAAATCAAATCCGCTCAAAAGATTCATTGTTTCGATTCTGATTTTCTCTGTTCCGTTCGGCTTGATAATGATTCAGCCGGATATGGGAACTGCGAGCGTGTTTTTCATCATTCTTTTCTTCATGCTTCTTTTCGCTGAAATCCCGCTCAGATACATTCTGATGTTTTTCTTCGGTGCGGCACTGACTGTCTATTTCCTCGTTTTTCCAGAATGGCATGCACGCATTGCACAGCGGACGATTCCCTTGAACAGCATCCTGACTAACATAAAACTTCGCGGAATCGTCATTCTGGCAACGGGCGCGGTTTGTATCACAGGAATCATCGGAAATTTCATCTACAAAGAAAGCCGGTATTTCTACTGGATTTCATGCGTGTTCGGTCTTGTCTGCGTTTCGCTCGTCCTTTCGTATGTCGGCGGAAAATTCATGAAGGAATATTGGATTACACGTCTCATCATCTTTCTGAAACCTGAAAGCGACCCTCTCGGAAGCGGCTGGCAGACGCTGAAATCATTGACGACAGTCGGAAGCGGAGGTTTGTTCGGAAAAGGATTTTTGAACGGGCGACTCATTCATTCAGGTTATCTTCCAGAGCCGGACACGGACTTTATATTCGGAAGTTTTTCTGAAGAATTCGGATTTGTGGGTGCGATAGTGATATTCGCGCTTTATTTCATCCTTTTTGCGAGAAATCTTTCTATTATCAAAAACTGCACGATTCCGTTCGGAACATATATCGCATCCGGCATTTTCGGAATGTTTTTCTGGCATTTTGTCGAAAATATCGGAATGGTAATCAGTTGTATGCCGATTACGGGAATTCCGCTGATGTTTATGTCGTACGGAGGTTCTTCAATCTGGACTGCGCTGATTGCAATCGGGCTTCTGATGAGCATCCGTTATCGAAAATACGATTTTGACTAATTTTGTCTTTGTTAATTTAACAGATAGGTTTTAAATGAAAACAATCAATCCTCTTGAAATTTTTGGTTCTGAGCTTTGCGGAGTTCAGAATCCTTCTTCGTATATTGGCGGAGAATTCGGTGCTATCATCAAAAAACACGAAGAAAATGATAGCCTTTTCAATTTCGGAATTGCATTCCCTGATGTGTACGATATCGGAATGTCGAACCAGGCGATAAAAATCATCTATAACGGACTGAACAAAATCGATTCTGTCCGTTGCGAGCGCGTTTTTGCTGTTGAGAAAGATTTTGAAGATTTGCTGAAAAAACACGATGTCGCGCAATACACTCTTGAGACAGGAATTCCTCTTAATGAACTCGATATGCTCGGTTTTTCAATCGGATACGAGCTTGGAATAACGGGCGTTCTTTCGATTCTTGACCTCGGCCGCATTCCCATTTTGAAAAGCGAGCGAAGCGAAAATGACCCGATTGTGATTGCGGGCGGATGCGGTGCGACGAACCCTGCGCCGTTCGCGGATTTTTTCGATGCGATTTTCATCGGAGAAGCGGAAGGCGGAATGTTCGTTCTTATAAAAGAGCTTTCCGAAATGAAAAAGAACGGTGCAAATCGGGATGAGATTTTCGACCATCTTTCAAAAAATCCGCACGTTTGGACAGAAGGAATGTCGATTGAAAAATGCTCGCACGCAAAAGCATTCAGGGCGGTGTGGTCGGAATTCGGTAAGGTTCCGTCAGTCCCTTCTTTTATGCCGCTTCCGAACACGAAGCCTGTCCACGACCACGGAGTTGTGGAAATCATGCGCGGCTGCCCGAACGGATGCCGTTTTTGTCACGCGGGTGTCTATTACAGGCCGCAGCGTGCAAAGACGAAGAAAATCATATTCGACGAAGTTGACAGGCTCGTAAACGAAGCCGGCTATAAGGAAATTTCTCTTACGTCGCTTTCTTCTGCGGATTATCCGAACATTGAAAATCTCCTCGACGATTTGAACAAAAAATACAAGCCGCAGAACGTGAGTTTTCAGCTTCCGTCGCTTAAAGTGAACAGTTTTTCCCTTCCGTTGCTCGAAAAACTTTCGGAAGTGCGAAAAAGCGGATTGACATTTGCGGTTGAGACACCGGAAGAAGCTTGGCAGCTCAGATTGAACAAAGAAGTTTATGCGCAGCATCTCGAAGAGATAATCATCGACGCAAAAAAACGCGGCTGGAAACAAGCGAAATTCTATTTTATGGTCGGTCTTCCGTTCCCGGAAACTGAAGGAAAAACAGAAGAGCAGGTGATTGTCGATTTCATGCTCGAATTGCAGGCAAAGACGCGCATTCAGTGCAATGTGAACGTCGGAACTTTCATTCCGAAACCGCACACTGCATATCAGTGGGTGCGCCAGATTAGCCCGGAAGAGTCGGACAGAAAACTTTCGTACATTCGCGAGCATCTTCCGAAAGGTCGTTTCCATGTCGGTACGCACGCGATTTCAACAAGTTTCATCGAGGGGCTGATTTCGCGCGGAGACAAGCGTGCAGGAAAAATCATTCTTTCCGCGTACAAAAAAGGCGCAAGGCTCGACGCGTGGGAAAATCATCTTCGCGACAACATGGTTTTCTGGAAAGAAGCTTTTGATGAAGCCGATTTCGATGTTAGGGCGGAAATTTTACGCGAACGAAGCAAAGATGAAATTCTTCCGTGGGACGATGTTTCTCTCGGACCTGCAAAGACGTTCTACAAAAACGAATGGACGCGAAACTGCGAGGAAATCCTGACTCCGAAATGCGCGCCGAATTGCGACCACAAATGCGGAGTCTGCAACGACAAAACTTGCGTGAACATCGACAACAAGCAGAATGAATTTGTCGATGTCTCTGAATCCGCTGAAATCCGAAAGGCGCACGACAACATTCCGGTAATGTATAGGGCGGTGTTCCAGTTCACGAAAAGCTGCGGAGGTGAATTCTACTCGCACCTGACGCTCATCGAGACGTTCAACAGGGCGATTCAGAAAAGTGCGCTTCCGTTCATCTACACAGTTGGATTCAATCCTCTTCCGCGCCTTGAATTTGCGACTACGCTGTCGCTCGGAATCCAATCAGATGTTGAAATCGCTTCGACAGTCTTGTTCGATCCGATTTCAGAAGAAGAATTCATCGGAAAAATGAACGAGAATCTTCCGGACTGCATTCAGATTAAAAAATGCTTCATCTTCCCTGTGACGAACCAAAGACGGCGTGAATCGCTGAGTTCTGCGCTTTGGGGAAACATTTACGATTATTCTTTCAAGGTCGATAAGAACCGCGTCATGGAATTTTTCAACGGGGAGGCAGCAAAAGAATTTCTTGACGAATCGTCTTTCTGCAGCTTTGACTTTGCCGAATTTGAATCTTTGGGAAAAGTGAGAATCCGTCTTGTGTTCAAAAAAGACAGACCGTTCAGAAACGCGCTTGAGGAATTCTTCGGTGAGAAAATCTGGAACATCGCTTCGATTAGAAAAGTGCAGACGCTTGCGATTCCTTCGATAATCGGATGGACACCGGAAATGAATGCCGAATACCAGAGTCGCCTCGACAACATGGAAAAGCAGAGCGAAAAAACTGCAATCGATGCTGAATTCAAGCACCTGATTCTTCATGCGAAGGACAACAAAGCTTCGGAAGATTTCACCGATTATTTCGAGCTTTATGAAAGAATCGCTCTGATAAACGAAACTCTCATAAAGCAGCGCGACGAGAGAATCAAACTGAACGGCTGAAACTGAAAATGACGTTGCAGCAGTTGAAATACGCGGTGGCAGTAGCTGAATCTCAGAACATAACGGAAGCGTCGAAACGGGTTTTCATTTCGCAGCCGAGTTTGACTGCCGCCATTCGCGAGCTTGAAAAAGAAATCGGCATTGAAATTTTTTCGCGCACGAACAAAGGCGTTTCCGTGACGAATGAGGGCGACGAATTTCTTTCGTACGCAAGGCAGGTTCTGGAGCAGTTCGCGCTTCTTGAGGAGCATTACAAAGGAACGAGCGAAATAAAACCTGTTTTTTCGGTGAGCTGCCAGCATTATTCGTTCGCGGTCGAAGCATTTGTCGATGTGATAAAAAAATTCGGCGGCGACGAGTACGATTTCACGTTGCGCGAAACTGCGACGCACGAAATAATCGAGGACGTTGCGCATATGAAAAGCGAAGTCGGCGTTCTTTTCAAAAGCCAGAGAAACGAGGACGTGATTTCAAAACTTCTCAAAAAGAACAATCTGAATTTCGCGCCTCTTTTCACGACGAATCTGCACGTTTTCATCTCTTCAAAAAATCCGCTTGCCAAAAAAGAAAAAATCACGCTTGAAGACTTGAAGCCGTTCCCGTATCTGACATACGAGCAGGGAGATTTCAATTCGTTCTATTTTTCGGAAGAGCCTCTTTCTCCGATTGATTTCGACTGCACGAAAAATATCAAAGTGCGCGACAGGGCGACGCTTTTCAATCTGCTAATCGGGCTTGACGGGTACACGATTTGCTCCGGCGTAATCAGCCATGAACTGAACGGCTCTGAAATCATTTCGAGGGAGCTTTTGGTTGACGACAAGATGACAGTCGGAATCGTCACGAGAAGCGGAGTTATGATGTCGCGATATGCAAATGCGTATGTCGAATCGATAAAGAAAATCGCCATAGAAAAAAACTATTGTTAACCGCCTGAAAATAGTATTTTTCACGAGTCCTGCAAATTCTTATACTGCTAAAAAAATCAAAAATTGCGAAATCAAGAAATTTCTGTGGAGAAAAAAAATGGCGTATAAAAGTGCAGTATTCGGTTTTCCGAGAATCGGAAAAAATCGCGAGTTGAAATTCGCTTGCGAAAAATATTTCAAAAATGAGATTTCCAGTGACGAGCTTGAGAACACGGCGGCAAAAATCCGCTCATACGGCTGGAAAAAACAATCGGCGGCCGGAATCGATTTCATTCCGTGCAATGATTTTTCGTTTTACGACAATGTTCTCGACGCTGCGTTTCTTTTTGGCGCAGTCCCAAATCGTTATTCGGAACTGAATCTTTCCGAACTCGACAAATATTTTGCCGCGGCGCATGGCTATCAAGGCGAGAAGGGCGACGTGAAAGCGTTGCCGATGAAAAAATGGTTCAACACGAATTATCACTACATTGTGCCGGAACTTTCTGACGAGACGAAAATCGCTTTGAACGAGAAAAACAAAGTCCTTGCGGAATTCAACGAATCAAAATCACTTGGAATCGAAACTGTGCCGGGAATCATCGGCGCGTACACGTTTTTGCATCTCGCTTCTTTCAAAGGGAAAAAACACGCGGAGGATTTTGCTGAAGATTTTGCGGATTCGTATGCGGAACTTGCAAGAAAGCTTTCGGAAGCCGGCGCAAAGTGGATTTCGTTTTCAGAGCCTGCGCTTGTCCTTGATATGAGCAAAAGTGAAAAATCGCTTTTTTCTTCTATTTATAAGCAGCTGATTTCGAAAATCCGAAGCACATCGAACATCAAAATCGCGATTTCGACTTTCTTCGGCGACATCCGCGATGTTTATGACGACGTTGTTTCGCTTGAGTTCGACGGAATTGGTCTTGATTTTATCGAAGGCAAACAGAGCCTTTCGCTTCTTGGAAATGGATTTCCGAAAAACACTGTTCTTTTTGCCGGAATAGTGAACGGAAAGAACATCTGGAAAAGCAATTTTTGTCGGAAAACCGAACTTCTTGAAAAAATCGAAAAGCACGTTGCAAAAGAAAACATTGTGATTTCGCCGTCATGCTCGCTGCTTCACGTTCCGTACACAACCGAAGAGGAAAATTCGATTTCAGGCGAGATAAAAAAGTATTTTTCGTTCGCGGAAGAGAAACTTTCCGAACTAAAATCGATTGCCTACGAAAACGAAGATGATTTTGCCGAAAACGCAAAGCTTTTTTCTTCCGAGAGAGTCTTCAAAAGTGCCGACGTGCAGCTTGAAATGAAAAATCTTTCCAAAAGCGACTTTGAGCGGAAACCGGATTTTTTCGAGCGGGAGAAAATTCAGAAAAAGTGCCTGAATCTTCCGTCATTTCCGACAACGACAATCGGTTCTTTTCCGCAGACGAGCGAAGTCCGCGCGAACAGGGCAGCGTTCAAAAACGGCAAGATAACGAAGGCGCAGTACGTTTCGTTCAACGAGCGGAAAATAAAAGAATGCATCGGTTTGCAGGAAAAAATCGGGCTTGACGTTCTTGTCCACGGCGAATTCGAGCGCAACGACATGGTTGAATATTTCGGAAGCCAGCTTTACGGATACGTCTTCACGAAAAATGCGTGGGTGCAGAGCTACGGAACGAGGTGCGTGAAGCCGCCGATTGTCTGGAGCGACGTGAGCAGAAAAAACGCGATGACTGTCGATTGGGCAGTTTTTGCGCAGAAACAGACGAAGAAAATCGTAAAAGGAATGCTCACAGGTCCGATAACGATTCTGAACTGGTCGTTTCCGCGCGAAGACATCTCGCTGAAGGAGCAGGCATTGCAGATTGCGCTTGCAATCAGGGCGGAAGTTCTGGAACTTGAGAAGAACGGAATCAAAATCATCCAGATTGACGAGGCTGCGCTCAGGGAAAAACTTCCGCTTCGGAAAAATGACTGGTATTCGGAGTATCTTGAATGGGCGATTCCTGCATTCCGCCTCGTCCACGCAAAAGTGAAGCCGGAGACGCAGATTCACACCCACATGTGCTACAGCGAATTCAACGACATCATAAAAGAAATCGATGCGATGGATGCCGACGTGATAACTTTTGAGGCAAGCCGCGCGGATTTGAAAATTCTTGACTGCCTGAAAGAAGCTGATTTCAGAACGGAAGTCGGTCCTGGCGTTTATGACATTCACTCCGCAAGAGTTCCGTCCGTCGAGGAAATCGTAGGTGCGCTGAAAAAGATGCTCGAAAAAATTCCTTGCGAAAAGTTGTGGGTCAATCCTGACTGCGGACTGAAAACGCGCGGAGAAAGCGAGACCGAATCAAGCTTGAAGAACCTTGTCGAAGCGGCAAAGATTTTGCGAAGCGCATAAAAAAAACGCAGAAACAACTATAAATGTGGTTGTTTCTGCGTTTTTGGTTGCAAAAATAAGATTTAGATTAAATAAGTCCCAAAGAACCGAGGAGGAGGATTGTGAGGAGAACTGGCGTGACGAATTTTATCATTACGATGTAAAGATGTTTTCGTCCGAATTTTTCTCCGTTTATTGTCGCTTCTTCGATTACAGTCTTAGGTTTTGCAACCCAGCCAATCAGAATACAAGTGCCGATTGCGACGACAGGCATGAGGATGTTGTTTGAGATGTAGTCAACGATGTCCAAAATCTGAGCGATTGCGCCGTTCGGAAGCGGAACTTCAAAATAGAAGATGTTGTAGCCGAGACAGATTACGATTCCGATTGCAAGTGCGATTGCAGTCTCGATAACTGTTGCGCGTCTTCTTGAAATCTTGTAGTGGTCGATGAATCCTGAAACGACAGCTTCGAGGACTGACATTGCGCTTGTGAGTGCCGCAAAAAGAACCATGACGAAGAATGCTGCACCGATAATCTGACCGATGATTCCCATCTGAACGAAGATTTTCGGTATTGCTATGAACATGAGTCCTGGTCCGCCAGTCATTCCTTCCGGCCCCATGAAAACGTAGACGGTCGGAATAATCATAACGCCGGCAAGGAATGCAATCAGAGTGTCGAAAATCTCAATCTGGTTCACGCACTTTACGAGGTTTGATTCTTTCTTGAAGTATGAGCCGTAAGTGACCATGATGCCCATCGCGACGCTGATACTGTAGAAGAGCTGTCCCATCGCATCAGTGAGGACGACGACGAATTTCTTGAAAGTCAGACCTTCAATAGACGGAATTACATAGACTTTCAGACCATCAAGACCGCTTCTTCCAGTCTCCGGGCTTTTTATCGTCAGTGAATAAATCGCGATTCCGACGACGAGAAGGAAAAGAATCGGCATCAAAATCCTCGATATTGCTTCGATTCCCTTGTTCACGCCGCGGTAAATGACGACTGCGACTGCGATAAGGAAAATTGCGTCGAAAATAATCGGCTGATACTGCGCCGTGATGAAGCTCGTGAAATATCCGTCAACAGCTGCGTCAAATCCGTGTCCAGTAAGGAACGCGATTGTGTACTTGAGAACCCAGCCGCCGATTATGCAGTAATACGGAAGAATGAGAAATGGAACAAGTGCGGAAAAACCGCCGAGCCAACCGAATTTTTTGTTGATTTTTCCATACGCGGTAAGCGAACTTTGCTTAGTCTTGCGACCAATTGCAACCTCGGAGATGAGAAGCGTGAATCCGAATGTGATTGCAAGAACAATGTAAATCACAAGGAAAAGACCGCCTCCATCTTTTGCGGCAAGATAAGGAAATCGCCATATGTTTCCCAATCCGACAGCGCTTCCTGCCGCAGCCAGAACAAAACCAACAGAATTTGAAAATGAGTTACGTTCGTTATTCATAATGTTTAAAAAAATACCACGAAATCGATTTCGTGAACAATAAGTAAACAGAAAAATAGCCCCGTTTTTTTTAATGAACAGCCGTATTTTTCAAAAATTATTGAAGATATCTGTAATTTTTGTAACTTTGTTTGAAAAAAAATAACGCCTTGTTTATAATAGAGGTCGGGTGGGGCTTGTAACTATAGCAACAAAGGAGTGTGACGATGGCTATAGCTCCGATTGATTTACAGACGATTTATGCACAGATGGGGCATCTTGCAAAACTTGCCTCCGATCAGCAGAATGGTCCGCATTTGGCGCAGCAGCTGCAGGAATCAAGGATGATTCAGCAGAATGCAGAAAAAGCAAAGATGGTTTCGAAGGCTGCCGACAATGAGTCCAAGACGATGATTGTCGGAAAGGACGGAAAAAGGCAGAACGGAGATTCAGAACAACCGAAAGGCGATTCGGAAGAAAGCGGGCAGGACTCAGAAGATTCTGCAAAAAGCAAACTTCCAGAAATACGGGAGTCTTATCTTGGCAATCACGTCAATATTTCAACTTGATTTTAATTTTTAGGTTTTGTTTCCGATGGCTACGATTTTTCTTACAGTTTTGATTTGCGTTTTCAACATTTTCATGTGGATTATCTTCCTGAAAAAATTCAAAAAGCTTTTTTCCACGGAAGACATAATCGCAAGGACGCGTGAAGAGCTGAACCGGATGATTGAGGACGTGAACAGGAACACTGCCCGCGATTTGAATCTGGCAGACGCGAAGATAAAGGACCTGAAAGAAGTTCTTTCGGACGCTGAAAAGAGAATTGCGATACTCAATTCCGATTTGGCAAGAAGCGAGGCTTCGAATGAATTTCAGGCGGCATTGCAGAGGTCGAACAGGCTGAACGAGAACAGGACAAACGAGAATCTTGCAGTTTCATTTGCGAATCCGAAAGCTGCATCGGCAAATATTTCGGATACAAGCCAAATTCAGAATGAACGAATGAATCCCGAGACAATGGCTGAACCTGAGCATTTTGAGCAACGTCAGGCAGATGCAAGAACTGACGACAGAAGTTATTTTTCCGTGTCGAGAAATCCTGCCGAACGATATGCTCAAAATCAGCAGCTTGGAAATGTGCAGAGACAACCGAATTTCCAGGATGTTGAAGCACCGAAGCCGCAGCAGAATGTGATGCCTAGCGTGACCTATTCTTCAGAGCCGATAAAATCCCGGAAAGATTTCTCCCGCGAAGTAATGGATTTGTATGCGCAAGGTCTGGACATTGAATTCATCGCGACAAAACTCGGAACAACTACAACAGAAGTCCAGCTGATAATCGACATGAATTTCTGATTTTCGGTCAGCTAAATTTGAAAAATGTAAAATGCAAAAAAAAGCTGAATCCGTTTGTTGCAACAGATTCAGCTTTTTTTTATGTATTTTTTATTTTGCAGCTTCGATTTTTTTCAAAGTGTTTATCATGTAATCGGCTGTGAGTTTGCCTGCCTCACCGATGTGCTGCCATGCTTCCGCTTTGTAATGCGCACGTTTCGCCGCAAGTTTCGGGCTGTCGCTGGCATTTTTTATGACATCGGCAATGTTCGCAAAATCCTCTTCCTTAATCGGAATTCCGATTTCATGCAAAGTTGTCACTGCCCACGGTTCATGCCCGGTGTCGTAAATGTCGTACGGAAGCAAATCCATCTCGGCATTCGCATACATAACAGGCTTGTCGCACAAGAATGTGTAGTCGTAGACGATTCCCGAAAAATCCGAAATCATCAAGTCCGCTTTTTTGAGCGAATAGATGTTGTCGCGCTCGTTGTCCCACGAAAGATTCTTTGCGTCCTTGTAACGCTCATGCAGACGGTCGAGCATTTCTTTTTCGGAAATGCGGCTCTGCGGGTGAGGGCGGACGATTACTTTCATTCCGCTTTTCACGAGCGGGTCAAGCAGCTTTTCGCCGTAAAGACCGAGAAGCGCGCTTTTTCCCCAAGACGGCGAAACAAGTACCGTAAATTCGTGATTTTCCTCTTCAGGAATCGAAGCCATCTTTTCCTTGAGGACATCAAGATACGTGCAGCCGACAGTCACAAGTTCCTTTGCAGGAAGGTCGCGCTGTTTCTCAAGAAGACGGATGTCATCTGCCTGATAATCCCCGGTCATCAAAACTGAATCGAAATAATCGAGACCGAAAAGACGGTACATCGTGGAATCTGTGCACGAGTGGAAAATATGACTGTAATGCTTTACGTTCTTGCTTCTCTTGAGCTGATAGACTTGCAAGCCCGGCGTTGTCATCAAAACAATGCCGGCAGAAAGCATATTCAACTTTGCGAAAGCCTTGTTTCCTTCGCCAATCGTTTCGGCATGAACAAATTCATATTTTTCGTTGTACACAGGATCCTGGTCAGTTCCCGTGTAGTATGTGATTTCGATTTTGCGCTTCTCGAATTCGTCAAGGACTGGTTTGAATACAGTCCAATAACGCTTGTCCTCGGAATAAATCACATATTTTTTATATGACTTATCCTGAGCAGAGACTTTTCCGCCGGAAAAAACGACTTTCAGTTTTATGACAAGTGCCTTTCCCAAAAAGAAAAGCGTCGTAATCGCGCCGATGAGAATCGAAAAGAGCATTGAACCCGTGCCCGGGTCAATGTAGAGTGGTAAAAACATCATTTTTCAACGAATTCCTTGATAAGTCCGAGAACTTTGTCCATATCCGGGCGAGGAGCGACAGTTATGCGCATTGAAAGATGATTTCCCTCTGTCCAAAGGCGAGTGAGATATCCGTTTTTCTGCAGATAATCTTTCAGTGCCTGCACGTCGATTTCCTTGTCATTTTCGCCCATGTTCTCGTTGAAGCGGATGAAAATGAAGTTCGCGGCAGATTTGTATGCCTTTATGCCCTTAATCTTATTGATTTCGGAAATGAAATCGTCCTTGAGCTTGATGATTGTGTTCGTAAGGTTCGTGTAATACTCAGTGTCGCGGAGAGCTGCGATACAAACTTTGCGGCCGATGTTTGACACGCGGAACGGATTCAAGTCGAGCTTGAAGACCTGCTTTGCCATCGGAGTGCAAAGTCCGTAGCCCATGCGGATTCCAGCAAGACCGTAAAGTTTTGAGAATGTGCGGCAGAAAACAACATTGTTGTATGAGTTCAGCAAGTACTTTGCGTCGTAAGTCACAGTTGAAAGACCGAGATAAGCCTCATCGACAATGACGAGCGAAGTCGGGTTCTCCTTGATGACTTTCTCCAAATCGTTGCGGGAAATTACGGCACCAGTAGGGTTGTGAGGCGTTGTGATGACGATTATTCTCGGGGAAGTTCTCTTTGCCTCAGCAAGAAGATTTGCGATGTCAAATTCATACGCATCTTTTCCAGGAACAACATTGTAGTAAGCAGCCTTTGCATGGCGAAGCTCGCACACTGACTTGTAGTAGTTCCATGCAGGATTTGAAATAAGAACAGTGTCGTCCTTGTTCAGAACGATTGTCATGATTGTCTTTATGACATCGGAAGAACCTGAATGAATGAAAATCGAATCAGTTGAAAGCTCAGTATGCTTTGACACCTCAACAGCCAAATCGTCCTCGCGGGTGAGGTCGTACAAATACAAATCTTCCATTGTCGCATTGTGGAGCACGTCAAGGCATTTCGGGCTTGGTCCGAACAAGTTCTCGTTCACATGCATACGGCCTGTTAGCTGCTCGGTAGCGACATCCGAATACTGCTTCGTGTCGGAGTAGTTCGAAAGATATGAGATTCTCTGTGTTGAATTGATAAGCTCGTCTTCCTGGAAGAACTGCTCGATGAATTCTTTGAAATTCGGATAGAACTGAAGAATGTCGTCAGTTGTGTCGAATTCCTTGCATTCAGCGTCGTCGTAACGCTTGATTTTCATCAGAAGCTCAGTGATGTGCTTAATCTGGAAGTCATCCCAGAGCATGTACTTCATTTCCGGGTCGTAATATTCCTTAACCATCAAATCGACGAATTTCTCTGAGAATGACTTTGAGAAGAATGCCTCGCCGATTGTGTACCAAGCTTTTTCTCCGCCTTTCTTGACCTCGGTCATGTATCCGCGGTCGTCCAATCCCTTTACGCAGTATTCGTTGCAGAATTCGTCCGAATATAAGCAGCCGTAATATGAATCATAGACGTAATCACGGTACACATTGTGCGCGAACCAGTTGTCAGAGCAGCAGATGTAGCTTGCCTTGATATAATCTTTTGCGGCATAGAGAGAAGACATATTGTTCTTCTCTTCCCATTCTGTGTTGTCGATTACAATCAGCTCCGGGTATTTTTTCGCCATCTCGTAGTAGCGTTCTTTGAGATATCCTACGACGAGTACGATTTCCTTGATTCCTGCATCGTGGAGCTGCTTAATCTGGCGTTCGACCATTGTGTCGCCCTTGATTTCGAATAATCCCTTCGGCAAGTAGTTTGAAAGAGGCATACACCTTCTGCTTCGTCCTGCTGCCATGATGATTGCGTTGTCAACTTTGTACGGTGCAAGGGCTTCCATCCCGTCGTCAGTGACTTTGTTATCCTTGACCCAACCTGCTTTTGTGCAGGAAAGTATTGTGTCACGGTTGAAACTGCTAGTGTCCTCTTTTCTGCGGACAGCCATGATGTAGTCAAATTCTTGTTCTGTCATATAAAAATCTCCCTAAAAATTTATTTTGATGTGGGCATCTTTTGAAAAGCAAACTTTTCTTGCAATGTCCGCCTATGTCCTATTTTTCGATATTTTCACGGCTCCAGCTCGATGCCTTGAAAATGCTGTCTCTCACACGCCACCACTGGTCATTTCTGACAGGATAAACGTAGTCATCTTTCATAAGCCATGCCTGATGAACATCGCTTGCAGAAATCACAACTCCGTCTTTTTTAAGTTCTGCCGTGTCGAGCGGCACATCTTTTTTCGTGAACGGATTCACAGGATTCTCAACAATTCCGTTAAGTGCGAGCGAAGGAACGTCTCCGTTCGTCATGAACGTCATGTCAGTCTTGAGACTGCCGCTTGCACCGAAATCTTTCACCATGAGGAGCGGATGAAAATGTCCGCGCCCCCGATAGTTGTCGCCGGCAACGCTGTTGTCAAGTTCATCGTCCTTTTCTATCACGCTCTCAGTCGTAGCACGTCCGTGGTCTGCCACAAAAATGATTCGGGTGTTGTCGTAAACGCCGTTTTCTTTGATGTACGAAATCCATTTTGCAAGCCGCTTGAAAACCGCCATGTTCGTGTGGTACGAGTCGTCCTTTTTGAATGCGGAAGTTCCGAAATCCGTCACATTCTGCATAGGGACGTAATCAGGAGCCTGCATATAAATGCTCGAATGAGAAAGTTCGTTCACCATGCAGATATATGAACCGCTGCCTTCGCTGAAATCCGTAAGCTTCGTGAGAAAATCAAGCGGAGCGAGGTTGTTGATTACGTTTGTGTACGAGGTTATGTCGTCATTCGAATTCCAATATTTGCCCTTCATGTAAATTGCTTCGCGGAGCACAATCGGACTTTCGCGGAATATGCTGAATATCAGAAGATTGCGTTTGAGAATTGAGTCCGTGTTGTCGAGATTTCCGCTTTCGCCGAAAGTTTTGTACCATGCAGTCGAATATTTTCCGATTGTCTGGTATCCGTCGATTTTTTCGTAAGGCTCTGTAATCGTCAAATCCGCATACGCTGAATAATTCGCCCAAGACGGGTCCGTTATCGTCGCGTGGAAATCAGCCTGCTCGGTGAAAATCCGGGGGAGCATGAGAAGAGCTTCGTTAGTCTTTTTGTAGAGAAGCTCGTCCTTGCGCTTGTTCATTTCGAGCGGAGAATATTCGTAGCCGCCAAAGACAAGCGGCGCGCCCATCAGAGTGTGACCGTTGAACGAGACCGTATTCGGATAGAAAGTGAATCCCGAAAAAATGTCATTAAAAGTTGAATCTTCCTTGAACATCTCCTCGACATACTGGCTTTCCGCGCGGTCGAGCATGAAAACGACAACGTTCTGCTTGTTCTTCGAAAGGTGGAAAATCGGCTCAATTTCGACTTCATGAAGATTTCCGTTCGCCACAAACGAATCATATTCTTTTTTTATCGTGTGAATGCTAGTCACCGAAAGAGCGACCATCGCAAAATTGATGATTGCGAACGAATAGATATAGATTTTTCCGTCAAGCCTTGCAATCGTGAGGGAAAGCAACACGAAAACCGCTGCCAGAACGAGAATATTCAATATAGAAGAGAACGAAACAGATTTGAAATCGACAGCATTCAGGAATATGAGCGTTGACGACACGTCCCCGTAGTTGAGCATGAACACGAAAGCGTTCACCAGAGCCGAAATCGCAATGAAAGCCATGAAAAATGACAATGCGCTCTGGATTTTGCGGCTGAAAAGAAAATAGACGCAGATTGGCCAGAACAAGAAGAAACCGGCAGATTGCATCAGCGTGAACGCGACATACCCAAGCGGATTCGGATTCGTTCCGATTCCTACAAATTCAATCGGTGACGAAGAAATGAGCGAAGTCGGAATCGTCAGCCCCGAAAGGATAAAGAGAAGAACGCACGAAAGAATGTAAATCGTCGTCCTCATATTTGCGTGCTCGAACAACGGCATGAGGAATTTGTTGAAAATCAGCCTGAGCGACTTGAGAATCAGCGGAAGAAGATAAACGACAGATATTGCAAGGACGAATACCGCCTTGTAAACGCCCTTTGTCTTGAAGCCGAAAAGAATGAAAAGCAGAACCGGAACGCACGCGACGCAGCAGAAAATCCAGAAGCTTTTCAGAGGATTCTTCAGTTTGTAGAAGACGTTTTTCACGAGCGAAAAAATATTGTTGAACGTCCAGTAAAGGACGAGCCCTGCCGGAGAATTGTACAGAACGACAAGGAAAATCGCCGCCATTGCGAAAATCTGAATCTTCTCGCGGATTCCGTGGCCTTTCGAATAAATTACTCCCGAAATGCAGTTTATGAGCGTCATCGCAACAGGAAGCACGTTGACGGAGAATGTTCCTATCGAAAAAAGCGCGTCCGGTTTTCCCATGTCGCGGATGAAAAGAAAACTCTCGCCCTGCAAGTCAGTCAGATGCGAAAGATACGAATATGCCGCAAGAAAAAACGGAATCTGAATCAGAAGCCCGAACGAAGATCTCAATGCCATAATCGGGCTGTAATGATTCTGCTTGTAGAAAGTCGTCGTCATCATGTAGCGTTCGTCGCCGGAGAAAGCCTTTTTTATGCGGTCAAGCCCGAGTTTCATCTTGTTCTGCTTTTCCCGCTCGACTTCCTGCCAATGCTCGGCGACAGCATAGAGCGGCAAGCAGAGCAAAGTAATTGCAATGCTCACGCCGATGACAGACAAACCTTCGTTGTGAGTTATTTTATCAACAAGTTTGTAAGCAATTTCGATTATAGTATAAATCGGATAGATTATAAGATTGTAAAGAAGTGTCATGTTGTACTTACTCCAAATAAAATCTGTTCAGAAACTGAAGTTTCCGAACAGATTTAATCAAATGTCTTATCTAAATCGTTCTTCTGCTGCTTTCAAATCATCAGGATTGTCAATCTCATACCAAGTGTCAGCTGAAACCGTGAATCCTTTTAGCAGCGTCGGGTCTGTCAATGCCAAGAACTTCAAGCAAGTTTCGTAGTAATTATTCTTCCCGAACACGTCCATATAAGTTTTCAAGAACGGCAGATAATATGAATTAGTAAAATACTTGGAGAATTTGTAAATGTTCACCGTCTTATAATACTTGTCGGTGTCGTTAGGATTTTGTGCGCTTTTTCCAATGAAATCCAAGATATTGTTGCAGGAATCGAGAATCGTGCAAGTTCCGTCCATCCAATCTTCATACTTGCTTACGACAGCAAGATTCGGCTCTTTTGAAGCGACCAAGTCACCAATCAGTTTTTTGTCAAAAATAAGGTCGCTTTCAAGAAGAATCGTATCATCTTTCTCAAAAATATCTTTTGCGAGATAAAGAGAATATATGTTGTTCGTTCTGTCATAGACGGGATTTTCTATGAAATCAATCTTCATGCCACGAAGACGGGAATCATCAAAGTTAGTCCGCAAAAACTCTTTAAGAACTTCAGATTTGTAGCCCAAACCGACATACAACCTTTTGATTCCTGCATCAACAAGCGATTCAATTGCCCGCTCAATCATCGGAACTCCGTTTACCGGAACCATACACTTTGGAACTTTTTCTGTATATTGTTTCAGGCGGCTTCCTGTTCCTGCCGCCAAAATAATAGCCTGCATTGTTTTCTCCTGTTTGTCATTTTATCAGTTTGACACTGGTGCATTTTCAAACACCCAGTTTTTTGAGTTAAAAATATCGTCTTTTACGCGAATCCATGAATTTTCCTTCGCAGTAAAAACATATTCGCTCTTATTGTGATACGGCATAAAGATATCGTCTGTACAAATAAGTGCACCTTTTTCTTTTGCTTTGTTGTCAAAATCTTTATCAGTGTAAGGATTTTTCGGATTATCAACAATTTCTGAAAGCAGAAGCGTCGGCGTATCTGCATTTGTCATAAACCCTGTGTTGACGATAAGTTTCCCGTCTGAGCCAAAATCCTTGAACATCAAAAGCGGGTGATAATGACCTGGTTTGATTTTGTCAAAATCAGAATTCCAAGCAAAGTCGTCTTCTTTGTCTACAGCACCGTGGTCAGCTACGATGACAATTCGAGTGTTGTCATAAACACCGTTTGCTTTAAGATAATTGAGCCAATCTCCAACACGCTTTAAACTTGCCGCATTTGAATGATAAAGCGCATCGTCCTTAAAACGAGATGTTCCTCTGTTTGATACAGTTGTTACAGGAACATAGTCCGGAGCTTGCAAGAATAAATCTTCGTGCGTAGTATTGTTCACAAAATTGACAAAAACATTTTCTGTTTCTGAATCAAAATCCGTGAGTTCTGGAAGATAATCAAGTGCTGAATATCCCTCCAAAAATCCGTTCACGTCCGCAAGGTTCGTGTTTGGTGACCAGTATTTTCCGTCGTTGTAGAACGCAGGTCGGAGTGCGAGCGGAGAAAGACGGAACAGCGAATACCACAAAATATTACGCTTTAAGACTGTGCTCGTGATGTTTGCATCAAAAATGCCTTCGTGGTCTTTGTACCAAGCCGAAAGATATTTTTTGTCCGTGTTGTATGCTTTTATTGCAGGATAATCCTTGTAAATGCTCAAATCTGGAATCCAGCTGTAGTTTGCCCAAGCAGGGTCGGTCACAACCGCAGAAAAATCTTTTCCCTGCTCAGTAAAAATTCTCGGAAGTACGGTCAATGCTTCGTTCTGCTTGTCTTTGAGTTTTTCTGAGCTTCGTTTGTTCATGCTTTCTGGCGTGTATTCGTAGCCACCAAAAACAGGGGCTGCACCAATCATCGTGTGCCCGTTAAACGAAGCTGTGTTTTTGTAAAGCGTGAATCCTGAGAAAACGTCGTAAAGTTCTGGGGATTCCTCAAAAATCGGCTCTACAAAACGGTTCTGCGCTCGGTCAAGATACAAAAGCACCACGTTTTTGCCAATCTTTGAAAGATGGAAAATCGGTGAAACTTTTGAATTTGATTCGCCTGTTGCCTGAAGTTTTTCGTAGGCTTTATAGTCATTTCGGATTGTTTTAATCTGCAATGCCGAAACAAACACCAAAGATGCTGCAACAACTGCAAAGAAATAGTTCAAAATTACAGTCTTTTTGAATGCAAGAATTGCAAAAATCCCAGCACAAAGAGCAAGCATTGCAAGCAAATTTATTGCGATTGCCGAAAGACTTGAATCCACGCTGGAAACATTCGTAAAGACAAGAAGCGTTGAGAGCGTTCCGTAATTGCCCTGAAAAAGGAAGGCATTTCCAAGTCCCAAAGCTAGAAGAAGTGCAAAGCCGAATGCAAGCAAAGTCTGCATTTTTTCGCGGTACAAAAAGAAAATCAGGCATGGCCAAACTACAAAAAAACCGAACGCCTGCATACAGGTATTTCGTACAAAATAGAGCGGGCTTCCATAGCCGTCAATGCCAGAAAACTCCATTGTGGAAGAGGCAATAAGAAGCACTGGAATCAAAAGGCCTGCAAGGAGAAAAATCGAAACTGCTGAAGTTGCAAAAAGTGCAAAACGGAGCTTTGAGTTTTCTTGAAGCGATAGGAGTGGCTTGCTGATAAGGTAATTTGCAAAACGGACAAAAAGCGGTGCAAAATATACAAGAGCAAACACAAAACTTACAAGAATCGCTCGATTGAATGAAAGCACATGCCCGAAAAGCAAAAATGCGATGAAAACCGTAACCAATGCACATGCGATGTAATACAGAACTTTTACAGGGTGCTTCATTTTATAGAAAATATTTTTTACGAGCGAAAAGATATTGTTCATTGTCCAGTACATTACAAGCCCCGCCGGACTGTTGTACAAAATTACTACGAACAAAAGTGCAAGTCCGTAAGTCTGGATTTTGTCGCGGAGCGAAAGCCCTCGAGTGTACAAAAATCCTGAGACCATGTTGATGAGCGTCATCGCAATTGGAAGCACATTCACATTGAAAGAGCCGATAGAAAAAAGTGCGTCAGGAGCTCCCATATCGCGGATGAATAGAAAATGCTCGCCCTGCAAAGCCGTCATGTGCGAAAGACAAGTATATGCAGCCGTAAAGAACGGAATCTGAATCAAAAGACCGAACGCAGAGCGGAGCGACATAATCGGATGATAGCGGTTCAAGCGGTAATATGTTGAGAGAATCATATACTGCTCGTCGCCTTTAAATGCAGATTTTATGTGATTTACCCACGGCTTCATTTTCTTCTGCGTATTTCTCTCAACTTGCTGCCAGTGCTCTGCCACAATGTAAAGAGGAAGCGTCAAGATACTGACTGCAAAACTTACTCCAAGAATAGAGATGCCTGTATTGCCAGAAATCTTGTTTCCGAACGAGAAAACAAGCTCAATAATCTGCGTGAGCGGATAAATTACGAATGCGTGTATTATAGTTCCCATGAGTTAACTTCTCCTCGGAATGACGACTTTAAACTGTTCGCCGTCTTTGTCGTTTTCAAATTGAATATTGCTTTGATTTTTTATTGCTCTAGCAATTCCAGAACCTAAGCCTCTGTAATTCATCAGCTTTGAAGCATAAGAAACAACTAGATTATTGCGGACAACAGCATTTCCCATCTTTATATTTTCAATTGTGAGTGAATTTGGCAAACACCCAGGGCTTATTATTTCAATGCGATTGTCAAAAATCAAAACTCGTACAGGTGCGTTCTTAGAATAATCTCGATGGGTGAGAGCGTTTTGAACAAGTTCCAGCAGGGCAATTTCAGAAATCTCCAAAATGCCTGTGCTGTTAAAATCCTGCCCCTGTTGTGTATGATGGAGATTTCGCTTGAAAAAATCCATTGTCTCGTCAAACATCTTCGGAACTGTGCCTATGATATCCTGACTGTCGCGATATTCTGTACCTGCTATGTCATTGCCAAAAAACGCGACCGCTTTTACACAGAAAGCAGGACGAAATTGCTGAGGCTTTTTAGCGAAAAACAAAAGTCCTCCTAAAGTGAGCTTGTCGGATTTTAAAATATTAAGATTCTTGCAGATCTGTTCGGTAACATCTTCTGTATTGTGTTCATCACCGTCGATTTTAGATAAATATGCACAAACTTTTTCTTTATCCAAGTCCGAAAAAGCTGTGTTTGGAACAATCATCTCATCAACATAGATAAGGCCGCTCTGCTGAAAGAGTCTGATTTGCTCGTTATTGTCTGTAAGTTTTCTTTTGTCACCACCTTGTTTAATCCATATTATTCCTTGATGGTCCTTATAAGGTTTTGCGATTCCCTCTTCAATGCTTGCTACGAGAACGCGTTTTGTCTCTGCCTTGATAGAAACAGAAACAACTTCAGTAGTTATGAAAATCTGAGGTTTTACCAAGTCTGTTGCTATAGAAGAGAGTTTATTGCCGATTTCTTGAATTTGTGAGTATTCTAAACCACAAATCTCGCCAGTTTTATCTGCAATACCAAAAATAATCTGACCGCCTTTTGAATTTGACATGGCGACCATTTCCGCAGCAATGCTAGCTTGATTGTCGAGTAATGCTTTGAACTGAACTCTGCTTGTTTCTCCGCAAGCGGCAATTTCAAGTAATTCTTTATCCGTCATTATTTTTCCTTTAGTTCTTCATGTTTTGCAATCAAATAATCTACGGTGCGTTTTGCGCCTTCGCCCTGATACTCCCAAGCTTCATTGCGAATTTTTTCTCTTCCTTTTTGGAAAGATTCATTCTGCATAAGATTATCGATAATTACTTTGAGATTACCGAAATCTTTTTGTTCGAGTTTTACGCCCAAGTCCGGCAAAACCTTGAAACGCCAAAGCTCTTCGTCAAGCCAAGCACTGTCGTAAGGAGAACTGTCGTAAGATGTGTCAGCGTAGATAATCGGCTTGTCAAAAATGAGTGAGTAATCAAATATGATTCCTGAAAAGTCTGTGATAAGCACATCTGCTTCGTGCAAGACTTCAAAATTATCATTGTCGCGGTTCCAAATAAAGTTTTCGTTTTCTGCGTACTTTGCGATAAGCGGTTCAATCATATCTTTTTCAGATGTGTATGACTGAGGATGGGGACGTACGATAATCTTGTAGCCTGTTGAAATCAAAGAGTCCAAAATTTCAGAACCATATTTTTTGAGAATTGCACTCGCACCCCAGCTTGGAGCGAGCAGAATCACTGGTTTTTCGTTTTTGACAAAAGGAAGTTTTGAAAGTCGTTCTTTCATCACATCCATGTATGGACAACCGACAACAGCCGTTTCTTTTGGGGGTTCATCACGCTTCTTTTCAAGCAAACGTATATAATATTCCTGATAAGCTCCAGAAAGCAAAATCGCATCATAAAAATCACAGCCAAACATGCGGTAACCAACAGGGTCTTCCACGTCATGCCGGATATGCACATAATAATCCACGGTCTTGCTTCGTTTCCATTGATACACGTCAAGTCCTGGCGTGGTGGAAAGCACGATACCTGCGTTCATCATATTGAGGCGGGCAAAAGCTTTGTTTCCTTCACCGATGAACTCTGCTTTTACATTCTTGTAATCTACTGATAAAGCAGGGTCATCTGGGGATGCTGTCCAATATACAAGCGGAACACCACGTGCTTCAAATTCATCACAAATCGGCTTAAAAATGTTCCAGTAGCGTTTGTGGTCGGTAAAAATCATATAAGGGATTTTAGCAGAATCGATTTTTCCTGCTTTTCCGCCGGCAAGAACGAATTTGAGCTTCATGTAAACTTTGCGCCCCAAAAAGACAAATGTGCTTAGAACGCCGATAAAGACGGAAAAAAGCATTGAGCCTGTGCCCGGGTCGATATAAAGTAACATCATAGTTTATTCTCCAAATGGATAAATTTTTTCCCAATTTTCATTTTTGAAAATATCATTTTTTACAGTCCACCATGCATCGTTTGGAATTTTTAGTCGTGTATGTAGCCTGTTTCTTGTGCTTTCGGACAAAGGTTTACAGATTTTTACGTACTGAGGCTTTTCTGTATCTGAAAGCGCGTAAGGAAATCCTGAGAACGGATTCTTTGCATTTTCGATAATTCCTTCTACTGCAAGAGCTGGTGTGTCTGCATTTGTCATAAATGTCATGTCCTTATTCAGATGAATACCATCGTAACTTGGTGTACGGTCGTTAAAGTCTTTGACTATAAGACTTGCCGTCACATATTCTTTAGGAAATGGCATTCCAGAATTATCAAATTTTCCTGTTTCTATCGAAGTTCCGTGATCAGACACGATAATAATGCGAGTGTTATCATACAGATTATTTTCCTTGAGCCAATCGAAGAATGCTGCATAGCAACGTAATGTTCCTGCCTGTGTATTATACTGCGGATTTCTTGACCATTTTGTGATACCAACCTGTGTAACTTTCTCCACAGGAGTATAATCCGGCCATTGCAAAAGGGTTGGTTCGTGAGTTGCAAGGTTATCAATCATGGTAAGCGTGTTGTTTTCCGCTTTGTCATCAAATAATTTTGGGAAATAAATCAAGCAGCTGTAGTTGTCTATGAACTGCGAAAAATTGTCTTTGCGACCATTTGTGTTCCACCAGCGTTTGTGGTGTACAAGTCGGCGCAGAACAGGCGGAAAAGTCTTGAAAATTCCGAACATGATAAAATTGTGCTTTATGCACTCACTTATATAAGGCGTTTTTTCGATACTGTTTTGTTTGTACCAATAATCTGAGTACACGCCTTGCGTCAACAATCTATTAACAAATGGATAATCCTTATACATATCCGTAACAGGCTCTTTGTCAAAATTCTCATAAGGCAAGTCAGAAACAGTTACATCGAAACCTGCATCGTGAAAGCTGATTGGCAATGAAAGCAGAGCTTCATTATGCTTTTTCTGCAGCGTTTCGGTATCGCGCTTGTTCATTTCTGCCGGTGTATAGCTGTATCCGCCAAAAATACCAGGCGTACCGAGCATGGTAAGCTGCCCCATGGAAACTGTGTTCGGGTAGAATGTAAATCCGTCGAAGTGAGAAGCTAAATCAGTTTTTTCTTCGAATACCTCATCGATTAGCGGAGAGAAAAGCCTGTCCTGCATAAAAATGATGACATTTTTTCCTGTCTTTGAAAGATGATAGACAGGCTCAATTTCTGAAATCATCTGGGGAGGCGTCATCTTTGAGTACGCTGAAGATATAATCGCAATATTGCGCAATGAGACTGTCCCGAGAGCAATTAACAGAATCGCAGAATAAGGAATGAGGGGCTGAGCTTTTTTGCTTAGAATGAGTACGCTGAGAGAAAGTGTCGCAATCGCAAGCAATCCGTTCAGAATAATGTTCGGAGTCGAGTCTTTAAAAAACTGTGATTCCATAAAATCCAGATTCTGCTGCAGTGGACCGTAGTCTCCTGTAAACGCGAATGTATTAATCAATGCGTAAGTCGCAAGAAAAACTGCGCAAAGTGTGAGCAGTTTTTTAATTCTATTACCAAAAAGTGCGTAAAAACATATTGGCCAGAGAACATAAAGACCTATCCCCTGAAAAAAAGGTGTCCATAAAAAGATGAATGGGGAAGCATAGCTGTCCACAAAGCAGAATTCCTGAGGTTCACTTTCGATAAGCATAGACGGAATGGTAAGACCGCTAAGAACCGCAATCAAAAGCGATGAAAGAACAAAAACAATCGCCCTACGACGTGAATTTTCTGTGATATTCTGCAAAGTGTTGTCGCAGAACCAAATAATCGCCTTTACGATAAGCGGGGAGGCAATGATTGCAAGGCAGAGCAACACGAACAGCAACCGAATTTCAATTTTAGTTTCCCTAAGTGCGAACACCGCAACACCTATGCCGACAATGCTTGCCACGGCTGAAATCAAATACAGCGTCTTGAGAGGATTCTTCAGTTTGTAAAACAAATTTTTGACAAGTGAAAGCAGATTGTTCATCGTCCAATAGATAACGAGACCTGCAGGTGAATTATAGAGAAGAATGAGGAAAAACAGAGCAGACACATAAATCTGAATTTTTTCCCTTATATTGTCATGTCCTTTTGTGTAAACTGCTCCTGAGGCGCAATTTATCAGCGTCATTGCAATCGGAAGCACGTTAATATTGAAAGAACCGATTTTGAACATCGCATCGGGAGACACCATGTCTTTTATAAAGAGAAATGAAAATCCGTTTAAGTCCGCGAGGTTCGACAAAAATGAATAGGCAGAAATGAAAAACGGAATCTGTATCAAAAGCCCGAAAGACGAACGGAGTGCCATCATCGGATGGTAATAATTCTGCCGATAGTATGTGGAAATCATCATGTACTGCTCGTCGCCCTTAAATGCCTTTTTTATTCGTGCAGCACGAAATTTCATCTGCTTTTGAATTAGTCGCTCCTTTTCCTGCCAGTTTTCAGCAACGATATAGAGCGGAAGGCAGGCGAGCGTAACAACAAAGCTCAAGCCGATTACAGAAATGCCAGGATTGGATGTTAATTCACTAAAAAAAATATAAAAAATCTCAAGCAGCTGCTTGATAGGGTGAATAAATAAATTATAAAAGAACATAAATTATATAATAACGATTTTTTTTATTTTTTGGACTAGGGTTTTCGTTTTTTTGAAAAAGTCGATAAATTGATAAATTGCGTTTTTTCGTATAGTATTTTTCTTTCATAAAACGGAGATTATAGTGTTTGCTTATTATCCATTGTATATTGATCCCGGTACGGGAAGTATGCTTTTTTCTGTAGTCGTCGGAGTTGCGGCTACATTGATTTTCGCGTTCAGAGCATTGTTCATAAAGTTGAAGGTAAGGCTTTCGGGTGGAAAAGCTGATACCGCAAACTCAACGAGGATTCCGTTCTTGATTTTTTCTGATCATAAGCGATATTGGAACATTTTTAAGCCTATCTGCGATGAGTTCGAAAAACGAGGCGTGGATTTGGTTTATTGGACAGCATCGAGTGACGACCCGGCTTTGAGCGAAAAATATGAACATGTAAAAGCCGAATTTATTGGTGAAAGAAATCGTCCGTACATGAAGCTCAATTTTGCGAGCGCGGATATTTGTGTTGCAACCACGCCTGGACTTGACGTTCTTCAGTGGAAGCGCAGCAAAATGATAAAACATTATGTTCACGTTCCTCACACCGTTGACGATTTGTCTGGCTACAGAATGTTTGGTCTTGATTATTACGATTCGGTTCTGACGACCGGACAAAATCAGGTGGACTTGATTCGTAAAATTGAATCTTTACGCCCTGCGATTTTAAAAAAGGAACTTGTTTGTGTAGGCTCTCCAAATCTTGACGCTATGAGCGCGAGACTCAAGAACGAAAACGCTAATCCTTCCTCGGAAAAAACAGGAGACAAGAAAGTAGTTTTGGTCGCTCCGTCTTGGGGAAAAAGCGGCATCTTGAGCCGATACGGAGAAAAATTCCTTTCTGAACTGGTAAAAACAGGTTTCGAGATTATTGTTCGTCCGCATCCACAGACAGTTGTAAGCGAGCAGGATGTTTTGAAACCGCTTCAGGAAAAATTCCCTCAGATTGAATGGAATTTCGACAACGATAATTTTTCTGTCCTAAAAAAATCTGACATTCTGATTACTGATTTTTCTGGAATCATTTTTGACTATTCGCTTGTTTTCGATAAGCCGCTTATTTATGCGGATACGGATTTCGACACGCTCCCTTACGATGCGGACTGGCTTGACGAGCCAATGTGGTCGTTCAGAGTCCTGCCGAAAATTGGCATTCAGCTAAAACAGGAAGATTTTTGCAATTTGAATCAGATTATAAATCAGGCAATTGAGAGTCAAAATATGCGTGCTGAAAGAGATGCAGTACGCTCAGAATGCTGGCAACACCGAGACGAAAGCGCAAAGTTAATTGTGGACTATTTAATAGACAAGCAAAAAAGAGGTTAATTATATGCAGGCACTTATGCTGGCCGCGGGAATGGGAAAGCGGCTCGGACGATATACGCAGAACGGAACAAAATGTATGGTTCAAGTAAACGGCAAGGCTTTGATTGAGTACGCGATTGAGGCACTTGTGGATGCAGGTATCAAAAAATTCACTCTTGTAACTGGTTATCGAAGCGAAATTCTTAAAAAATTCATTTCATCAAAATTCAACGAAAAGAACTTGAACGGGATGAAAATCGAATATATCGAAAATCCAGTCTACGACAAAACAAACAACATCTATTCGCTTTATCTTGCGAAAGATGTGCTTTCCAGTGACGACACAATTCTTCTCGAAAGCGACATCATATTTGATTCAAAGATTTTTTCGGACTTGGTTCACAGTTCTGACAGAAACATTGCGATGGTCTCTCATTTCGAGCCGTGGATGGACGGAACTTGCACGCTTCTTGATAAAGAGCGGTTCATTGTGGGAATGCTAGACAAGGCTCACTTCAATTGGAACGACATTGGTGATTATTACAAGACAGTGAACATTTACAAGCTCTCAAAAGAATTCTCACAGCGTTTTTATATTCCGTTCCTTGAGGCTTACCAGAAATCGTTCGGAAAGAACGAGTATTATGAAACAGTGCTGAAAGTCCTTACAATGCTGGACTCAAAAACATTGAAAGGAATGGTCGTGCGCGGCGACCAGTGGTACGAGATTGACGACCCTGCAGACCTCGCCATTGCGGAGACCCGTTTCGCACCAGTTCAGGAAAAGCTCCGCCTTATGGAAAACAACTACGGCGGTTACTGGCGATTCCCGCAGATAAAAGATTTCTGCTACCTTGTGAATCCGTTCTTTCCGCCGCAGAAACTCGTTGACGAACTGAAATCAAACTTCCAGACTCTGCTGACTGCATACCCAAGCGGAGCGAGACAGCAGAATCTTCTTGCCGGCAAAATTTTCAACATTCTGCCAGAGCATATTGTTGTTGGAAACGGTGCTGCTGAGCTGATAAAGTCGTTCGGCTCAATGGTCACTGGCAAAACTGCCATACCGTATCCTACATTCAACGAATATCCCGCGCGATTCTGCAATTCTGAGACTGTCGAAATTCCTGTAAACAAAGAAACTTTCGAGTATTCCGTTGAGGATATTCTAAAAACTGTAGATGAAAGCAAAGCCACGAACGTGCTTCTAATCAATCCTGACAATCCGACTGGGCATTTTCTCAAAAAAGAAGACGTGTTCCGCCTGCTTGACGAACTGAAATCAAGAAATGTTCAGCTGATTTTCGATGAGTCGTTCATTGATTTTGCGGAATCCGACATTCGTTATACATTGATTGACGAGGAAATCCTGAATAAATACCCGAACCTCGTCGTCATAAAATCAATCAGCAAAAGCTATGGAGTTCCAGGTCTCAGGCTGGGCGTGCTTGTTTCTTCCAAAAAAGATATTATTCAGGAAGTTCAGAAAAACAACTCAATCTGGAATATAAACTCGTTCGCGGAGTATTTCTTGCAGATTTACGACAAATACAAATCCTCTTATAAAGCCTCATGCGACAAAATTGCCGACGAAAGAAATCGATTTGCATCAGAACTCGAAAAAATAAGCGGAATAACAGTTTATCCGAGCCAGGCGAACTACATAATGTGCAAGTACACAGGAAAGAAAAGCGTGACAGAGATTACAGAAAATCTCTTGCAGGAACACAATCTGCTTGTAAAAAATCTTACTGGAAAATACGGTTGTGGAGAGAAATTCATGCGACTTGCAGTTATTTCACCGAGTGATAATGACGCTTTGGTAGCTGCTTTAAGAGCAGAAATTTCGGAGTAATCAAACCAGAGGAAACTGTAATAGTATGAAAAATCTTTTTCTCCTTCTTAAAATCATTGTTTTTACGGTGGTTTTCTTTCTTCTTACAGTTCCTGTCGCCTTTATGCTCAAAGACGATGTGAACTCGTATTCCCGCGTGTTGACGCATGAGTTTTATTCGCAGGACAATATCGACATTCTTTTTTGCGGCGCGAGCCATGTCTCGCACGGAATCGATGCTCATATTTCAGACAAGGCATTTGGTAAAAACACTTTCAGCACAGGAACGCCGAGTCAGGGAATCAACGGAACTTATGCGATTATTCAGCAGGCACTCAAATCTTACAAGCCGTCGAAAATCTACCTTGAGTGCGATTTTGCGATAGTGTGCCGTGACGGAGAAAATCCGAAGAAAATGGGAACGGCGGATTTTATCGTCTCCGAATTTTTAAGAGATTCTGCTGTAAAAACACAGTTTATCCTTGAAAATTCAAGCCCAACTAATCTTCTGAATGCATTTTTGCCAATCGGCAAAGATAAACGACTGACGCTCAATCCGAAAAAGTTCTTGAACAAATGCAAGAGCCTTTTGAACGGATATTATTTCGAGTACAAATATTCAGAAAGCGATGCAGGTTATGCAGGAAAAGGCTGCGTCCTAAATTACGATGTAATTGCAGACGGAACATTTTCGAACAATAGCTCTGAGCCAGAGTTCAAGCCTGTTTCTGAATATTGGAAATCATACATAGAACGCATTTGCGATTTGTGCAAAGAGAATAATGTGGAACTCGTGTTTTACTCGATGCCAGGAAGTGATTTTTACCTGCATGAAAAAGGCAATTACGATGATTTTTATTTCGCGGTGAAGGATTTTCTTTCAGGCTTGGGATATGAGTATTATGACTTCAACCTTTGTAAGCCTGATTTCGCTTTTGCAGACCATCATTACAGCGATGATAACCATTTTAATCAGGATGGTGTCGCTCGTTTCAGCCAGATTTTCTGCGATTTTTTCACAGGAAAGGTTTCGGCGAGCGATATGTTTTATGACAGCTATGCCGAAAAGGTTTCTGCTCAAAACGATACGATTTACGGCTTGATTTACCACTATTCTGACGACAAAAAAACGCTTTTGATTGAGCCTGTAAAAAATCATGTAGATTCTTCAAGAATCACTTACGACGTTTATGCGCTGTGCGGAAACGAGGAAATCACAATTGCGGAAAAATCAAATGATTCGACGTTCGTTCTTCCAAGCGGAAAATCTGGAAAAATCCGCGTGGTAAGCTACATTGACGGCGTAAAGCAGAACGACTGCATCGAAAATTTTGCCGCGTTTTAGGAGCTTTTTATGAGTTTTTATTCATTTACTTTTGCGATTTTTCTTTTAGTTTCGCTTTTCGTATATTATGTTGCCCCGAAACGCTTTCAGTGGATTGTTCTGCTTGCGGCAAACACAGTTTTTTATGCGGTAAGTGGAATCGGGAATCTTGCTTTTATTCTTGCAAGTTCTTTGATTACGTTCTTTGGTGCAAAAATCGTTTCTGATATGAACGCGGCTCTTAAGGCAAAAAAATCAGATCTTTCAAAAGATGATTTTAAGACGGAGAAGGCGAGGACTTTGACCAAAAAACGACTTGTCCTTCTTGGAATGCTTTTGCTGAACGTGGGAATTTTGATTTACCTAAAATACTGGCGGATTCTTGTCGGCTCAAAAACGCTTCTGCTTCCTCTCGGAATCTCATATTATACGCTTTCGACAATCGGCTATTTTATGGATATTTACAACGCAAAATACACGCGGGAGACAAATTTCTTAAAATATTTTGTGTTCGTATCTTTTTTTCCGCAGCTCATTTTGGGACCGATTGTGCGCTATAATCAGAGCGGAATTCAGCTTCGCGAGGAACGCAGGTTTGATTTTGAGAACATCAAGCACGGATTCATGCTGATTCTGTACGGCTCGCTCAAAAAGTATCTCGTGGCAGACCTTCTCGTAAAGCATGTGAGCACGATTTTTGACGGAGTGTACACGAATTATCCCGGCTGCGTGCTCGTTATGGGAATCCTAATGTACGCAATTTATCAGTATGCGGATTTTTCTGGTGGTACGGACTTGGTTTTGGGAATCGCTGAGCTTTTCGGAATCAAACTTCCTCAAAATTTCAAGCAACCTTATTTTTCTATTAGCATAGCGAATTTCTGGCAGAGATGGCATATCACTCTCGGCGGTTGGATGCGTGACTACATTTTTTATCCTTTTGCGTTAACGAAAGCCATGCAGAATTTGAGCAAATGGTGCACGAATCATCTCGGAAAGCATTTTGGTCGCACTTTGCCGGCATGTATCGCCAATATCCTTGTGTTCATGCTCGTTGGTTTGTGGCACGGACCTGAGCTTCACTTTTTTGTTTGGGGCTTGTACAACGGACTCGTGATTGCTCTGAGCGACATTTTGAAGCCTGTTTTTGAGAAAGTGAATGAAAAACTTCATGTGAACGCAAAGAGCAGGGGATGGCATGTGTTCCAGATTGTACGCACCTTCATAATCGTGAATATCGGCTGGTATTTTGACAAAATCGTTGACGTGCCGAAGGCGTTTGCATATCTTAAAAATACGTTCACGCATTTTGGAAATCCGCTCATGCTCGCTTCAAAAGATTATATGAATCAGATTTTGGGAAATATCTCGGATTTCCAGAGTCATATAGTTTTGATTACACTCGGCTCGCTGATTATTTTTGTGGTGAGTTTGCTCAAAGAAAACAAAATTGATGTGTACGGTGAGATTCAGAAGAAGAATATTGCTGTTCGTTGGATTGCGTATTATGTTCCGCTCATTTTGATAATCCTTAGTCTGAGTTTTAGTGCGGGCGACACTGGATTTATGTACGCGCAATATTAAAAATGCATACTGTATTTTAATACCTAGACAGAACATTTTGTTCACGAAAGGCAAAAAAATGTTCTGTCTTGTTTGTCCGCCGCATCCATGCAGCGATGTTGTTGTTCAAAGTCGGATTTACTGCAATCTCTGAACCATTGCCCACATTGCTTCAGCGGAGTTGAAGTTTTCTGGTGTAATTTCTTCCGCTCCGATTTCGATGTCAAATTCTTCGTTCAGCTTCATGACAAGCTGGACTACATCGAAAGAATCCAATACGCCGTTGTCAATCAGCGATTTTTCCGTTGCAAAATCAACTTCCGAATTTGTTTCCTTTAAAATTTCCAATAATTCGTCCATTTTATACTCCTGTTGCTTACAGCATTTTCTTTAATTCAACGCGATCGATTTTTCCGTTCAGGTTAATCGGCATTTTGTCGAGTTTTACTTTTTTGTTCGGAAGCATATAGTCGGGAACAGCGTTTTTGATTGCGTCCACGACAGTCTGAGGTTCGATTGAGCCTGTATAGAACATGACAATTTTGCTTTTTTCCGTGTCGTAAAGGCAGCAGTTCTGCTCCACGCCCTCGACGGCACTGATTGCAGTCTCAATCTCGCCAAGCTCGATGCGGTGCCCCATGTGCTTAATCTGAAAGTCTTTTCGGCAATCGTACATGATTTCGCCACGCTCGTTGTAGTGAACCACATCCCCCGTGCGGTAGATGATTTCGTTGTAAACGGTGTTGAGCGGATTCTGCACGAATGCAGCTTTTGTTTTTTCTGGATTGTTGTAATAGCCGAGTGAATTGCAAGTTCCGCGTACGCAAAGCTCGCCCTTGACGTTTGCAGTCGTTGGAGGAACAAGTTTGTTATCGTCATCAAGAACAAGAATGTCCGTGTTCTTGCAGGCGAATCCAATCGGAAGGCTTTCATCATCGGCAAATTCCCGGTCAACAATGTAGTATGCGCAAACGTCTGTGATTTCGGTCGGACCGTAAAGATTCGCATAAAGCGCATTCGGATAGCTTTTTCGCCACACGTTGAGCTGTTTGTTCGGCATGACTTCTCCGCAGAAAAGAATCTTCTGCAACGTCGGAACGATGAATTTGTCAACAGCTTTGAGATTTGCCATAATGCACAGTGCCGACGGAACCCAGAAAATCGTGTTCACTTTCTTTTCGATGAGGAATCCGAAAAGATTTTTCGGCAGCATAAAGAATTTCTGCGGAATTATGTAACAAGTCGCACCGTTTTTGAGTGTTTGGTAAATATCCAAAATTGAATTGTCAAAATAGAACGGAGCCTGTTCACCGAATACAGTCTCACTCGAAAAATCGAAAGTATTCGTAACCCATTCTGCATAATCAATTACGGCTTTCTGATTGATGATTACGCCCTTTGGAGTTCCTGTCGAACCAGAAGTAAAAAGCACGTAAAGAACATCTGTGTCGATTACGTGGTCAAGCGTCCTTACAATCGCCTTGTCGTCGCTCGTGCCTTTCTGAATGTCCTCGTACAGAAGAATCTCCGTACTTCCTGCAAATGCTTTTGCCGCCTCCAAATGTGCGCAGTCTGTAACAATCAGTGCAGGCGAGAGTGTCGCCATGATTTTTGAGACGCGGCTTTCCGGCATGGTAACGTCAATCGGCGTGTAAAAGTTTCCGGAATAAGCGGCACCCATAAAGCACGAGATGACTTCGACTGATTTTTCGAGGTAAACGACCACAGGAGACTTAAAAACATTGCGGTCTATCAGTGTCTGTGCGATTTTTCGGCTTTCTGTGTAAAGCTCAGAGAACGTAATCTCACGTCTTTCATCTGCGAAAGCGATTTTGTTTGGAAAGTTCTCTGCTGATTTATCAAGATAATCTGTTACTAAGCGTGTCATATAACGATATTTTAATAAATTGTTAACTTCAATTCAACGAACGTTTTTATACGACTGTTTCGATTTCCTATAGCTACAACTTCAAAAGCAGCAGCTGCGGAAGCACGACGATTGCGAAGAAGATGATGCTGATAATCTGGAAGCCCTTGATGAACGAGAGCGTCTTTCCAGGATATGCCCTTGAGTATATCCGCAAGTTTATGACGCTTGCGAGGCTTCCGATTATAGAGCAGAGCCCCGCACTGTCGAGCCCGTAGAGCAGTGCCTTCAGGTTCGTGCTGAACGGCCAGAGGACGATGCTTGCAGGGACGTTCGAAATCACCTGGCTCAAAAGAATGCTCCACCAGTATTCGTTGCCCGCGACGGATTCGGAAAGAAACTGCGAGATTTTTGGATTCCTGCAGATTGACGAGCTGAAAACGAAAAAGCAGAAGAAGGTGAGGAGAAGGACATAATCAGTCTTCAAAAGTATCTTCCGGTCGAAAATCAAAAGCGCGACGAAAACTCCTGCTGTGAAGAACGGCCAGAACCTGCTTCTGGTGACAATCATGAAGATTACGGCGGCGAAAAGCGTTATGTAAACGACCTGCTTTTTCCTGTCGCCATTGTTCTCTTCTACTTTTTCCGTGAATTCAAGTTTTTCGCCGAGGTCTTTCCTGTAGAGGAACAGGATGAACAAGTACATGATTGCCGCGCTTCCGAGCCACAGAGGAAGCATCATCAGAAGAAAATCTTGGACTGGGATTCCGCTTTTTGAAAAAAGGTAAAGGTTCTGCGGGCTTCCGAACGGCATAAGAAGGCTTCCGCGGATTGCCGCAATGTTTTCGAATGTAAGGACCGGGATTATGTATTTTTCCTTTCCGCCTTTTTGAAGCATCAGGATTGTGAGTGGAACGAAAATAATCAGCGACACGTCATTTGTGACGAACATCGACGAGAAAAACACCGAAAAAAAAAGAAGACTGTGAGCCGCCTGAGCGACGTGATTTTTGAGGTGAGGCGGATTAGCGGAGCGAAAATGTTCTGAGTCTTGAATCCTTCGAGAACCGAAAGAAGCATGAAGAGAGTCGCGAGAGTCCTCCAGTCGATTGCGGAGAGAAGCTCTTTCGACGGCGGGGTTATGAAAAGCGATGCGGCCGCCACCAGAACCGAAACGAGAAGCATCGGCTCCTTTTTTATGAATGAAGCTACCTTGTTCATTTTTTGTTTCCTTTTGAACATGTTGAATATGGAATCTTCCGGCAATCACAAAATGCACTGCCGGAAGAAGCAATTTTATAACAAGCAGCTCTGTAGTTTCAACAGAGGGAGAAAACTGTATTTTCTATGATATCATGTCAATTGTCGAAGGACGCTTAAAAAAAACAAAACGGAGACAAAAATGGACGGACAACAAAAGACCGCGCTTGTTACGGGCACATCGGGCGGAATCGGAATGGAGCTTTCATGGCTGCTTGCGAAGGACGGATACAATCTCGTCGTCGTCGCAAGGAACCTTGAGAAACTCACGAAATTAAAGGAAGAAATCGAATCGGAATGCAGGACGAACGTGACCGTGATTCAGAAGGATTTGTCGCAGCCGTCCTCCGCAGAGGAAATCTTTGAGTTCACAAAAGAGAACAAAATCAGGATTGACATTCTCGTGAACAACGCGGGATTCGGAGACTGGGGATTTTTCGCAGAATGCAATCTCGGAAAAATCCAGTCGATGATTCAGCTTAATGTCATGGCACTTACAACTTTGACCCGGCTTTTTCTTCCGCAGATGAAAGAACGCAATTCCGGCAAAATTCTGAACGTCGCGTCGGTCGCATCGTTCATGCCGGGCGCGAAAATGGCCGTGTACTACGCAACGAAGGCATTCGTCCGCTCATTCTCGGAAGCAATTTCCGTGGAACTGAAGAAAACTTCTTCGAAAGTGACAGTGACCGCACTTTGCCCAGGTCCTGTCGAAACGGATTTCTGGAGCAGGGCAGAAGCAGGAGAATCGAAAATATTCTCGAACTTCATCTTCGCCAACCAAAAAGAAATCGCCCTTTACGGCTACAGAAAGATGATGAAAGGCAGCACGCTTGCAGTCCCAGGCTTTTTCGTGAAACTCTCTGTGCTCGCCGCAAAACTTCTTCCTTTCTCCGTCGTCAGGAATCTCATCTACAGAGTGCAGAAATAAATTGAATCTAAAAAGGATATTGCGCTAAATTCGAGGTGGAATAGGATGGAAATGGTTGCACATAAAGACGAAAATGAAATACAAACTTTGGACGAACATCTAAAAAATGTTTCTGAACTGGCTTCTGAGTTTGCGAAAACATTCAACAACGCAGATTGGGCTTTTTATGCAGGTCTTTTGCACGACTTGGGAAAAGCAGATTCGGACTGGCAAAAGTATATCCGTGGTGAAAAATCGTCATCGATAAATCACAGCGAGGCTGGAGCACAATATGCTTTTTCAAAATTGAATCCTCAAGACCCAATTGCAAAAGTAATTCCGTATTTGATTGCAGGTCATCATGCAGGTCTTCCAGATTGGAATGAAGGCAGCGGAAACAGTTTGAAATCTATTTTGGGAAAAGCAGATGCTCAGTACTTGGAAAAATTGCTTTCTGATTCAGAATTGAAAGAAAAGGCTGAATCATTCTTTCCGAAAACAATGCCGTTCGGTAAAAATACGCTTTCTCCAGATTTATTGGAGCATTTCCATTTGTGGATTCGTATGCTTTATTCTTGCCTTGTTGACGCTGATTTTCTTGATACCGAAAAATTCATGCAGCCGGAACAATATGAACTCCGCGGCAATTTCAGTGATTTGAATGAATTGAAAAGGCGTTTCGATAGTTACATGGCAGAAAAAACTGCGAATGCACCGCCGTCAAAAATAAACGATATCCGTTCTTCAATTTTGAAATCCTGCCGTGAAAAAGCGAAACTTGCACCCGGCTTTTATTCGCTGAATGTCCCGACTGGTGGCGGAAAAACGCTTTCTTCTATGGCTTTCGCACTTGAACACGCGATTAAGAACAACAAAAAGCGGATTATTATGGCAATTCCGTACACGAGCATTATTGAGCAGACTGCAAAAGTGTACAAATACGGAACTGACGACGATTCCCTAATTGAAGAGTTCAAAAATAAAGGAAAATGCCTTTTCGGAGAAAAAAATGTGCTTGAGCACCACTGCAACTTTGATTTTAGCGAAAGCGACAAAGATGAAATCTTGAAAAAGCAAAAACTTGCCACAGAAAATTGGGACGCTCCAATAATCGTAACGACAAACGTTCAGCTTTTTGAGTCGCTTTTCAATGCTCATAGTTCATCTTGCAGAAAATTGCATAACCTTGTGGATTCCGTAATCATTCTTGATGAAGCTCAAATGCTTCCGCCGGAGTATCTGAAATCGATTCTTTCTGTTTTGCAAGGGCTTGTAAAATGCTTCGGTGTAACTGTTGTTCTTTGTACAGCAACACAGCCGGCACTTGAAGGTGAGATAGGTTCTGACCGGGAAAAATTTGATGGTATACCAGAAAATTCGATAACACCTATTATCGATAATCCTGCGGAATTAGCTGAACAATTAAAGCGAGTTGAAATCAATACTGATTATGCAAAAGAGAAAATGACGGATTGGCAAGAAGTTGCTGACAAACTTTGTGAATTTGAAAATGTGCTTTGTATTGTGCAGACAAGAAAAGACTGCCGAGAACTGCACGCTCTTATGCCAGAGGGAACGATACATCTTTCTGCATTGATGTGCGCAGAAGAGAGAAGCGATGTAATTGCAGAAATCAAAGACAGGTTGAGAAGCGGAAAAACTTGCCGTGTCATAAGCACTCAGCTTGTGGAATGCGGTGTGGATATAGATTTTCCAGTGGTGTTTAGAGCTATTGCTGGATTGGATTCCGTGGCGCAGTCTGCTGGAAGATGTAACCGTGAGGGCAAAATGGAATGTGGAACAGTTTATTTGTTTAATCCGCCGTCAGATGTTCCTAGAGGTTTGCTCAAAAAAGGAGCTGTTGTTACAAAGGAGCTGTTGGATTTGCACAATTATGAATTGCAACTCACTCCCGAATTATATAAAGAGTATTTTACAAAGTACTATAAATCCTTGAACGATTTTGACAAATGCGATTTTGAAACTCTTATGCAAGCATACAAAGCGAATTTTCGCAAAAACCGTGACGGTTGCCTACAGTTCAGAACATTGTCCGACAATTATCATTTGATTGACAATGCTTATCAGGGAACAATATATGTCCGCTATTGTTCAGAAAGAACAGGAAAAGACAACATCAATTTACTGACAGCACTGTCAGCCGGCGAATTTGATAAAAGTCTTTTCAGAAAGTTGACCCGATATTCTGTAAATCTGCCATTGAACGAAATCAACGAACTTGAAAAAGAAGGTCGTGTGAAAAAAGTTTTTGAGGAGGGAAAAAATATTTTCATGCAATCTCTTGAAGATGAGAATCTTTATCAGAACGGGCTTGGACTTGTTGCTGATTCTGTTCAATCGTTTTCGGTCTATATTTTCTGAATAATGTAGAAAACTAATTGTCGTTCATGCTATTCTTTCCCGTCGCAGTTGCGTGAATTGAAACTTTGTTATTTTTAAATAGGAAAATGAGCCTTCTTTTTTTTAAGTTGTGCTTATTTTCCTTTTTTATTGCTCATTAATAATGTTATTAACATTATTAATTCTTTGTAATTTTAAAATAAAAGTTGACGGCTCATCAAAGTGGGTGTACGCTAATAAGTGTAGGGTGAAAAGGAGGTATTGGAAAATTTATGAGTGAATTTTTTGACAAAAAATTTTGCCTAGAAGTTTGGGGCGATTACGCTTGTTTTACTCGCCCCGAAATGAAAGTTGAACGCGTAAGCTATGATGTTATGACACCTTCTGCAGCTCGCGCGATTTTTGAAGCGATTTTTTGGAAACCAGCATTTGAATGGAAGATAAAAAAAATTGAGGTTTTGAATCCAATAAAGTGGATAAACCTTCGCCGCAATGAAGTCGGTGCTGTTGCAAGTGACAAATCTGATGGTTTTTGCATTGATGAGCTAGATTCGAAAGGTAGTCCAAAATATCGTCAGCAACGTGCAGGGCTTTTCCTGAAAGATGTTCGTTACCGTATTCATGCAGATTTATGCTTTATTCCTCCTGCAAAACGAAAAAATAATGCTCAGACAAAATCCCAAGAATTGGATTTGTTTGATTCTGCTGATGAAAAAGAGCACTCAAATGAAAATCCTGAAAAGTACAATGCGATGTTCGAGCGTCGCGCAAAGAAAGGTCAGTGTGTCTTTCAGCCGTATTTGGGTTGCCGAGAATTCAGCTGTTTTTTCAAACTTGTGGACACAGAAAAAGAACCTGCAACGCCAATTCCTGAAACACGAGATTTGGGCTTTATGCTTTACGATATGGATTATTCTGGTGTGAAGAATCCTGAAAAAATTGGTCCTGACGACATTCGCCCTGCTTTCTTCAGAGCAAGAATTGAAAACGGTGTGATAAATGTTCCCGATTGGAACAGCGAGGAGGTCTATCGATGATTCTGCAGGCTTTGTACGATTACGCCCAAAGAAAAGGCGACGAACTCCCAGAAGACGGTTTTGAAGTAAAGGAATTTAAATTCCTTATTAAAATAAAATCTGATGGAACTTTTTTTGATTTAATAGATATGAGGGAAGATGCAAATGGAAAATCACGTGGAAAACCTTATACTGTTCCAAAATCGAAAGAGCGACCTGGACGTAAAGCATCTGAAACAACTTTTTTGCTTTGGGATCATTATGGTTATGTTTTAAATGAACCAAAGAAAGTTTCAAAAGAATCAGAAAAGAAAAAAGCAATAGAAGATGCTCAGAAGCAAAACAATACATTTATAGCAAGCATAAATTCCTTACCCGAGACGGTGCGTAAAGACGAAGGTGTTGCAGCCATAGTAAAATTTTATCAAAAGTATCAGAACGAAAATTATTCGACTATTAAGCAACATGAAAACTGGAATGACTGTGTAAAAATTGCCGGTTGTAATTTGACTTTCATATTATTGGGAGATGATGAACCAATTGTATGCCGTGATGCTGTAAAAGACTATCAACGACAGATAACAAATTCCACAACTTCTGATGATGACTCTGATGAAACAAATGAAATTGTAAAGGGAATTTGTCTTATTACAGGGGAGAATGCCGTTATATCGAGGCTTCATACTGCAACTCCAATAATTGGAGCAAAAAGCAACGCAAAACTTGTCGGTTTTCAGAAAAACAGCGGATATGATTCTTACGGAAAAGAACAATCGTATAATGCACCTGTTTCTGTAAAAGCGGAGATTGCATATACAAAGGCTTTGAATTATCTAATTAAATCCAAAGAGAATAGTTTTAGACTTGGAGAAGACACAATTGTTTTTTGGGCAGAAAAGAAAGAAGCCGAGTCTTTTGAATCGTCATTTTCTGCATTCTTTGCAAAAAATTTTGATGACCCCGACAGAAATGTACGAGAAGTGAAAAATCTTTTCGCAGCTGTTCAAACTGGCAAATATGAAAAAATTGGGGCAGATTCAAACTTTTATGTTCTTTGTTTTTCTCCAAACATAGCACGCATTTCCGTGCGCTTCTGGGAAACTGGTAAAGTAAAAACATTTGCAAATAGAATAGAGCAACATTTTAAGGATTTTGAGATTGTTCGTGCACCATATGAAGCCGAATATCTCAATCTCTATCAGATTCTTTCTTCGACGGCATTAGAACATAAAATGGAAAATATTGCACCGAATCTCATCGGTTCGGTTATGCAGTCCATTCTGAAGGGCTTGCCGTATCCAGAGACCTTGCAGCAGCAATGTATTCGCAGAATCAGAGCTGAACAGAGTGTAACGCGCGAACGAGCGGCAATTTTGAAAGCGTATATAAATCGATTAAATCGACAGAAAAATATAAAGGAGGTTTCTGTGGCATTAGACAGAACAAATACAAACAAAGGCTATCTTTTGGGGCGTTTGTTTGCAGTTTTTGAAAAGGTGCAGAAGGATAGTGCTGACACCGAATTGAACTCAACCATTACGGACAGATTCTATGGAGCAGCTTCTACAAATCCTGTAACGGTTTTCACTCAGCTGATGCGCTTGAATCGCAACCACATGAGCAAGCTATATGCTAAAAACCGTGGGCTTCATACAAATCGCGATAAAGAAATCGGCGAGATTATGAACGCAATTGATTCATTTCCGGCACATTTGGATTTGAACGAGCAGTCATATTTTGCAATCGGCTATTATCACGAGAAGCAGAGCTTCTTTACAAAATCTGAAAACTCAGAAGGAGAAAAATAATATGGCAAAACTTGAAAAACGCTACGACTTTGTGTTGTATTTCGATGTAAAAGACGGAAACCCGAACGGCGACCCGGACGCAGGAAATCTTCCACGCATTGACGCGGAAACTGGAAACGGAATCGTCACAGACGTGTGCTTGAAGCGAAAAATCCGCAATTATGTGCAGATTTCAAAAGGCGCAGAAGCTGGCTATGACATTTTTGTCAAAGAAAAAGCTGTGCTTAACAAGGAAATCGATGATGTATTTGCTGAAAACAACATCACCGATTCGAAAGGCAATGCAATCACTGCAAAAAATCCTGCGAAAGGGGAAAATGTTGAAAAAGGTCGGGTGGGAATGTGCAGGAAGTTTTATGACATACGCACATTTGGAGCAGTTCTTTCGACAGGAGCAAATGCAGGACAAGTAAGAGGTCCTGTTCAGCTTACATTTGCACGCTCTGTTGAACCTGTAGTTTCCTTTGAACACAGCATTACACGAATGGCAGTAACAAAAGAAGAAGACATCGACAAAGAAAGAACAATGGGGCGCAAATATACAGTTCCGTACGGATTGTACAAGGCTTACGGTTTTGTTTCTCCGCATTTCGCTTCAAGCACAGGTTTTTCCACTGAAGATTTGGATTTGCTTTGGGAAGCTCTTGTGCAGATGTTTGAATATGACCGATCTGCCGCTCGCGGACTTATGACGACAAGACGGCTTGTGATTTTTGAACATCAAACTGCGCTCGGCTCAAAGCCTGCTGACGAGTTGTTCAATCGCGTAAAATGCGAACATACAGGAAATACGCCTGCCCGTGATTTCTCTGATTACACAATTACGCTCGACGGAAATCCTCTTAGCGAAGTCAAAAAAATTGTGACGGTCTGATGTACGAAGAGTCTGATTATCTTTTGCTTAGCGGACTGCAACACATAAAGTTCTGTCCGCGGCAGTGTGCGCTAATACATATCGAACAGCTCTGGCAGGAAAACTACTTCACCGCTTCCGGCCGTGTTCAGCATGAAAAAGTTCATAGCGGAATAGGGGAGTCGCGGCGTGTCGTGCGGACTGAGCGTGATTTGAAAATTGCGTCCAGTTTGCTCGGCATCACGGGACAGACTGACGCGGTGGAGTTCTATTCTGACGGAGCGATTGTTCCTGTCGAATACAAGCACGGCGAGCCGAAAGAGGATTCGTGCGACGAGGTTCAGCTTTGCGCGCAGGTTCTCTGCCTTGAAGAAATGCTTGGATGCAAAATCCACGAAGGTGCTTTGTATTATTTCAAAACCAGAAAACGAATTTTCGTTCCGATTACCGACGAATTGCGGCAAGAGACAATCGAACTTGCGGAGAAGTTCCACAATCTTGTCGAGAGCGGAAAAACTCCGCTTGCCGAATACAGAAAAAAGTGCGAGTCGTGTTCGTTCATCGACGAATGTTTTCCTGAAACAGCAGGAAGAAACAAATCCGTGAGCATTTATCTGAAACGGCGGATACAGTCGGAAATAACAGAAAGCGATGAGGTGTAAATGCAAAGATATTTGAATACGCTTTATGTGACAACTCAGAAAACGTATCTTCATAAAAAAGGCGATGCGATTGAAGTCAAAGTTGATGATAAAACGGTAGCTTCGATTCCGATGATAAACATCGACAGTATCGTTTGCTTCGGGAATATTTATGTAAGCCCGTTCCTGCTTGGCGCGGCTCCTGAACACAACATTACAATCAGCTTTCTTTCGGAAACTGGAGAGTTTCTTGCGCGAGTTCAAGGTCCTGTCGCGGGGAATGTCCTTCTCCGAAAGGCGCAGTATAGGATTTCTGATGACAAGGAAAAATCGGCTCAAGTCGCAAAATATTTCATCACCGGGAAAATCGCGAACCAGAAGACTGTTTTGCAGAGAGCAATCCGCGACCACAAAGAAAAAGTCGATGCCGAAAGAATTCAATCTGCAATCAGCATCCTGAGCCGAAACCTTGATAAAGTCGAGCGGGAAACGGACTTGGACAAATTGAGGGGAATTGAAGGCGATTCTGCCGAAACGTATTTTTCGGTTTTCGACGAGCTTATCACATCTCAGAAAGACGGATTTCAGTTCAAGGGACGAAACCGCCGTCCGCCTTTGGACAATGTGAACGCGATGCTATCTTATGTCTACACGCTTTTGTACCACGACATGATAAGCGCGTGCGAAGTCGTCGGGCTAGACCCCGCAGTTGGTTTCATGCACCGAGACCGCCCCGGACGGCTCAGCCTTGCACTCGACTTAATGGAGGAATTCAGGGCGTTTTTTGCTGACAGGCTTGTTCTTTCGCTGATTAATCGCAATGAAATCACAGCTTCACAATTCGAAGAAACCGCAAGCGGTGCCGTAATTATGAACGAAAAAGCCCGAAAAACTTTGATAGGTGCCTACCAGAAAAAGAAGGAAGCCGTTCTGAATCATCCGTATGTGGAAAAGAAAATGCATCTTGCGATTCTGATTCAGACTCAAGCCCGGCTTTTGGCAAGGCATTTGCGAGGCGACATTGACGGCTATCCTGTTTATATCTGGAAATAGGAGGAATCTTGAAAAATGATGATGCTTGTGAGTTACGATGTTGCACGCGACGAAAAAGGAGAAAAACGTCTGCGCCACGTTGCGAAAATCCTTGAAAACTACGGTCAGCGTGTTCAGTATTCTGTTTTTGAGTGTCTCGTCGAACCGGCGCAGTTTGTCGAACTGAAAAGCAAACTGCTGAAAGAAATCAATCCCGATTACGACAGCCTTCGTTTTTACTCGCTAGGCGCAAACTGGCAGCGGAAAGTCGAGCATATCGGTCAAAAACCTGTTCTGAATCTGCAGGATGATGTTCTGATTATTTGAAATCTGAGCGCGAACCTGTGGCAAACATAAAAATGCAAGCGCATTTTGACACGTTCTTTGACATATTTCATATCGAAGAATATACGTTCGCGGAAACGCACCTCTTACACATTGCTGGCAAATGCTCTATACTATATGACGTCGCTCCCTCACGGGGGCGTGAATTGAAACATAAATTCTGTCTGTCGTTGGTGCTGTCCATTTGTCGCTCCCTCACGGGGGCGTGAATTGAAACTTGACAGGTCGAAAACGCTTTTCTGCGTGTTTTTGTCGCTCCCTCACGGGGGCGTGAATTGAAACTCTATGTAATTTTTCGATTTCTGCCTGTTGCCTCGGTCGCTCCCTCACGGGGGCGTGAATTGAAACAAAAATATAGTCATTTTTTCCGCTTTTCCTTGAGTCGCTCCCTCACGGGGGCGTGAATTGAAACGATTGCGCCCCGCAACAGTTTTTCGATTACTACGTCGCTCCCTCACGGGGGCGTGAATTGAAACATGTGTTTTTCTCCTGTTTTTCAAAAATATAGTGTCGCTCCCTCACG
>JAFXSM010000034.1 GCA_017525605.1 Treponema sp. | reverse complement strand
GTTTTACTCGTCTCGATAAAGAGGAAGAAGCTTTTGTCCATGCGCATGTGAAACCTAAATACGATGCGGATTGCATTTTCATGTATCAAATTTTGTAGGCTCAATCGATTATGCAACAAGAAAACAGCACAAAAAACGTTCGTTTAAAGTGGCAAACAAAAAGACGTGAATATGAATAATGCAGGCTGGGACGCGAAAGAAAATCTGATTCCATTTACACCGATTACTGACGAGGAAGTCATCCGCGCAATAAATTCCGCGCTGATTGGAAATTCGAAACGCACGACTTCATACAAGTTCGTTTTCTTCAAATCGATTCTGGACAATCTGTTCAACGTCGATTTGAACACTGAGTCGGAATATTTCCTGAACTTCGACGCGATTTCGCTCCGTTTTGCGGAAATCTACTGGAACCTGATTCTGCGGTGCAAGCTCAGGCAGATGCCTGAAAATTCGAACGGGAAAATATCGGCAATCGAGCGGATTCTCTTCGATTTTTGCGGAAAATACGGATATTCAATCGACGAAACGGATTTTGCATTTGAAGGGCTGCAGGACGAGCAGCAGCTTGAGCTTTCGGAAGAGATAAAAAAATCGGTCGTCACGAAATATGTTCTCGGTGCGTTCTGCGCCGACACGGACTGGAAATTCTATCATTTTTCGAAGCCGAAGAAATGGCAGGGAATTTTCATCAACAGGGATTTCTTCGTCGTCCTCGCAAAATACAGAAGCGATTTTGAGAAAGTGAATTATTTCGAATGGATAAAATATCTTGAAAACATAAACAAAGAAGAAGACTCATACAGGCTCGCAAGCAAGCTCGACAAGTCGACGGAGCGTGAAAATCTGAACCCGTACAGGAAAACTCTTTTCGAATTCGGTCAGACAAAATGCTTTTACTGCGGAAAAAATCTTACTGAAAACGCAGTCGACCATTTCATTCCGTGGAGTTTCGTCAAGGACGACAAGCTGTGGAATTTCGTCCTTGCGTGCCCGACATGCAACTCGAAAAAATCGGACTCGCTGACATCTCAAGGATTTCTGGACAACCTGCGGCTGCGGAACGAGAAGCTCCGCAGAATGAACCATTCTTTTGTCCAAACGGAATTCAAATCGTACACGTTCTCGAAGCTTGCCCTCATGTACCAGAACGCGGTCTTCAACGGCTACAGATGCGGCTGGATGCCTGATGTGGGAAGCGTGAGGTGAGAAAGTTTCGAACCGCCATATCCGATCCCCCCAAAAACAACAACAAAATCCCCGAATTTGTTTAATATTAACATTCACAAGGAACCAATATGAATAATTACGAAGAACTTTGCATGAGCCTCAAGGGGATTACAACTAATGAGCGCCACCGAATACCGAACATGGCAAACGCGTCCGCGATTCTGTGGCAGGGGTTGAGCGAAATCAATTGGGCAGGATTCTACACGCTGGAAAGCGAAGGATATCTTCTGCTCGCGCCGTTCCAGGGAAAGCCCGCCTGCATCCGCATTCCTGTCGGGCGCGGAGTGTGCGGAACTGCCGTCAAGAAAAATGCGACGCAGCTTGTCGCCGACGTGCACGAATTTGCGGGGCATATCGCATGTGACAGCGCATCCAAATCAGAAATCGTCATTCCGCTGCACGACAAGAACGGGCGGATTGTCGGCGTTCTGGACATCGACAGCCCCGTAACGAACCGGTTCACAGAAACCGACAGGACAGGGCTTGAAGAGTTCGCAAGGATACTTGAAGAGGCCTGCGACTGGGAATAGCTACTCCTTCTTCCCCACCGGAATCCAGATTGCGCTGTGGTAATCCGCACCAGCAGTGTCGCCTTTGCCGTACCATTCGATGTTTGCGTTTCCGAAGAAATCGAATTCGGGGTTGCCGGGCAGCCATTCCTTGAAAATCCGGGTGTTCGTTTCCTGAAGCGTTTTCGGGAGCGGGCCGAAGCAGTCGAAAACTGCCCAATCGCATTTCGGGAATTCGTACACGGTCAAACCGTCAGGGACTTCACCGCCGGAATATTCTCCTGCAATCAGATAGCGGAACTTTCCGCCGCCGATGTCGTCGATGCAGATTCCGTACTCGCCGATGTTGTTCTGACGGACGGCTTTTTCGATTTTGTCCTCGGATGCGGAATCCGGAAGAGAATCTCCTGAGTATTTTTCAAAAAACTCGTTCCAGAATTTCGGGATTTCCTGATAAGAATTCTCCGAGTCGAAAATTCTCTCGAACCCGATTACTTTAAGCTGATACATCGTCTTGATTTTGCAGTCCATAGAATTGCCTCCGTGAATGGAAATTTCAATTTTTAAAGGGAGAAACGTTTTTGCGGGTACGCCTTGCCGAACCTGCGACGGACTTACCCCGTGGAAGCGCGAGAAAGCCTTCGCGAAACTTTCTGGCGTCTCGTAGCGGTAGCGGAACGCGATGTCGATTATCTTGTCGTCGCTTTTCTGAAGGTCGATTGCCGCCTTATAGAGTCTGCGGTTTCTGATGTACTCGCCCACCCCAAAGCCAGTCAAAAGCGAAAACCCCTTCTGAAAAAAGAACGAGGACATCATCACCTCGTCTGCGACATCCTGCGCACAAATGTCGTCCTCAAGATGACTTTCCATGTAACCGATCGCAACGCGAATGCTAGTAAGCCAATCCATATTCCGTTCCTCCAATCTGATGATTTTACTTTACGCGGAACGAAAAAATAAATCCTGTCATTTATTGCCCGATTTTGTCCGAATCAGTTCAGCATGGTGTAAAATAGAAGCAGAGATTTATATTCGGAGGATGAAAAATGACGGACGCGGAAAAAAAGCATTTGTACGACGTGGCGGATTTGTTCTTGTACTTTGCAGAGAAGGCAAAAAGAGAGGGACTGCTCGCGCTCGATGACAGGATTGACGCTGACACGATGCGCCTTCATGAATTCGATGGCGACGAGAGAATCGAATTCCCTGAACTTTTTGACGACGAGCACTTCGCATTTTCGCTTTTGCTCGGCGGGATTGTGAACGGGACAGATTCCAAAATCATTGCCGGGATTGCGGAAAATCTTTTGGAAAGCACGGGAAACACGACTGCGCTCAGGCTCGGAATTGAGGCAATCAGGGACATTCAGAGCGGAGTTCCGCCTGCCGCAATGGAACTGAAAATCTATGCGATGATGGGGCGCGAAATCGCGCTGGAGTACAAGCAGCACAGGAAGGATTTTGAGGACGCGAGGGAAGAAGAAATCGCCGAGTATTTCAAAAGAGCAGGCACCGAAAATCCGTCGGATTCAGGTTCCGGGAACGAGGAAGGCTCACTGATTTTCGAAGACATCGCGGATTTCGACGACGAATCCGTGCTGAAAATCCTCCGCGAGACTGAAATACACGAAGCGGCGACGGCACTCAAAACAGGCTCCGAAAAAATCTTATGCAAAATCCGCGGCTGCCTTCCGCCAAAAATCGCCCGAGCATTGACCGACGAGATGGAATTCATGGGGCCAGTGCGAGTCAGCGACGTGGAAGCGGCACAAGCGCATTTCGTCCGCATCGCAGAACGGCTGGGGGGAAGATAGGCTTTTTATTTCTCTGCCAGCTGGAACCGAGCCACCTCAACAAACGGCGAACACTGGTAAAAGCCGATTTCGCACGCTTTTGCTTTTAAAGGCAGAGTGATTTTTTCTGCGAGGGATTGGGCTTTTTCAAATTGAGTTTTGTTCAGCCTTGTCGCAAGCGTAGTGTGCGGAAACCAGATTTCCGGAAGATAATAGCCGTTCTCGCCTTTTTCAAACTCAGGAAGAACGATTTTGTGCAGTTCAGCATTCATCTCCGAAAGAAACGCGTCTTTCTCGCCCTTCAAAAAAAGCACTTTGTTTTTGAAATCCGCGATTTCGGCAAATTTAACGAAGCCCGCAGTTTGTTTCTCCGCGAATTCTTCCACGAGCTGCAAAATCCTTGCCCCGTTCTCCTTTGCCGCGTGAAAAGCCCCGATTGTCATGTGCGGCGGAATCTTGTTCCCGATGATAAAATCATTCCCCGTCGCCTGTGCAATGGAACTGACCGCTTGCGAGATTATGTCGCTTGAGTCTTTGGAAAAGTGGAGAGAAACTGCGTAAGTTATCAGTGAAGAATCAAAATTCATGTTTTGAATGGTAACTATAGCGGGGAGAAATCGCAACTTTGTGATACAATAAAGCATAAGGGGTGCTTTATGTCAGATTTACGATTGAACAATTCAATTTTCCTGATGTATCTTGCGACGGAAGAATACAAAAGCGAGCATGATATCACTTCCATGCAGTTTCTTGAGCTTGACGAAAAATATGACATTCTGAGCTATATTGCGGATTGCCCCGAAATTTTTGACAGCATGACAAAACAGGAAATGGCGAGGGAAATAGATGAATATATTGGCGCGAATCAGTGATACACTTTATCACGGAACGATAGATACAATCGCTGCTGTTGATGTTACAAAAGGAAGAGGCAACAAAGATTTCGGCAAAGGCTTTTATATGGCTGTGGAAAAATCCCAAGCCATTGGAATAATGAACAAGAAGTACAACGAAGCCGTCCGCCGAACAAAATCAAAAAATCCGAACCAGTTTTCAAAACACCTTTATGAGATAAAACTCAACAAGGAATTCTTGCAAACTTTAAAAATCAAATATTTTTTTGATGCCGATATAGAATGGCTTGATTTCATCCTGCTTTGCAGAAGCAGCAAATCAATTCCGCATGACTATGATTTAGTCATTGGTGCAACGGCAGATGACAATACAACTTTATGCTTAAAATATTATTTTGACGGCATCTACGGAAAAGTCGGTTCTGACGATGCAAAAGAAATATTGATGAAAAATCTCGAAGTTGAAAATCTTGGCATTCAATATTATATAGGAAAACAAGAAGTTGCTGATAAGCTCATAAAAAGCATAAAGGAGTTATGACATTATGTCCGAAAGTAAAATTGAAACGACCAAAGGAAATTGCGCAATAGCTCTGACAAAACACATAATGGAAAAATACAGTATTCCGCAAGACAAAGCTTTTGCAAAATTGATTTCCACAGAATTTTTTGGACTTCTGAATGACACCGAGACAAACCTCTTTATGGAAACAAATGCTTATCTTTGTGAAGCCTGCGATTTCGAACTGAACGGCAACACGGAGGAGATGTACTCGTTTATTCAGAACAACTGACCGCCGCAAAAAAACGTGTTCCAAAAACACATGACACGCTCACTTGTGCCTATCATTTAGAAAGAAAGATTTAGGAGTAAAAACTATGGAAGAAAAAGAAATCGTTTTGTTTGAAAGTTCTGATAAATCTGTGAGCTTGAGCGTACCGTTTGAAAATGAGACAGTATGGTTGAATCAGAGCCAAATGATTCAATTATTCGACAGAAATCAATCAGTTATTTCTCGCCATATCAAAAATATTTTTGAAGAAGGCGAGGTTGATGAAAAAAGCAATATGCATTTTTTGCATAATGCTTTTTCTGATAAGCCCGTGGCTTACTATTCGCTTGATGTTATCATCTCTGTGGGTTACCGCGTAAAATCGAAACGAGGCATTGAGTTCAGGAAGTGGGCTAACAGCGTTTTGAAGTCGTATATTCTCAAAGGCTATGCCGCAAACGACCGCCGACTTGAAGAACTCAAGCAGACTTTGCAGATTATCCGACGAAACGAGGCGGAACTCGATACTAATCAGGTGCTGTCTGTTGTGGAGCGATATACCGAAGCTCTTGATTTGCTTGACGATTACGACCATCTTTGCGTTAAAAAGCCTGACGGGACTGCCGCAACTTATCGACTGACGTATGAAGAATGTCGGAAACTCATTGATTCAATGCGGTTTAACAGCGATAGTTCTGTGTTTGGAAACGAGAAAGATGATTCTTTCAAAGGAAGTATTGGAGCAATTTATCAGACTTTTGGCGGAGCTGACGTTTATCCGACAGTGCAGGAAAAAGCGGCGAATCTTTTGTATTTTGTCACTAAAAATCATTCGTTTTCCGACGGGAACAAACGTATTGCAGCCTCTGTTTTCTTGTATTTCCTTGACAAAAACTCATTGCTCCTGAAAAACGGCGAAAAGCGTATCGAAGATAACACTCTTGTTGCACTGACAATTATGATTGCAGAGTCCAAGCCCGAAGAGAAAGAACTGATGATAAATCTCGTAATGAATTTTTTGAACAACTAACCGCCGCAAAAAAAACGCCCCACTTTGCAGCAAAGTTGTAAAATGAACTGCAAAGCAGGGCTGTTAATGCAATATAAAAATAACGTTATCAGCAGTTAACGTTTATAACTTCTTCAAATCCGCTATATGACTTTACCCAAATATGACCGCTATTACCACCAATAAAACCTTTTGCACAGTTGATTGCAGCCTGTCTACTTGGAAGGTCTTTTGCAGAATCGGTAGTACAACCTTTTTTTCTGACATCCCATTTTCCATCAGCTTTCTCAATGACGATATAATTCATTAAAATCTCCCTACTTTATTAAAACTTTATTGATATAAGCACAAAAGCGATTAGTCTTGATTAGATTCATACCAGTCAGAGTCTATGCCCATACAACTAGCATCGCTTACCTCTGAATTGGCTTCTTCCCATGCATCAATTTCATAGAATACATAAGATTCAGCTTCGTCAGGATCAGGAATATCATCACCGTAGATTTCAATTTCTTTATCATTAATACGATAACAATGAACAATGAATCCGTGTTTTTCATCTTCTGTAACGGAAATTTCCCACTTGCCATACTTTGAAGAAATTTCAGGTATCTCCATCACCTTTTTCTTCTTTTGT
>JAFXSM010000033.1 GCA_017525605.1 Treponema sp. | reverse complement strand
ACAGAGCCGTGCTCAATGCCTTCTGCAATCGTTATTGTGTAGGAAGTTGGACTGGGTGTTTCACCATCATCGTCATCATCTGTTTTACAGCCAACAATAAAAAAAGCCAGCATGAGGATAAGGCTTACAATTACCCCCCCCCGCATTTTGTATAGTTGTTTCATAAACAACCTCCTTTAAAATAATTTCATAACGCATACTTGAATATGACTAAAATGATTTTAATATGGTCTATTCCATTTTTCAAAGAAAATTTTAATTTTTTATGTTCGTATACTAGCCACGTTCGAAAACTTCTTTAATCGCTCAGGTCGATAAGTTCAAAAAAAGGAAATTCAAAAATGACAATACAGCAGGCAAAACTTTACGGAAAAAATGAACTTTCTCTCTCCCCTACGCCGGTTTTGGACACGGAGGTGATTCTCCAGCACGTCACGGGGTTCGACAAGACAAGGCTTCTTTTGAACAGGGATTCGGAACTTAGCGAAGGGCAGAAATCCGCGTTCACCAAAGCAATCAAAAAGAGAAAAACAGGTCTTCCTGTCGCATACATCACGAACGAGAAGGAATTTTTCGGAAGGAATTTCTACGTTGACGAGAGCGTGCTGATTCCGAAGCCCGACACGGAAACTCTGATAGAAAACGCGCTGGAAATCGCAGAGAAAATCGAGAAAAGCAAAACTTTCGGTTCGGAAGATTTCATGATATGCGACCTCTGCTCAGGTTCTGGGTGCATCGGAATCACATTCCTGAAAGAGATTGAGACGCGTGCGCCCGAACTGCACAAGAAAGCGAAAATCACATTCATCGACATTTCACAAGCCGCGCTGAAAATAACGATGCTCAATGCAGCGCGTATTTTTTCGGAGGACGAAATAGGCAAAGCAAGATTCTTCCGCTCTAATCTCTTCGAAACAATCGATGAAAAATTCAATGAAAATATCGATGCAAAACCCGGCACAAATTCCGCCACGGAAACAAAATTCGACATGATTCTGACAAATCCGCCATACATTCCATCGAACGAAGCAAAAGATTTGCTGAAAGACGGGCGCAGCGAACCGCTCCTCGCGCTCGACGGACTTTCCGACGACGGGCTTGGATTGATACGGAATCTCATTCCGCAAGCATACGCCCACCTGAACGCAAACGGAGTCATGCTCATGGAAACAGGAGAATACAACGCCGAAAAAGCCGCGGAGCTTATGAAAAACGCAAGCTTTCGCAACGTGAGCATCGCACGCGACTGGGCAGGAATGCTGAGGGTGGTAGACGGTTGCCGATGTGCAAAATGAGTCCTAGGCATTTGCTTCGTGGATGCAACCGGTCACGGCACGGCTGTCGCCGTACCTGCACGACGGTTGCCGATGTGCAAAATGAGTCCTAGGCATTTGCTTTGTGGATGCAACCGGTCACGGCACGGCTATCGCCGTACCTTACTTGAAGTAAAACGTAAAAGTGAAACCTAATTTTTAGGTTCATACACGCAAGTGTTTCTGTGAATATATTTCATAATCCTTTGAAAATTTGCACATTTTCTGCAAAAATGTTTTCAATTTTAATTTCTATACCAAAATTGTAATATAATAGAATGACCTTTATAAAAGGAGTCTATATGGTTTTAGAGTTCACGGTAAAAAATACATTTTCAATAAAAGATGAGCAGCTAATTAGTTTTGAAGCCGCAGAAAGCGTTCATGAAGACGATGAATTGCATTGTGTTGAATATGGTGGCAAAAAGTTCCTAAAGCTGGCTTGCATTTATGGTGCAAATGCTTCGGGAAAAACAAAAATTGCCGAAGCATTTGCTTTCTACGTCAACTTTCTTGTCAAATCTTTCCATTCTTTGCAGCCGACAGAAAAAATACATTTTTTTCCGTTTATGTTTGATTCAAAAACTGCGTCCAAGCCGGGAGAATTCAGACTCATCTTCTATGCTAAAGATTTTGATTCTGAGAATGAAATACGTTATGAATATTTCATAAAATTGAATAAAAACCGCGTCCTAGAAGAATCTTTATATTATTCTCCAAAAGGACAGCGAAAGCTCGTTTTTGAACGAAAAGATTCCATTAAGTGGGGAACCTGCGTGACTGGCGCAAAAAAGGTCATCGCCGAACTAACGAGGGACAATTGTTCTGTAGTTTCTGCAGGCGCACAGGCAAAGCATCCAATCTTTCTTCATATTTATGACCATTTCAACGAACGTTACAAGGGAATGCTAGACAGCTCAGACAACGCACTCTCAAGCTACACAGCAAAAAGAATGGAAGAAGATGAGGATTTCAAAAAGAAAGTAATTCAGCTTCTGTCTTTTTCCGATGTCGGAAATATCACGGACATTTCAATTAAGAAGCAGGAATTACCGGAAGAATTCGTAAAATCTTTGCCGGAAGAAGTGAGAAGCGAATTTTCAAAGCGTGGTGAAAATCCAGCAGTCAGAAATGTGAACCTCATCCATCATTATGAAAATGATGTCGAACTTCCGCTTGCAATGGAGTCTGCTGGAACACAGAAAATCATGGAACTTGCAGCCCCTTTAATCGATATGACACAAGAACCGTCGCTCTGTCTTATTGATGAACTTGAATCTTCCTTGCATCAAGAATTGCTAGAAATGTTCATTCAGCTTTTTCTTGAATCTTCTACGGATTCTCAACTTCTTTTCACAAGCCATAATCAGGAATTACTTGATTCAGGGCTTCTTCGGGATGATGAAATCTGGTTTTGCAACAAAGATTCTGACGGAGGAAGCAAATACAATTCGATTTCTGATTACACAGGAATCAGAAAAGAAACATCAAGAAAAAAGCTATATCAGGCTGATAAATTCGGAGCATTGCCAAATGTTGACATGAACAGACTGAGGGAGTTATTCCGTGCCAAGAAAAACAGGTAAGCTGAAAGGAAACAAAACATTCCTTCTGGTTGTTGAAGGACCTACAGAAAAAATCTATTTCTCTGATGTGAAGGCAAATGCTCATATTCCAGGAGTTACGGTAACTCCCAAAATAGCAAAGCACAGCGATTTGAATACAATCCTGAAAACGTCCATAACAGAGTTTGAAACAGGCGCATACGATTCAGTTTGGTGCGTTTTTGACAGGGATACCATTATTGAAAAAGGCATGTCTGGGGAAGTCAAAAATCAATACGAAAAAGCATTGTCGCTTGGAATCCATTTTGCAGATTCTATGCCGGCTTTTGAAGTATGGTTTTTGCTTCATTTTGCAATGCCTGCCCAATTTTACTCTTCCCAAGACGGCGTTATAAAGGAATTAAGAAAGCATATTCCGAATTACGAAAAAGACCAGAAATGGCTTTCATCCGCAAGTCTTTACACTACATTAAAGCCACATTTTGACAATGCGATGAAGAAAGCAACAGAATTGGACAAAAAGAAAGAAAAATCTGGAAATGACAATGCAACAATCAGCCATGTTTATAAGCTGTTCGAAGAATTATTGGCAGAAAGTTGAAAGTGAAAAGTGAAAAGTGAAAGTTGAGAATTGAAAAACTGATTTTTCGTTTTATACAAGCAAACTTTCAGCCGGAATCTGTTATACTCGTTTTATGACGCAGATTGAACAGCAGAAAAAGGCAAAAGAGTTTTCGGAGTTTTGGAAAGACAAGGGCGATGAGAAACAGGAATCTCAGCGTTTTTGGATTGATTTGTTGCAGAATGTTTTCGGCGTAACGAATCCTGCAAAGTACATTGAATTTGAAAAGCGGGTTCTGCTTTCGCACACAAGCTACATCGACGCGTATATTGCGGACACAAAAGTTTTAATCGAGCAGAAAGGAATCAAAATCGATTTGCACAAAGCGTATGAGCAGAGCGACGGAACTTTTCTGACTCCGTTTGAGCAGGCAAAGCGTTATGTGAGCGAGATGAAGGCAAGCGAAAAGCCGAGGTGGATTATTGTCTGCAATTTCGCTGAATTTTTGGTTTACGATTTGGAAATTCCGCACGGAGAGCCGCAGCAGATTTTCCTGAAAGATTTCCAAAAAGAATTTTACAGGCTGCAGTTCCTCGTTGACGAGAAGAACGAGAATATCCGCCGCGAAGAAGAAATTTCGATTGAAGCCGGAAAACTTGTGGACAAGCTTTATGAATCATTGCTTCCGCAGTACAAAAATCAGGATGAAAAATCACTCCGTTCATTGAACATTCTGTGCGTCCGTCTCGTTTTCTGCCTGTACGCGGAGAAAGCAGGTCTTTTTGCGACGCGGACTTCTTTTGTCGATTACATAAAGTCGTTCAATCTTCCGAATGTGAGGAACGGCCTGAAAAATCTTTTCAAGGCACTCGACACGAAAAAGCAGGACCGCGACGAATATGACGAGAGCATAACGCCGTTCCCTTATGTGAACGGTGGGCTTTTTAAGGACGAGAACATTGAGATTCCGAATTTCACGCAGGAAATCGTGGACGTAATAGTGAATTATTGCGCCGCTTTCGACTGGAGGGAGATTTCCCCGACGATTTTCGGTGCGGTGTTCGAAAGCACTTTGAACCCGGAAACGCGCAGAAAGGGCGGAATGCACTACACTTCGATTCAGAACATCCACAAAGTAATCGACCCGCTTTTTTTGAACAGTTTGAATGCGGAATTTGAATCGATTAAATCGATAACAAACGAAAAGCAGAAAATCCGCAAACTGAATGAATTCGAAGAAAAACTCGGCTCTCTTTGTTTTCTTGACCCTGCCTGCGGTTCGGGGAATTTCCTTACCGAAACTTTCATTGCGCTCAGGCGGCTTGAGAACAAGGTGATTTCGGAACTCAACGGCGAAGGCAACCTGTTTGACGTTGACAGCGCGATTCATGTGAAAATCAGCCAGTTCTACGGTATCGAGATAAACGACTTTGCGGTGACGGTTGCCAAAACCGCGCTCTGGATTGCGGAAAGCCAGATGATAAACGAAACCGAGGAAATTCTTTCGAAGGAAATTGATTTTCTTCCTTTGAAAACAAACGCGTTCATTGTTGAAGGCAACGCGCTCAGAATGGACTGGAGCACATTGAGGAGTGATGAAGCCGAAGACAAAAATGAATTGTCGCTGTTCTCTGGTTTCACAACGCAAGTTGACGGGACGAAGCATGAGTATGATTACATCATGGGTAATCCGCCGTTTGTGGGGTATGCCTATCAATCAAAAGAACAGAAGGAAGATTTACACCAGATTTCAAAAGATATTGCAAACAATATTGATTATGTTGCTGGCTGGTATTTTAAAGCAGCGTTATTGATAAAAGGAACAAACACAAAAGCAGCATTTGTTTCAACGAACAGTATAACACAGGGTGAACAGGTTGCTGTTTTGTGGAAACCTCTTTTTGAGAAATATAATGTTCAGCTTGATTTCGCATATCGCACATTCCGCTGGGATTCTGAATCGACGGAGAAAGCGCACGTTCATTGCGTGATTGTTGGTTTTGAATGTCACACGGATTCGATTTTGCTACCGCAAAATCAAAAGCAAAGCAAAAATCAAAATAAAACTGGGATTTCGTTAGAAATCCCGAATCCGTGTGGCAATATAAAAAAGATTTACAACGCGGACGGGACTATTGAAGAAGCGGAGAACATCAACGGGTACCTTCTGAACGCACCGACTATTTTTATCGACAAAAATTCAAAGCCCTTGTGTGAAGTTCCGCCGATGATTCGAGGAAGCAGTCCGATTGATGACGGGAACTTTATTTTAACAATTGAAGAAAAAGAAGAATATATCAAGAAAGAACCTCAAGGCGAAAAATTCCTGCGACCGTTTATGATGGGAAAAGATTTCATTGACCGAAAACCACGCTTCTGCTTCTGGCTTGTTGGGGCAAATCCTTCAGAATTCAGAAAGTGTCCGATTTTGATGAATCGGATTGAAGCCGTGCGAAATTTCCGACTCAAAAGTTCAAAAGCAGCAACCGTTCAAAGTGCCGAAACTCCAACCATTTTTGGTGAAATGCGTCCTTGTGAAAGTGATTATATCGCAATTCCAAAAGTCTCATCAGAGCAACGGCGTTATATTCCAATGGATTATCTCCCAGCTGAAATTCTTGCAGGTGATAAATTATTTCAAATGCCAAACGCAAGCCTTTATCATTTCGGTGTCCTCACAAGCAATATTCACATGGCATGGATGCGTGCAGTTTGTGGTCGCCTAAAAAGCGACTACAATTACTCAAACACGATTGTCTACAACAACTTTCCGTGGTGCAATCCAACAGACGAGCAAAAAGCAAAAATCGAAAAGACCGCACAGGCAATTCTTGATGCACGAGCATTGTTCCCAGACGCAAGCCTTGCCGATTTGTATGATGAACTTGGAATGCCCCCAGAACTCCGCAAAGCCCATCGTGAGAACGACAAGGCAGTAATGGCGGCGTACGGGTTCAAGAAGGACATGACGGAAGCGGAGATTGTGGGGGAATTGTTCAAGCTGTACGAAAAGTTGACAAGTGAGGGCAAACAGAACTAGAATACAAAAAGAAAGACGCAATCAAGATCACGGTTGGTCTTCATCCAACGTTAATGCTCTTCCGAGCACTTACCGCCTTAGTGGACTGGACTTAGGCGGTTTTTTTATCTTCCGATGAAATATCGAAGAGTGGTGAGTTTACCAAGCCGGAAAACCGAGCAACAAAAGCACGATGACCAGCAAAATCACAAAGATTCTGTTCACTGCACGCACTCCCTAGACTAAAATCTGACTCCTTCATACGAAAAAGCCACTAGAACTAGAAGAGCAACCGCCAACCTTGTCAGAACTCGCAAAAGTTCCTATGATTGCGCCATTCTTTGATTATCGGAAAATTCAAGACAAAGATTATTGGAAAGCGAGATTGAAGGCGAACTTTTCAAGCTGTACGAAAAGTTGACGAAATAATTCTAACTATTTCCCATCCCACCCGTGAAGGTACGCACCAAATGCGAATGCAGCTAAGCTGCATTGCAACGCTGCAGCCGACCAGCAATGCTTTACAATCAAAAGGACAACGGCAGCGTTCGGTTGCCTCCACCGTACAACGCTTAGGACGCAATTCGCACCTAGCATCCCCACACCAGCCCACCCGTGAAGGTACGCGCTCCGCGCGTGCCGTGACCGGTTGCATCCACCGCACAACGACTAGGACTCATTCGCACCTCGGCAACCGAATGCCATACATATCCCTCACCGCCACCAGTTCGCCCGTGCAGATTTTCTTGCCGTCGCAAAGGATTTCGACTTCGGAGTCGGTTGATTTTGTCGTTTCGATTATGGAGCCGATTTCGAGCCTGAGATTCGGGTCAAGGTAAATTCTGTCTAGGACGACGCGGGCATCGTATTTGAACGGATTCTGCAGCGGGCGGCGCGGACGGGAAATCACGCCGAAACGAACAAGCCGCTCAATCGCGTCAATCGGAAATGAAAGCGAGATGTCTGATTTGAAATCGCCGATTTTTGCGAGGAAATCGACGAATATGCATTTTCGCTCAAGATTCATCACGTCGTTCTTCTCGATTACTTTCGGAGTCCTGAAATTCAGGTTCGTGGTGCTTTTCAAGTTGAACTTGCGCAAAAGCTCGGACAAAATCGGCTTGATGATGAAATCGAAACAGAGCTTGGAATCGACCGCGGACATGCTTTTCCGCTCGATGCCGCCGATTCCGGTGAGTCTTTTGAAAAAACCGAACGAAACGTCCACCTCGCATTGTGTTCCGTCAAAGTCGAATGCAAAAAGAACGGAATCGTCGGCGACCGTCTTTAGATATTCCGAAGTCGTGCACGAGTCAATCTCGGCGAGCGAGAAAGTGATTTTTTCGTTCCTGTAAGACGAGAATATCGCGGAGACATTTTCCGCAACGCCGACCATCAGCGAGTGAATCGAATTCTTCTGCGTTTTCGTTATCGCCGGCGCATATTCGAAACTGAAATATTCGCTTTCAACATCGTCGATAATCCTGTCGATTTCGTTCGACGAAAGATTCTCCCCCGCGCTGTTTTTTTTGTCATGAATGTTTTCTTTCTGATTGTTCACTTCGTTTCTGTCGTTTTTCATTTTTCACTCCACTTCCTCGTCATCAGAATCAGCTCCGATTACTTCTTTTACGCGGACGCATTTTTTTCCGTTCTTGATGAAAATTTCACCGCGGGCAATGAGCTTTGAATTGCGGACGATATCAACCGTGTCGCCGATTTCTTTTTCCAGGACGAAAGTTTTTCCGGAATTGAACGCAGCCTCGTCAAAAATGAACGAGCAGAGCATTATCTCCGTGTTCTTCATGTTGCCGGCAGGAAATTCCCAATGGACGATGTCACCGTTGTCGGGATTGCTGAACGCATCGGCCGCTTTCAGCATCGAGACGGCATCCTCGGGGAAATAAAAATCCGCAATCGAAACTTCCTGCTCGAAGCGCACCTGAAAAGTCACGAGGAAACCAGATTCTGTTTTGCTTAAAGTGTTTGCGGCAATCTTGTCCGAAAGCTCCGCGAACGAAACGGCAGTCGATATCATGTATTTTTTCAGCCTGACTTCGACAATCGACTTGAGCGCATCGAAAATCGGGACGGCGAATTCGTTCCTGAAAATGTCGCATTCGATTTTTTCGAGCGTCGAAGAAATTTTCGTCCTGTTCAGAAAAGTCTTCGCAAAGAATTTCCTGTCGAACCGAAGGTAAACGAGCTTCCCGCCGAGCTTTGCGGAGACGAGGAAATCATTCACGGTCACGCTCATCGCAAATTTCATGTCGGAAAAACGCGCAGAATAAAGGATTTTCACGTTGTACTCGCTTCCCCTGTAGTCGTGCAGGTTCTTGTAGATTTTCTTCGCTGCGCCGTCCATGAAAGCAGAAAGGTTCTTGCACATTTCCTTTTCCCTCTCGTATTCCTCCGCTTTTTTCTTGGACATGAAAGAAGAGTCGAGAGAATCGGAAAAGTCAGGCGAGGCGAAATCGGAAAAGCTGTCGATGATTTCCGCAATGCATTTTCTCTGCATAAATTCCTCGACAATCGAATCGATTTCTCGCTGTGAAAGGTCTTTCAGCTCGGGATACTGAATCGAGCAGAGCATCGAAAGAAGCATTTTCTTCGGAAGGACGATGCAGAAAATCTTTTTTTCGTCAGGGGAAATCTGCAGGACGTTCAGGGAAAGCGTTATGAACTCGGAAAAATATTCGTTCTCGGCTGTGATTTTTTCGACTTCGCTCTTGTTCAGCAGCTGTCTGAACGTAAAAGAATCTTTTTTCGCATGGAATTTTTTTTCGATATTCGTGCTGAACGAATCGAGAAGCGGAATTATGAATTTGCTCGTCACAAAATCTGAATTCGACTTGTCGCTTTTCACCTCAAACGGCCGCATCGTCGAGTCGATTTTGACCCAGTTCAATGTGATTATCCCGTAAAATTCCTCGAACGAAAAAGAATAACAGAACCCATTTGAATTGGGCATCGAAAACCTGTTGTTGTTAGAAAGCGAAACCCGTGAGCCTACTGAAAGAAAATCCGCGCTGTCTTTCCAAATCGATTCAAGACGAGTCAGAACCTCATCTGCCAAAAAAAAACCTTGCTCTGCCATACATTAATAATCGTCAAGATTCAGCAGGAACAAAAAAAAGTTTTATTCCCTCTCTCGGAAAACGCTCCTTTACGGCATCGACAATCGTTTTCACGTCGTCTTTCGCATCGTCATCGATGTAGCTTATCATCAGAAAATTCGTCTCCGGCCAGGTTCCGCTTCCGTTCTTGTAGTTTCCGTCGCCGCGCCCGTGAACGAGCGGAACAATCGTGTAGAGAATGTTCGGGATATTTTCCTCCAGCACTTCGATTATGTCGTCCTGAACTGACTGGTTCGCAATGATTTCTGCCCTGTACATATCAACTCCTAAAAATCCATAAAGTCCGAGAATTCGTTCGGCTTGCTCAAATCCGTTTTTGCAATCGAGACTTTCGTTTTTCTTAAAAGATTCACTTTTATCCTGCTTCCGCCGCGATTCTTTTTGTTCATCACGAGCGAATACAAAACAGGAACGAAGAACAATGTGATGAAAGTCGAGCTTGAAAGTCCGCCGATGACAGCAACTCCAATCGGCTGAACCATTCCCGCAGTTCCGCTTGACGCGAAGCACATCGGCACCATTCCGAGAATCGTAGTCAATGTCGTCATAAGGACAGGGCGAAGTCGGCTTGCACCGGCCTCAAGGCACGCGACTTTCAGCTCATAGCCTCTGTCAACGAGAAGGTTCGTGTAATCGACGAGGATGATTCCGTTGTTGACGACAATCCCGACGAGCATGATAAGGCCGACCGCGCTCATCATGCTGAACGCCTGCCCCGAAATCTTGTAGACGAACACGACACCGATGACAAGGAACGGAATCGTCATAAGATTGATGAACGGAGCCTTGAAACTCTCGTAAGTTCCTGCCATAACGCCGAACACGAGCAGAATCGCCATGATGATAATCAGTCCGTAGACTTTGCCCTGCTCCTGCGTGTCCTTCCAGTTTCCCTCATACACAATCGAAACTCCGTCCGGCACGATGAAAGTGTCGGCTATTCCCGACTTGATGTCCGCCTCGACCTCGTAGTCGTTGCGCGTGCCGTTGTTGTCCGCGCTCACAGTGACGACACGCGTCTGGTTCGCGCGACGGATTGAAACAGGGCCGAGCCCCTTCACCACCCGGGCGAAGTTGGCGACGCTCACCTTTCCGCCCTTTCCGTTCACATAAATCTGCTCAAGGTCGGAAACGCTCTGCCTGTCGCCCTTCTGGTACATGAGGATTACGCTGTACTCCTTTCCGTTCTGCCTGTACGTCGTCGCCGTAACGCCGTTCATCGCATAGTTGATTTCCCTTGCGACCGTCTGCACGTCAACTCCGAACGAATACGCCCTCTGCCTGTCGATTTCGATTTCGACTTCCGGGAGTCCTTCCTCCGTGTCAATCGAAACTTCGCCGATGTCGCTGATGGTCTCCATTACGCCGCGCACCTGTGACGCGACATTCAGCGCGGCATCCAAATCGTCCGAGCGGATTTTTATCTTGAACGAAGAGCCTGTCATCTGCCGCATATATCCTTGCGAAAAGTTGAACCGGGCATCGGTGAAATCCCCGAAATGCGCGCGGAGCTTTTTCTGAATCGTCTCGGCACTGTCAATCTGCTCCTCGGTCGAAGGAAGGTTTATCTGAATCGAGCCTTTGTACGAGGACGCATTCCTTCCGCTTCCGATTGAAGTTATGAGAGTCGTGTAGCCCTGAATCTCGTCCTCGCAGATTTTTTCGAACGTCTTAAGGATATTCGTCGTCTCGCTCAATGTCGTTCCGATCGGCAGCGTCAGATTGAGAGTAACGCTGTCGTCCTTTCCGCCAGTCATCATCTGGACGCGGAGAGTCGGAATCAAGGCAATTGCAAGGAAAAGCACGCTTCCGCAGATTACGCAGGTGACGAGCCTGTGCGAAAGAGCCGATTTCAAGCCGCGCCTGTAAAGCGCAGTTATTTTCACAAGAGGAATTTCAAGAAGCTCGTAGAATTTTTTGAGCGGAACGAATCTCACTGGTTTTTCGTTGCGGTTCGTGAGCGGAAAGAATTGCCCCGCAAGGACAGGAACCAGGAAAATCGCAACGAAAAGCGAGGAGACAAGCGCGATTACGACAGTAAAGATGATACCCTTGAACATCTGCCCCATCATCCCGAGGTCTTTTATGAAGAACAAAAACGGAATGAATACGCAAATCGTGGTGAGGTTTCCTGAAACGACCGACATGACCATTTCCTGAGAGCCGAGCGCGGCCGCGACCTTTGCCTTCGCGCCGCGCGAACGGTAGACGTAGATGTTCTCAATCATGACGATCGAAGCGTCAACAATCATTCCGACACCGAGGATGAGACCTGTCAGAGTCATCATGTTCAGCGTAAGCCCCGCAAAATTCATGCAGAGGAGCGTTATGACAATCGAAAGCGGAATGGAGATTGCGATTATCATCGTGGATTTTCCGGATTTCAAAAAGAGAAAGAGAATCACCACGGCAAGGAGAAGACCTGTATATGCGGATTCCACGAGAGTGTTTATCGTGTCGTTTATGGAAACGGAATCGTCGCGGATTACTTCAAGCTTGATGTCGCTCGGAAGAAGCTCCTGAATCTCCAGAAGCTTTTCACGCGCGGCTTTCGCTACCGTCACAGTGTTCTTCCCCGACTGCTTCGTGATGCTGACGTACACGCCCGGCTGACCGTTGATGTAGACTTCGCTCGTCTTGTCCTTGTAGCCCATGTAAGCCTTGCCGATGTCGCTCAATTTCACGCCGTACCCGTTCAGCGTCGTGATTATCGTGTCGTTTATTTCGTCGATGCTGGAAAATTCTCCTGTCGTCCTGATTGTGTAGTCGTGGAGTCCTTCCGTAATCGTTCCGCCGCCAAGCTCTAGGTTCTGCTTTGCGAGCGCGGAATAGACAGTCGCCATCGTGATTCCATAAGCCGCCATCCTGTTCTGCGAGATGTCAACCCGGACGATTTTCTGCCGGCCGCCAGAGACATCTGCCTCCGCAACACCGTCAACCTGCTCGAACAAATCGACAATCTGGTCTTCCGCAATCATCTTGAGGTCGTCGTTGGAACGGTTGCCGCGAACCGCGATTCTCATAATCGGCATAGAGTTGCTGTCCATCTTGAAAATCGTCGGGCTACCTGCGTCGTCGGGAAGATTCCTCGTGACGCGGCTTATCTTGTCGCGAACGTCGTTCGTCGCTTCGTCAAGGTCAACGCCGTAATTGAATTCGAGCGAGATTGAAGAAGAACCGGAAGATGAAGTTGAAGTGAGATTTTTGAGTCCGCTGACGGAGACGAGCTGACCTTCGAGGACTTTCGTCACGGATTTTTCCACGGATTCCGGCCCCGCGTTCGTGTAAGTCGTCCGAACCGTTATGTACGGAATCTCAACGTCAGGCATGAGGCTTATCGCGACGTTTCTGATTGTGAAAAGTCCCATTATTAATAGAAGAGAAAACACAATCAGGGTGAGAACAGGGTGGTCAAGTGTCTTTTTCGAGATGCTCATTATTTTCCCCTCCCCGATTTATTTCCGTTTCCAGACTGATTTTCTTTTCTTCCTGAACCTTCCGTTATATCCTGAATCTTCGAGCCGTCGCCGAGAGAAGTCTGTCCCTGCACGACCGCACGCTCACCTTCGACAACGCCTTTAAGAACCTGAACGATGCCGTCAACCGCTTCTCCAAGCTCCACCTCGCGCTTCGTGACGGTGGAATCAGGATTCACGACGTACACATAGAATTTTTCGCCGTTCTGAACAACTGAATCTCTCGGAATCGTCACCGCTCCTTCGTAATCGACAGTGTAAAGGACGACCTTCGCGAACATTCCGGCATTCACCCTTGAATCGATTTTGTCGAACGTCAGAATCACCTGCTTCGTCCTGCTTGTGGAATCCACGACAGGAGAAACCCTGCTCACGGTCGCATCGAAAGTCACGTCAGGATATGCCTCAAGGAAAATCTTCGACTTGAGCCCTTTTTTCAGAACGGAAACATATCGCTCGGGAACGTTCGCCGACACCTGCAAGTTGCTGATGTCGCCAATCATGCAGATTGCAGTGCTAGTCGAGACCGTCGTGCCGTTCTTTAAAGGGATTGAGATGACGCTTCCTGAAATCGGAGCGTAGACAGGGCTTCTTTTGAAATACGAGCCTGGGGAATTCGGGTCAACGTAGCCGATTACGTCGCCCTTCCGCACAGTCGAGCCGAGCATCACGGAAGTTTCCATGACTTTTCCAGCAACGTCAGGAAAAACCGACACGGAATTCTGCGATTCGACTTCACCGTTCGTCGCGACATATCCGTGAAGAGTCGTCACTTTCAGCTCCTGCGTTTTCACGGAGACGACGGAGTTTCCGCGTCCCCCCTTGCCGCCCTTCCCCTGCGAACCGGCATCGGCATTGTCGTTGAAGCGGTTCATCAGCACTGCAGTCACGACCGCCAAAACAACGACGACGAGAGCCACGATATGCGATTTTCTAATTTTCATTTATTTCTCCTTTTTTATTGTCTTTGTGTTATTCGCCAAGCGTTCCGAATTTCAATCCGAGAAGGTTCTCTAGGTTCATCAGATTTTTCAATAGAGTGTAGATTTCGCTTTTCAATGAAAGCTGTGCCGAAAGAAGCGTGTTGTTCGAGCTTTGAAGGCTCAGAAGGTCTTTCGTTCCGCGGCTGTATGCGTCGTAAGTCATGTCGTAGCTTTTCTGCGCGAGCTTCACGTTCGCCTGCTTCGATTTTATGGACGCCTGGCTCTGCTTTATCGACCTCAAATATGAATCGACAGAGATGCGAAGGCTCGTCTTTGCGTTTTTCAGCTGCAACTCGTAATCGGAAAGGGAATCCTTCGCGCTCTCGATGTTGTCGCTTTTCGCCGACCACGGAAGACAGCCGTCGAGCGGGATTGTCGCGCTCAACGTAAGCGTGGCGGATTTCGTAGCGTCGGGAGCGTCTCCGCCCTTTCCGTCGTCGTAGCCCGCGTACCAGTACTGGTCGCGCCACGAAAAAGAAGCGTTCAGGCTCGGAGCATAAGCGGAGAAACGTTTGTCGAGCACGGAATTTTTCGCAGCCTCTATTTTCTTTTCGAGAGTTTTCACTGACGAAGACGTAATCTCGATTCCGTCAAGTTTTATCTCGTTTAAGTTTATGAGCGAATCAAGGTCGCCAGAAAGCTCAATCTCCTCGTCCAAATCGATTCCGAGAAGCTGCTTGAAGTTCGCCAAATCGTTCTGGTAAGTCGTTCTCGCGCTCTCGACAGTCGGGATTTTCTCCTTGTACGAAACTTCCGCCGAAAGAACGTCAAGCTCGCTCAGCCGCCCCGCGTTGTATTTCTGCAAGTTCGTCGAATACTGCCTCTTCGCGATTTCAAGATTCCGCTCCTGAAGCGCGATGTTCTCTTTCTCGTAAAGAAGCCCGTAGAAAGTCTGCCTGACAGAAAGCTCCACCGACCGAACCGCGTCGGAAAAAGTCAGCTCGCCGATTTCGTAATTGAATTTCGCGCCCTGCATCGAAGTGTACAAATTCGCGCTCAGGTTGAGGGAAAGCGTGGCCGAAATTCCAAACGCCGCGCCGTAGGAAGAATCGTTGTCGCTTAAGGCATCGACCGGAACGGACGACGACGCGCCGAACGAAACAGACGGGCTGACTGAATTCCATGAATGTTTTTTCGCCCTCTTCAGAGCATTGAAAGTGATTTCGTTTCTTTCTATTGAAATATTGTTGTCCAAAGCCAGCATCACAGCGTCCTCGACATTCAGAGTCGTCGCATAAACAACCTGGCACAGGGAAAAAGCCGCAAGCGCAAGAATCTTTTTCAATTCTTTCCTCCAAATTTTTATCCAATAATTTTACTTTATAAATACCCGATTTTCATTTTGGATAACAAAATCTTTATATGGAATAAAGGAAATTTATTGCGGAGGAAAAACACAGGTCTCTCCTTGTTTTTCAACTATATTCAGCGTATATTTACAGCATGGGAGAGAAAGACACAATACAAAAGACGCTTGAGTCTTACAACGATGTTTTCGCCGATATTGTGAACGTCCTGCTTTTCAACGGAAAGCGTGTCATTACCGAGGATTCCCTCACCGAAGCAAAGAAAACAACGGGAGGCGTAAAAATGTGCGACGTAATTCAGGCTATAAAGACCGAAGGCGAAAAAACTGCCACGGACAAGATTCTTTCCCTTTTTGCGAAGCTCTATGCACTGGGAAAAGGCGACGAAGTTCAGAAAGCAACGAATGACCGCGAGTACCTCAAAAAGCTGATGAACGAATACCAGAAATAGGCATGACTCGCAATGCAACTCATGGTGACTGTCAAATCACGATTTGACACTCTAGGAAACCGCTTCTTTTCTAAAACCTGAAAGCGACACCGAGCCTCGGCGAAACGAAAAACGAGCCAGGCTTGGTGGAGCTTTCATTGAATTCCACATTGCTCGTTCCGCCAGGGCAGACCGTGGCCGTAACGGCGGCAAAAAGCCCCAAACGACCGCCAAGGGCGCAATGTGCAAAAACGTCGGCGCCCAAAGCGAATTCACAGGAAGAAAATTCAAAAGTCTCTTCAGCTCCACGCTTGAAGTCACCTTCAAAATCAAGACGCTGCAGGCCAAGAACACCGCTTGCGACGATATTGAATTTTTCACCGAGAGCAAAGTCATAGCCAACTCCAAAAAGGGCGGAAAACCTTGAAAGGGCGGAATCTGAAAGTTTTGACTCCAAACCAACGCCGCCAATCTCAAAATGCGGGCTTGGATAAAGGCCGAATTCCAAATGGGCCATGAACGAAAGCGAGCTTTTTTTCTCCCAAATCCTGAAATCAAAATTCAAGAAATCAAGCGAAGCTCCGCCCGCTTCCGCATCGCCACAGCCAAAGTCATCCGCCACGGAAAAACGCGTCCGCGAAAAAGTCGCCCCAAGCCCCAATCCAAACTGACAATCCCAGTCAAAACTCTTTGGGAAAGCCAAAAACGAGGAAAAAAAAGCGATGAACACAAAAAGATATTTTTTCATGGGAATTTTATGGTTTGGTTTTTCTTACTTTAAATGAAAAAATGTGGTTGCCATCAAAAAAGACACCACATTTTTATAAATGCGAAGCTCAGTATTTTGAAATCAAAATCAAATCTAATAATTAGCAGACCCTCTGACTTCAACCTTATCACTTTTATAAGCAGCATATGCGCCAGATACCGCACTTCCTATTGCAGCCGCTGTCGCTACAGCAGGACCGCCTGCAAAGAAGCCAACTGCACCACCGGCAACTGCACTAGCAGCTGCTGAACCTACAATTTTACAAATTTTAGTAAATTTCTTCCAACCAAAGCGTGCAGACTCAGAACTATCAAAATATTCCAACATTGAATTTGCAACAACAGAGTAATTCATGACATCCATTAAATCTTTTTCTGAAAGATTAGCTATTGCCAAATTCTGGATTTCACGAATCTCGTTTTCCATTATAAAAAGAGATTTTGACTCATCACTCAATATAACTTCCATTTTTGAAATATAAAAATAGGCATTCTCACTTATGAACTCATTTTTCAATAAAAAAACAGAAGAAGAATCACCATCTTCAAGAGTGTACCAATAATCAACTTCTCTTGCATCCTCCTCTTGTGAGAGAAGCTCGTCAAAATTAGTTACAACTTCTTTACCGACATCCGAGTAAGCATTTAGAGAGTTATTTTCTTCGATATTTGCCTCTGTGCATGACAAAATCGAAAAACAAACCCCAAGTGCAAACAAAACTAAAAATAATTGCTTTTTCACAACTCAACTCCTTACTGCAATAAATTTTTGCTATAAAAATCTAGCTTATTTAAGGATATTCTAAGATTTGCTGCAAGTCAATCACTTGTTAATATTTTTTAAATTTTGTCTGCATTTTGAGTTCTCTTCAAAATATGCTATATTAACAGTAATTTGAAATGCTTTATGTCATACGCAGTTGTTGTAGAGAAATTAAAGACAGTTCCATATTCTATTGAAGAAGTTGAACGTGGCGAAGTTGAGGATTTCTATTTAAAATCGTTGCATTCAATTGACAATTCGCCAGTAAGAAAAAACATCGATGTTTACTACCAGATTCTTACTATTCCACCGCCCTTCCCTAATCGACAAAATCCCGAAAAACTTGACAGCCGATTTCATTGTATTTACCCCAAAAACCGAATATAATTCCACTCAAATCTTTTTTTAAGGAGCATATTGATGGCTATCAAAACAGTTGCAGAAATCAGCAATGCCAAAATCAGGGCATGGGTTGAAGAATGCGTTAAAATGTGCGAACCAGACAACGTTGTTGTTTGCGACGGTTCAGCAGAGGAGTACGACAGACTCGTACAGAAATGCGTGGACGCCGGTCTCGCCACTCCATTGGCAAAGAAGCCACACAGTTTCTTGTTCAGATCAGATCCTTCAGACGTCGCTCGCGTCGAGAAAAGAACATTCATCTCTTCAAAGAAGCAGGAAGATGCTGGTCCGACAAACAACTGGATCGACCCGGTTGAGTTGAAGGCTACGATGAAGGGCTTGTACAAGGGCTGTATGCACGGACGCACGATGTACGTCATCCCGTTCTGCATGGGACCTCTCGGCTCACCAATCTCAAAGTGCGGTGTCGAGCTCACAGACTCTGAGTACGTCGTCCTCAACATGGACATCATGACACGCGCCGGCGAGAAAGTCTGGCAGTACTTGGACGACAACTTCGTTCCATGTCTCCACTCAGTCGGAAAGCCGCTCAACAACGGCGAGAAGGACAACGGAGTTTGGGCTTGCGCTCCAGTCGAGCAGAAGTACATCTCTCAGTTCCCAGAGGAGCACCTCGTTTGGTCTTACGGTTCTGGATACGGCGGAAACGCCCTTCTCGGAAAGAAGTGCTTCGCTCTCCGCATCGCTTCTGTCATCGCACACGAAGAGGGATGGCTCGCTGAGCACATGCTCATCCTCAAGCTCACAAACCCACAGGGCGAAGTCAAGTACGTCACAGGCGCATTCCCGTCAGCATGTGGAAAGACGAACCTCGCAATGCTCATCCCGACAATCCCAGGTTGGAAGGTCGAGACAATCGGCGACGACATCGCATGGATGAAGTACGGCGAAGATGGACGCTTGTACGCTATCAACCCAGAGGCAGGATTCTTCGGAGTCGCTCCAGGAACATCTGCCGAGTCTAACAAGAACGCTCTCGTTTCTGCTTCAAAGAACACAATCTTCACAAACTGCGCCCTCACAGAGGACGGAGATGTTTGGTGGGAGCAGATCGGCTATCCTGCAAAGGGCAAGCTCGTCGACTGGAAAGGCAAGACACGCGACGCTCTTCCAAAAGACAAGTCTCCAAAAGGCGAGGAATTCGCTCACCCGAACGCACGCTTCACGGCACCTGCAAACCAGTGTCCATGTATCGCGAAAGAGTGGGAAGATCCAAAAGGTGTGCCTATCAGCGCAATCCTCTTCGGTGGACGCCGCCCATCAACAGTTCCTCTCGTGCACCAGTCACGCTCTTGGGAGCATGGTGTGTTCCTCGGCTCTATCGTCGGTTCGGAAATCACAGCCGCTTCTACAATCAACGCTGACGAAGTCGGTAAAATCCGCCGCGACCCATTCGCAATCATCCCATTCTGCGGATACAACATGGGCGACTACTTCCAGCACTGGATCAACGTCGGAAACGCTGCGAAGAACAAGGACCTCTTGCCGAAAATCTTCTACGTCAACTGGTTCCGCAAGGACGAGAACAACAAGGACCTTCCAGGCGGATTCATGTGGCCAGGATACGGAGACAACTCACGCGTTCTCGCATGGATCTTCGACCGCTGCGACGGAAAGGACAACTATGTTGACACACCAATCGGATTCATGCCGAAAGAGGGTGCTATCAACACTGACGGATTGGCTGACTACTACAAGAAGACTCTCCCAGAAATCACAAAGGTTGATGTTGAGGGTTGGAAGAAGGAAGTCAAGGACATCCGCGAGAACCACTATCCGAAGTTCGGCTCTCACCTTCCGAAAGAGCTCACAGCTATCCTCGACGACCTCGAGGCTCGCTTGAACAAGGCATAAGTTTTTTCGCCGGCTGAAACGCTGACGGAAAACAGATAAAAAAATCCCTGCCGAAGTGAATTTTTCAATCGGCAGGGATTTTTTTTACAAAAGGAAAATCGTTAGATTTTCCGAATCCGTGTGGCAATCGCTTGCTGAGCGTAGTCGAAGCAAAAAAACTCTATATGACAAAGTCTTCCGAGACGACGCGGTTTTTGCCGTGGGTCTTGGCGAAATACAGGAGGTTGTCAACGCGCTTGTAGAATCTCTGGATGTCGTCGTCGGGTCTTGATGATGTGACTCCGACAGAGACGCTCACGGAAGGGATTTTTTCCCATTGCAATGCGTTGATGCTCGACCTAATCCGCTCGGCAATCGAAACGGCTTCGTCTTTTGCAGTTGCTGGAAGAAGAACCATGAACTCCTCCCCGCCCCACCTTCCGATTGAGTCATGGGAGCGGATGCAGCCTTTTGCGGTCGCGGCAATTCGGACGAGAACATCGTCGCCCATGTCGTGGCCGTAAGTGTCGTTTATCTTCTTGAAGTTGTCGATGTCGAACATAATCAGGCAGAGTACATTCGATTTTTCGCGTTTTTTAAGCTCGTAAGATATAACCTCGGAGATTTTCTTTCTGTTGAAGATTTTCGTGAGTCCGTCAGTTGTCGCGGCTTCCTTCAGTTTCATGTTCGCAAAGCAGAGGTCGTTGCTCGTGGCATGAAGGAAATTCACAAGTCGTTCCTCGAACGGAATAATGCGGCTGTTCTTGCTGTTGAGAGGAAGGTCGTCGTCAATCTCGTTGAAATCGACGAAACGCGCTTTTCCGTAGAAATTCTCCTCGACATAGCAGTCTTCGGAAATAGGATTCGCATCGCCGCCAGAAAATTCGCGGAAACCGACAGCGACAAGCGCACCGTTCAAAAGCCCGCCGCCGTTATTTTTATAGAGGATTTCGGCAAACGCGAAGCAGCCGGCAGTTTCCCTGTAAAAGTTCGAAAAAGCCTGAAGCTCCAGCTACTCGTCTTCCTTGAGGTATGAATTCCTGTTCCGGCAGACATGAAGAAGAAGCCCCTCAAGATTCTTGCGGCTCATGTATTCGGCAAGCTTGAACGACTGCTGCATTATGAGTTTTTTCGCGCCGTATGAGAACATGAGCTTCTCGCCCTTCTGGATGTCGGCCGTAAAATAAACGGAACCGGATTCGTCTTTCTCAATCGGGATTCTTGCAATCCATCTTCCTCCGCGCCTGAACATCAGAGGAAATTCGCATGTGTTCTCGAAGAATTTGTCGCTGGAAGTTACGCCGAGATATTTTTTGAACACATCGCCCGCAATCTCGCCGTCAAGAGTTTTCAGGATGTGCTTGTCAAGAACATCTGTCGCCACCATTTCCTTTCCGATTGGTGCCCAGCCGAGCGTTGACTCAGCGTAAATCTTCAGATTTTGTCCGCGGAAAAGAGTGACAACAACGCCGTTCTCGTAAATGCCGTCGCCGAAGATGTAAAGACCGGACTTTGCGGATGAAGGCTCGAATCCGGCACCCGCACCGAAAATCGGAACCTCGCAATGCTCAAAGCTCACGGACGAAAGAAAATCGTTCGTCACGTTGTTTTTCAGCGGCGTAGTGAAAACCTGGATGCCTTTCAAATCGGGTCTTCCGTCAATCTTGGAAACTAAAGAAGATTTCGCTTCATCGACTGAAATTTTGGAGAAATCGTACTCCAGTATTTCGATTTCGGATTCAAAGAAGAAAAAAACAGTGAAGACGGTCGATTTCTTGACAAATTCGCCCTGCGAAAACCCGAAAATGCACGTAAGCCCCGCAATCCTAGCCTTGCCGATTGAATTCTTCACGATTCCGGTCAAATACGAAATGTAATCTTTCTGGAACCGCTCCGTGAAAATATTCACGAGAACGGCACTCGCATTTTTGTAGTCATCGCTGTTCTTTATCTCGTCCAAATATTTAACGACGTCATAGCTGTCCTGAATTGCAAAAGTCTTCTGCTTCATCGGCACATCCTCCAAGATGATTTTCAGTTATGACATCAATTATACCCCTAGAGTTCGATATCCTCCAACGTCGGCAACGCAGGAATCGCGCCTTTTTTGGTGACGCAGTAGGCAGCGACGCAGTTTGCGAAATAGAGATGCTTTTCCAAATCGTCCTTTTCGAAGTCGAAAGGATTCTCGTTTCGGGTGAGTTTGTAGAGAAGTCCGCCAGTGAAACTGTCTCCGGCACCTGTGGTGTCAACGGCGGTGACTTTTTTGGCAGGAACGAATCCGCTGAAACTGCGCTTTCCGTCGTTGAACGAATATTTGACACCTTTTTCGCCGAGCGTCACAAGGACGAGCGTAACGCCTTCTTTATGGAGGAAATCCATGCAGTCCTCAATGCTCATGCTGCCGAAGAGAAGCTCGTATTCTTCCTCGGAGATTTTCACGATGTCGGTCAGAGGGAAAATGCTCTTCATAAGCTCCACGCCGATATTCTTGTCTTTCCAAAGAGAAGGCCTCCAGTTCGGGTCGTAGCTTACAAGACCGCCTGCATTTTTGACGGCGGCGACGGATTTGAGAGTTGACTTCCGGGATTTTTCCTCGACGAGGGAAAGAGAGCCGATGTGAAGGATTTTCGTCTCCTCAAGATATTTCTTGTCGATTTTGTCGAAATCAAGCTGAGTGTCCGCTCCAGGGTCACGGTAGAACGAAAAATGACGCTCGCCCGATTCGTCAAGAGTCACGAATGCAAGAGTCGTGTGCTGATAATCGCAATACTGAATCTGGCTCACATCGACATTTATCGCGGCAAGGCTTTTCCGAATGTCCTCGCCGAACGAGTCGATTCCGGTCATTCCGATGAACGCGCCTTTTCCGCCGAGCTTGCACATCGCACCGACGCAGTTTGCAGGCGCGCCGCCCGGATTCTCCTCGTAGACATTTTTTCCGTCGGCATTCTTTCCGCAGAATGTGAAATCAATCAGAACTTCGCCCAAAGCGACGACATCGTACAATTTTTCATTCATATTTCACCCCCGTATATTTTCCTTGAGCCATCTAATCTCGTATGGAGAAAGATGCAGCGATTCCCTGTTGGAATAAGTTTTGCCGCTGAGCAAATCGGTGCTGTCAGGCGACCATGCGTCAATCCAGAAATCAGATTCAGTTTCCGAGAAATTCGCCACGACATGAATAGTTCCGCGCCTGAACGCGAAAACGTGCGGATTCTGAACTCCGTAGATAAAAATGTCGTTTCCGCCGAGCATTTCTTCGTTTCCGCGAAGTGCGATGAGCCCTTTCAGATACTCCGAGAAGTTCTTCTGACATTCGAGGAGTTTCTTCGACCAGTCGATTTTTATCCTGTGAACCCAGCGCGAATCCGAAACTTTGCTTTTGTCTTTCTTGTACGAATAGTCGTTCAGAAGTGCCATCTCGTCGCCCGAATACAGAAGCGGAAGACCAGGAAGCGCGAAAAGGACTCCGTACATCATCTTCATGCGCTCCATCGCCATCGAAAGGAGAAGACCGTCCTTGCGAATCAGAGCCTGCTCAAGTCCCGCAAGGCTCGCCATCGTTCCGCAGATTCGGCAGTCGCCTGTCGTCGGGTTCTGCTGGAAAGGCTCTCCGTTCGCATAGCTTCCCTCGAACTGCGCCGTGAAAAACCTGTTCAAAAAACGCCTGTGCTCGAACCCGTTTATGCCGAGCATCGCTGCGTCCTCGTCGCTGAATGTCCAGCCGATGTCGTCGTGGCAGCGGATGTAGTTGACCCATGCGCACCCTTCAGGAATGTACCAGCGTTTTTTGAGAGAGGAAATCAGAAGACGCGTATCCCTCGTCGCAAGCGTTGACCAGAAAAGTGCCATCTGAAGCGGGTTGTAGCTCAGCGCGCACTCGTCCTTGCGAATGTATTTTATCACCTCGTCAGGATGGACGATTGCCTCGCTTTTGAAGACGAGCGACGGGCAGACGATTCTCGCGACAGCATTGAATGCCTCGATAAGCTTGTGCGCTTTCGGAAGGCTTTCGCAGACCGTGCCCTTCTCTTTCCAGACGAACGCAAGAGCGTCAAGGCGCATTACGTCAACGCCGATGTTCGCGATGCCGAGCATTTCGGCGCACATCGCAAGGAACACTTCCGGGTTCGAATAATTCAAATCCCACTGGAAAGAATTGAAAGTCGTCCACACCCATTTTTTCAGCTCAGGAAGATAAGTGAACGAACCTCTGCGCACCGTCGGGAAAATCTCGCGCAAAGTTGAATTCCACGAGTCCACTTCCGCCTTGTCCTCAATCATGTAGTAGTAGCGGTTGTAAGGCTCGATTCCCTTTTTCGCCTTCTTCGCCCACTCGTGCTCATCGCTCGTGTGGTTGAAAACGAAGTCGAGCACGAGATGTATTCCGTTCTCGCGGAAGAGCTTTGCAACATTGCATAAATCCGCCATCGTGCCGAGAGAGGGCTTTACTTTTTTGTAGCTCGATATCGCATAGCCGCCGTCGTTTTCTTTTTTCGGGCAGTCGAAGAGAGGCATCAGATGGACGTAATTCACGCCGAGATTTTTGAAATAGCCGATTTTGTTTGAAAGCGACTTCAAGTCATCGGAGAACAAATCGACATAAAGCATCATTCCGACGCTTTTCGAGTCGAGATACCACTTCGTCCCGCAACTCTCAAATGACTCGTCAGCTTTTTTCAGCTCATCAGACCTGTGCGAATACGAGTCGCGCATGAGTTTTTCGAGTTTTTCGAGCAGAAGATAGAAATCCCACCTGCCGCCGTAAAGCTCATACAGAAGCGAAGTAAGATTCGCCATATTCTCTTTCAGCCGTCTTTCATACAAAACCGACATTTCCATATAATCCCACCTTCAAATCTTCAAAAAAAATCAGCCCTTGACGGAACCAGCAAGAAGTCCGCGCACGAAGAATTTCTGCAATCCGAGGAACACCCCGAGCGGCAGAATCATCGAGACGAACGCGCCGGCAGTAAGGAGATGCCAGTCCGTACCTCTCGTTCCGGCCATGTTCATCAATCTGACAGTCACGACCTCGGCTTTTTGTCCGGCACCGCTCAGGAACACGAGCGAGACGAGCATATCGTTCCAGACCCAGATGAACTGGAAAATCGCGAACGACGCAATGACAGGAACGCTCAGCGGAATGATAATCTGCATGAACGTCTGGAAATGGCTCGCTCCGTCGATGAACGCGGACTCAAGAATGCTTCTGTCGAGGCTGGAAATGTAGTTGAACATCATGTAAGTCGCAAGCGGAAGGCCGAATCCCGTATGCGCAAGCCACATTCCCAAATACGTTCCGTTCAGCCCCAAATTCTGGTAATCCTTCAGAATCGGAATGAGCGCAATCTGAAGCGGAACTACGAGGAGCGCGATAATCAACGCGAAAAGAACGTTGCGCCCCTTGAATTTGAGCCACGCGAAACCGTATGCCGCCGCCGCCGCAATGAAAATCGGGATTATGACGGACGGAAGAGTTACGGCGATGCTCGAAAGGAACGCGCTTGCCATTGTCGCGCTTCTGACCATCTTCGTGCCAGCTGCATTTCCGACGCTGAATCTCTGGCCGAAAAGAACCTGGTCGTAGTTGTCGAGCGTGAAATCCTTGAGCGAAGTGATTGCAGTCCACCAGCCCGAAGACGACGCTGCATCGGCATTCCTGAACGAAGTGACGAAAATTCCGAGCGTCGGAACAATCCACACGAAGCAGAACAAAAGCAGAACGAAAGTTACAAGCGGCGAGCTTCTATTAGTTTTATCTTTCATCAGAATGCCTCCTTTCTCTTGAATTCCTTGAGGTTGTAGTAGATTACAGGGCTTACGGCGATGAGAATCAGAATCGCAATCGCGGAGCCCCTTCCGTAATGCAGGAATTTGAACATCTGCTTGTACTGCTGGGAAGCCAGGACTTCAGTGCCGTAAAGTCCGTTCGTCATCGAGAACACGATGTCGAAGCACTTGAGGGCGGCAAGGAGAATCGTGGTTGAGACGCTGATAATCGAGCCTTTGATGTTCGGAATGATGATGTTGAAAATGATTCTTGCCTCGCTCGCACCGTCAATGCGGGCTGCCTCAAGAATCTCGTCGGGAACGGATTTTAGCGCGGCAGAGAGAACGACCATCGCGAATCCTGTCTGCAGCCATACGAAAATCGCAATCAGAAAAAGATTGTTCAGCGGAGGATTTCCGAGCCAGTTCTGCGGCTTTCCTCCGAAATGGACGATGATTGCATTCAGAAGACCAATCTGGTCGGCTCCGTCAGGGCGGTATGCGTACATGAACTTGAAGATTACGCCCGCACCGACAAGCGAGATTGCCATCGGCATGAAGATGAGCGTCTTCGCGAATTTCTCGACGTGGCTGCGCTCAGCAAGAAGCGCGGTCGTAAGTCCGAGAACGACGCTGAATCCAGTTCCGCAGATGAGCCAGATGAGCGTGTTGCGGATTGACGTAATCATGCTCTTGTCGGTGAAAAGATAAATGTAGTTGTCCAGACCGACAAAAGCCGTCGAATTCTTGTTCATGAAGCTCAATGCGAGCGACCTGACAGCAGGAATGAAAAGATACCATCCCATTATCAAAACTGCAGGCCCGATGAATATATACGGAACGATTTTGTTGTATATATTAGACGGAAAAAGCTGCGCAATGAGATTCAGAGAATAGAACATCAAAAGCACAGTCGCTACGCCCCACACTATCGCAAAGAGTGTCGTTCCGAGCTGGTTCAGAGCACCGTCTTTCAGAAGAAAGAATCCGCCGAACATGGAAACGACAGTCAGCAGCGTGACGGCAAATGTTTTTACGTAACTTCTCATCGTTACTCCCCCTTTTGCAGGAAGAACTGCCAAGCGCGCAAATCCACTTTCGGAAAATGCGCACCCGACAGTTCCGTCGTCATTACTGAGGCCAGCTCTCGTCGATTGTCTTCAATGCCGTTGCAGCATCTTCAGAACCGCTGACCCAGTTCACCATACCGACCCAGAAAGTGCCCGAACCGACTTCGGCAGGCATCTGGTCAGAACCATCAAAGCGGAATACCTTCGCGCCGACGAGGATTTTTGCAAGCTCGCGCTCGATTGCGTTTCCGTAGTCGTTGAAATTCTGGTTCTTGTGAGGGAAGAGCGCGCCGCCGACTTTTGCCCACGGAATGCAGCCTTTCCAAGTCGTGAGATACTCAAGGAATTCCGCAACTCCCGGCTTGTCCGAGAATGCGACGAACTGGTCGCCGCCGCCGAGAACAGGAGTTCCCCATCTCTCATCGACTGAAGGAAGCGCGAAAACGCCGACTTCCTCTTCCATGTTGTCCTGAACGCTCTGAGGAAGGAATCCTGTTATGAAGTTTCCCTCCCTGTGCATCATCGCCTTCGGAGGATTCTCGAAAAGCGGCTTGATGCTGTCACCGTAATGCGACGTGAGAATGTTCGTTCTTCCGCCGTAGATATATGAATCGTTGAAGAAGATTTCCTGAATGTATGAAAGCGCATTGAGAACTTTCTCGTCATTGAACGGGATTTTGTGGCTGACCCAAGCATCATAAGCGTCAGGTCCCGCAGTTCTGAGCATCATGTCCTCAAGCCAGTCAGTTCCCGGCCAACCAGAAGCCGCGCCAGACTCGAATCCGACCGTCCACGGAGCGATTCCGTCAGCGACCATTTTGTCCTCAAGAGCGCGAAGCTCGTCCCAAGTCTTCGGAATCGAATATCCCCTCTTCGCCCACTCTTTCTTGTTGTACCAGACGAAGCTCTTCGCATTGACGCGGTGGAAAACGCCGTAGACATTCCCCTTGTACGAACCGAGGTCCTTCCAGACGGAAGCATAGTTGCTGTCGATTCTGGCAACGACATTTTCAGGAAGCGGCTTGAGATATCCGGCCTCGGCAAAGTTCTGCATCATTCCAGGCTGAGGAAGCATCGCGATATCCGGCGGAGTTCCTGCGGCAGCCTGCACCTGAATCTGAGTTTCGAATTCAGGACTTCCCTCGTAGACGACATTGAATCCCGTCTCCGCATTGAATTCTTTGATGATTTCCTCAAGACGGGCAGCCTCTTCTCCTCTTGACGCACCAAAAACGTGAATTGTCTTGTCTTCCTCCGCTTTTTTTGCAGATTCTTTCTTACAAGACATGAACGAAGTCGCAATTGCACATGCGGCAAAAGCAGCGACAGCCGAACAGATTTTACTCTTCTTCATAGGACGAGCCTCCTTTTATTTTGTAAAAAAATAATTGAAATTTCAGGTGGTCTTCCGCTCAATCACGTTGATTGGAACCAAAATCGAAAAAGTGCTGTTTCCACTTTTCTTGAGCCGACTGAGAATGCACTCTGCGGCCATGCGCCCAGATTCGTCAAGCGACTGGCTGATTGTGCTTAAGCCCACGAACTTTGCGATGTCGATGTTGTCGAAGCCGAGAACTTTCATGTCCTCAGGAACCCGCACCCCAACATCTTTCGCCGCCGACATGAAACTGAGCGCGACCAAATCACTGGAACAGAAAACGCAGTCGGGCAGATTGTCCTGCGAAAGAAAGCGGCGCACTTCCTTGTCGATGTTGCTTTTGGAAAATTCGCCGATCCACACATTTTTTTCGGGGATGCCGATTCCCTTTTCCGAAAAGAATTTCTTGAACCCGCGGAATCTGTCATCCGTTGCAGGCACCGTGTAAACCTTGTTCGACTTCTCGCCGATGAACGCGGGATTCCTGCACCCTTTCGAATAAAAATACTCGGCCGCCAGCCTGCCGCCAGATTCGTTGTTGATTACCACATTGTCGAACCCGTCAATCGAGCTTTCGACGAAACAGACGGGAAAAGCCGCATTCCGAAGAAGCTCCTGCGACTTCTCGTTCGGGACGAGCGAAAAGAGAATCATCCCGTCCGTCATGTTAGATGTCGTTATCATCCTTATGTAGTCGTTCAAATCCTCTTCCGTCTGAATCGAATAGATGACAATCTCGAAATGCTTGTCGTTGAGGACTTCCTCCACCCCGCGGAGCCTTTCCATGAACGACGACTGGCTGAAAAACGGAGCGACGACGCAAATCTTCTTGTACATTTTCCTTGCCGCAACGACAGCCGCAGCTTTCGGGACAAACCCCAATTCGTTTATCGCGTCGAAAACCTTCTGCCGCTTGTCCTGCGCGACCTTCTCCGGCTCGTTCAGCACCCTCGAAACTGTGGCGGGGCTCACCCCTGTCATTTTCGCAACGTCGTAAATAGTAGGTTTCTTGTCTGCCATCAAAAATCCTCCGCACACAGTTTTTATGAAACTGATTTCATGAAAGTTATTACATAATCATCATCACACTGATTTCTGGATTTGTCAAAGAAAAAATCAAAAATTTGCGAAAAAATTTGAAAAAAAAGCAAAAAAAAAGCCACCGGATTAGAACTTGCAAGCCAAATCCGATGGTCAAAAAAAATTAAATTGATATGTCTATAAATCTTATTTCAAAAGTGACTCAAGCTTTGCCGCAGCTTCCGTGTACTGCTTTATCGTGTAGTTGAGATTGTTGCTGTCGAGCACGCCCGCGTATGAGATTGCAGCCTCAAGGACGAAGCACTCCGACTCGTCGCGCGTTGCGTCTCTGAAAGATGCCTGGACAAGGTTGAATTCGGAATTTATCTTGTTCGCAAGGACTGCCGCGTCAACTGCCGTAACGCCCTCTTTCAGCTGCCACCTGCTGCTGACCGACAAAATCTTGTTCGTGTCGTTCAGCTTGACGAAGCTGCTTCCGTTCGACTTTATTGCGATTTTCGTGCCGTCTTTCTCAATCTTCGGCTTGAAATCGCTATCGATAATCTTGCTGACAGCCTTGAGGTCAACTTTCTCGGCTTTCAATGTCTTTGCGAAAGAGACGCCGCCGACACACGCAAGAAGAACTGTAGCCGACACAACTTTGATGATGTTTTTTTTCATTTACTGCTCCTTAGTATAAAAGATGTGCAAATCCAAAGATAATATTAGATTTGTTCGATAATTGTATTATATCATAAGAGCTGGTGAAAATTAAAAATTCATCAGATATGCTATAAATTAGCTGAAAAACAGATTAATATATCTGATAGGTATCATGAACTATAAAATAAGAAACTGCATTGCGCTTTCTATAAATATAATCTTCTCCATCGCAATATTTGCGGGAACACTGTACATTCTGAGGCACATCACAAAAGAGGACATCTTTGAGCTTGCGGAACGCTTCGGAAGGTTCTCCGTGCCGATTCTGATAATAATAATCTCGCTCGTCATACTGATGATTGGTCTGATTCACCAGTCGTTCAACTTTTACATAGCAAGGGACAAAATCACATACATTTCCGAGCACGACAGCCTGACAGGGCTGATGAACATGACGCTTTTCAAAAGAAAACTTTCCACGGCGATAGAATCCGGGAAGCGTTTCTCCGTCATCATGATTGACCTCGACAATTTCAGGAGCGTCAACAATTTCAACTCGTATGAAATCGGAAATTTCGTCCTAAGGACGGTCGCCGAAAGGCTCAGCAACATACAGCTGAACTTCAAGAACGAGCAGTACACGGCGCGCCACTCAGGAGACAAATTCATAATACTCGTGATTGACACGAACCAGGAAGAAGATGCCGCATGGGTCTACTGCCTAAGGCAGACACTCTGCACACCGATTCAGATTCCGATAAGCACGTCAAACAGCAACATGACTCTCAACCAAAAGTCCATAACGCTCAGGGCAAGCATCGGAATCGCGAATTCGGACGAAGTCGATGACAAGAATTCGACCGACGAATATTTTTCCGCAATCGAAATTGCCCTGAACGAAGCAAAATCTCTCGGGAAAAACAAATACGTTTTCTTCACGGCGAAGATGAAGCACGAAATCGCGGAAAAAGCGCAGACGGCGAAGATAATCGAATCAGCGTGCAAGAAGGACGAATTCTCGGTAGTCTACCAGCCGCAGATTGACGCGTTCACAGGTCAGATTCACGGATACGAGGCGTTAATCAGAATGACTTACGAAAAGCTCGGACCCGCGAAATTCATCCCGATTGCGGAAGAGGACGGGCACATCGCAAAAATCGGAAGAATCATAACGGAAAAGGCACTGAAGCAGATTGCGACATGGAGAAGCCACGGAATTCCGCTTTACAGGGTCGCAATCAACTACTCTTTCGGGCAGCTTGAGGACAAAGGCTATGTGAATTACCTCAAAAACCTGATGGAAACGTACAATATTCCCAGCGAGCTTATCGGAATCGAAATAACTGAAAGCCTTTTCATGGGCAACAAGGAACGCGCAATCGAAGTTTTCAGGGAATTCGACAGCATCGGAATAAAAGTCGCGCTCGATGATTTCGGAACAGGATACTCAAGCCTGAACTATCTCATACAGCTGCCTTTGGAAATCGTCAAAATAGATAAGTCTTTAGTCGATACATATTTAACCGAAAATGAAACAGAGAATGATGATTCGTCTTTCATAAAGAACATCGTCAATCTTGTCCACTCTCTCGGCATGAAAATCACGGTCGAAGGGGTCGAATACCAATGGCAATTCGAAAAGCTGAGGAGTTTCGGATGCGATTACATTCAAGGTTATTTCTTCTCGAAACCGCTATCCGGTGACGAGATAGAAACATTCATTCCGAGAAACGTATGACGTTCAACTAAAAACGCTAAAAGCAGGTATAATCGAACTATGGCAAAGACATTCAAATTCAAATCTGACGAGGAAATCGTCAACAAGGCTTCATTCATTTTTGAGAAACTTGGACTTTCTTTGGATTCCGCTCTGACACTTTTTTTCAGGCAGACGATTTTGCAGAACGGACTGCCTTTCAAGCTCGTGCTCCCGGAAATCCAGGGCGAAATTAAACCGGAAGAGCCGCATCAGGATTTGCAGAAACCAGAACAGAAAACCGAACAGGTTCAGCAGCAGGAAAAGACAAACCACGAATCCCCGCTGTTCGCCCAGATGAAGACGAATTTGTTCAACGAAAAGACGGATTCGGAGGAAACGCTTTCGGAGACGAAAAAAGCTGTCGAGGCTCTTCGCAACAAGCTCAAGGCAAAAAGCGACGACGGCAGCGAGAACAATATAGAATTCGAGACGAAGATAAAAGAATCCGTTGCGAAGCTCCAGGAAAAACTTTCCGAGAAAATCAGCGAAAGCGAAAAGACCGACACGACTGATTCAGAGAAAATAAAGGAATCGCTTTCAAAACTCAAGGATAAGCTTTCGGAAAGATTCACCGGCGAAAAAGAAGATAGCGAGGAAATCTCGGAAGAGAAGATTTCGAAAATCAATGAGCAGATTACGAAGAATTTCGAGGAGTCGGAATCGGAATCGGCCGCGAAAATAAAAGAATCGCTCGACAGGATAAAGAACAGGCTTTCCGAGAATTTCGACAAAAAAGAAGAAGCCGAAGAAAAAAGCGAATCCCTCGAAAAAATCCGCGACTCGCTTAGCAAGCTCAAGAGCAAGATTTCCGAGAATTTCACAAAAGAAAAAGAAGAAGTCGCGAAATTCGACAACGAGGAAATCAAAAATTCAGTCGCAATGCTGAAAAATAGGCTTTCGGAGAGTTTCGCAAAATCAGCTTCTCAGAGCGAAGATGAGATTCCGACAGTTTCCGCAATCGTAAATGAACCGGAGAAAGCGGGAGAGAATCCGAGCGAAGATTCAAAAGAAACTTCGGCCGAAACTCCAAGCGAGAAAGCCGATTCAAATAACGACGCACTAGAAACCAAGTCTGAGAGCGAAAACGCAGATTCTTCAGAAAATGCCGCATTAGAAGACGAAAAAAATGATTCACAAGCTAAAGCTTCCAATGCAGACAACGTCGAGCAGAAGCCGGAAGAATCAAAAAAAGCTTCCGACAGCGACGCAAACGAAGAGGACGAGGACGAGACTGCCCCAGAAAGCATGTTCGACAGCTGGAACGACGACAAATAAGATTCAAGGCATTATCCGGCACGTCAGCGGCAAGTGGTCTGAATATCCCGCACCGGAATAAACTTTGTAACGGAGGGGATGATTTTCGGAATCGCACCATTCGCCGCTGTCATGTATTTTGAAATCGGTCATCGACGCATTCGCAAAGAAAAAGTTGTCGATGTATTCCCAATTATTTTTGTACCAGTAGCTTCCGACGCTATTCAGCTTTCCGTCTTCATCGAACCACGGAGAATGGACATTCGCGCCACCTTTCAGGGCGATGTTCGTGTCTCCGTTTTTTTTGTACTCGAACTCCTCAATCGACCTGTTGAAGTCACCGCACGCAAGGACAGCATTTCCTGCAGCAAGGGATTCTTCTATTAGCCGGGAGAGCTGCTTTTCCTGATAGTCGCGCCACACCTCGCTCGATTCCGCCCCGCCGCTCTTGCTTTTCCAGTGGTTCACGAACAAGTCGAGATTTTTTCCGCCAACGCAAAATGTCGCTTTTATGATGGGGCGCATTGACGGCTGCTTGATTTCTCCTTTCACGAAAAGCGAATGCACGGAGACATTCTGCAACGGGAGCCGCGAAAGGATTCCGCAGCCGATTGAGCAGGATTCGCCGTTCGAGAAATATCCGTATCTGTACACTTTCGACAAATCGAACGTCCCCGAAAGCTGATTCACGATGTCCTGAAGCTGCCCTTCTTTCTCAAGCTCCTCCATCACGATAACGTCGCAGTCGAGAGAGCGGATTACGGACGCAAGACGCTCAAGCCGAACCTTGTACTTCTCGCGCGACCAACCTGACTTTGCGGACGAAAATTCCTTGTATTCGTTTCCGTCGAATTCGCCGTCGAAAAAAGTCTCAAGATTCCAGTTCATCACGGAAATGCCGTCGGAAAAATCAGAATCGGAATACGAACAAGAGAAAAGAAAACCTGAAATAAAAACCGAAAAGAAAAGAAAAAACCGAAAAGAAAGAAAAGATTTTTTAATGCACATAATGAAACACCTCAATAACTACTTATCTCGCATTTTTCATTTTGTGCAAAAAAAAGACTGAATATCGATTTTTTAAACCAAGTGCAAGTGTACAAGCGTAGGCGAGGTTCCCACCTCCAAAACACTCAGCCACCGCGAAGCGGTACTGCCGTTTTGGAGGTGGGGTTCTCGCCGAAAGCTTGTATACTTGCCCTTCAATTAGCAATGAACTCGCTATACGCTTTACTTCGTCACATTGAATTTGAAGAAGATACAGTCTCCGTCCTGGACGACGTACTCTTTTCCTTCCTGCCTATATTTTCCGTGTGATTTGATTTCTGCCTCTGAGCCGTATTCGCGGAGGTCGTCAACGGAATAGACTTCTGCCTTGATGAAGCCTTTTTCAAAGTCGGTGTGGATTACGCCGGCTGCCTGCGGAGCTAGGTCGCCGTTGTGGATTGTCCATGCGCGGCACTCGTCCGGACCGCCAGTGAAGAATGTGCGCAGTCCCATCAGGTGATATGCGGCGCGTGCGAGGACTGTAAGACCTGACTCTTTCAAGCCGACGCTTTCCATGAAGTCCTTCCTGTCGTTTTCGTCAGTGATGTCCGCAAGGTCGGACTCGAATTTTCCGCAGATGACGATGACTTCCGATTTTTCCTCTGCTGCAAGTTTCTTCACAGTCTCGACATATTTGTTCGTTCCTTCCGCAATTGTGTCCTCGTCGATGTTGCACACGAAAAGCTGCGGTTTCACAGTGAGAAGATGCAAGTCGTAAATGCCAGCTTTCTCCTCGTCAGTGAGTTCCGCCTGTCTCGCGCACTTTCCGTCCTGAAGAAGCGGCATGATTTTTGCAATCGCGCTTTTGTAGCCGGCATATTTTTTCTCAGCTTCCTTTCCGAGCGCGCGCACCTCTTTCACGATTTTCTCCTCGCGCTTCGTTATCGTGTCGATGTCGGCCTGACAAAGCTCGTAGTTGATTGTGAGAATGTCGCTCTCAGGATCAATCGGAGCGTCAGTCTTGGCATCTTCGCGGACGTGCTGGATGTCAGGGTTGTCGAAGCAGCGGACGACGTGCGCGATTACGGAAGTCTCGCGGATGTTCGCAAGGAACTGGTTTCCGAGTCCCTCGCCCTTCGATGCGCCCTTTATGAGACCAGCGATGTCAACGAAATCGACAGTCGCAGGAATCTTCTTTTTCGGCTGGAAAACAGATGCCATGAAATCGAGCCTTTCATCTGGAAGCTCGACGACACCGTGATTCGGCTCAATCGTGCAGAACGGATAATTCGCAGCTTCTGCAGGTGCCTTTGTCAGGGCAGAAAAAATTGTTGATTTACCGACGTTCGGCAAACCGACGATACCACAAGTAAGTTTCATTTTTATTCCTCGTTGTTTTGATTAAAAATTTTGATTTGAAAATTTATTCCGAACAGTTTTAATGAATTTCCGTTAAAGATTCATTGAAATCACGTCAAGTTCCTCAAAGCTGCATCCGATTCCGCGCATCACTTCAAAGAATTTCGGGAAGCTCACGGAACAGCATTCGGCATCTTTCACGATGACGCTCTCCCCTTTCGGAAGACCGATTCCAAGGCACGCAAGCGACATCGCCATCCTGTGATCCATGTAGCTTTCGCAAAGCCCGCCGTGCAGAACGAATTCGGGATTCTTTCCTCCGTTGGCAAGGAAAGGCGCGTGGCCGTGAATAATCAGGGCATCTTCTTTTTCCTCAACTTCCGCGCCGAGTTTTGAAAGCTCGATTTTAAGGACTTTGATTCTGTCAGTTTCCTTCCGCCTGCAAACTGCGGCATCCTCAAGGATTGTCGTGCCCTCGGTAAAACAAGCCGCAACAGCAAGAGCGCAAATCGCATCAGGGAACGGAGACATTTTGACGCGGAGGGTCTTGTCCGGGAGATTTTCTGTCGTAAGGCGAGAAGGCTCAACGGTGATTGTGAATTTTTCCTTGTCCCACACGATTCTTCCGCCGACAGACTGGAGAATCTTGACGATAGCGTCATCGCCCTGAGTTCCGCTTCCGTCGATGTTTTCGATTGTGATTTTCGAGCCGGACTCGCTTAAAAGACCTGCGACAAGCGGAAACACAACGCCTTCCCAATCGCTCGGAATCGTCGTCGTGAACGCCTTGAGATTTTTGTTCTGCTTTACTTCGATTTTCTTGAAATCATCGGAAATCGAACATTCCACGCCGACTTTCTCGAACCACTTCTGTGTCATCGTAAGATACGGAGTCTCTTTCGGATTCGAAAGCTCAAGTTTGATTCCGCCGTCAAGGAGAATTCCAGCGAGCATCAATCCTGTGACATATTGGCTTGAAATTTCGCCCTAGGTTTTCACAGTTCCGCTATGGATAGGACCTCGGATTACCATCGGACAGCCGTTTTTTCCGGGAACAGTCACGAATGATTTTTTATCCGAAAGCTGATTAATCGAATCGATTACATGCTGAACCGGGCGTTTTCTGATTGAATCGTCGCCCGTAAAAACTGTGTCGCCATCAAAAGTCGCGGCAATCGGAGCGAGAAAATACAAAAGCGACCCCGAATTTCCGACATTGATTACGTCGTCAGGAAGATGAACTTGACTTCCGGCACCGCAAACCGTCCACGAAGTCCCAGGCTCGCCCTCGGTTGACAAGTTCAAGTCTACCATTGAGCCGATAAGCGGAACTGCCGCAGCCGTAGAAAGGCAATCCGCACTCGGAAGCGGATTCTTGATGTGCGAAGTGCCTTCCGCAATCGTCGCAAGAATCAGAGCGCGGATTGTGTGAGATTTTGAACCAGGAACAACAACAGAACCTGAGAGTCTAGACTTTTTTGATGTGATATTCATAGCGGTAGAATCTTATCACAAATTCAAAAATTCATTTCAGTTTTTTGAGAGTCCAAATCAGTTCTTCGAGAACGGAATCGTCGCCAGCCAGGAGACCTTCTTTCACGCAGCCGGAAATGTGGTGCTCAAGAATCAATGTCGAGAACGAAGAGAGAGCAGAACGAGCCGCACTCGTCTGAATCAGCACGTCGGTGCAGTACGCGTCATTCTCGACAAGTTTCTTAAGGCCACGAATCTGCCCTTCGATTCTGTTGAGACGCGTAATCAGTGCTTTTTTCGTCTCATCGTCGCGCGGGGTCGTCTTTTTGTCGCCAGATTCACCGCAAGAGCAGACATGGCAGCAATTTTTCGGCTCAATGTCAAAGTTATCAGCGTTATCAGCGTTTTCAGTGTTTTCCATACAGCAAATATTATACTACGACAGGGTATGCACTCAATAGACGAAAAGACAGTGACAAATGCGGACCACCAATGAAAATTTGAATTACTTTCAGCAATGTGCGAAAATACCGAAAATATCAACGAACAAAAACAAAACTTGGAGAAAGAGAAAGATGCCAAACAAAATGTCCGACCCGAATTCGGCACTTATGCAGATGCTAATGGAAATGATGAACGGAGCACAGCCGAGCAGCAACATCATAAAAGCAAACAGCCCGACACAGCAGAACGTTCAGACGCAGAGCATGTACATCCATCAGCAGCAGATGCAACGAGCGCAGCAAGCACAGATGACACAGAGAGCGCAACCGGAATTGACTCAAAGCCAACTAAGAAGCCAGTTCACGAAAACAAGCGTCGGCAACATGGGAAACATCGCCGCAAAACAGGAACAGAAACAGCCGCCAAAACAACCGACAATGGAACAAGTCCAAAAAGCCCGGGAACTCGCACAGACATTCATGCAGACAAAAAACATCCCGTTCTCCCTAGAAAAACTACAGGAAATCGAATCTAAAATCCTTGAACGCCTCATACAAGGATAAAAAAACAAAAAAGTCAAATATCGAGTTTTACGAAGCAAAACTGGAAACAAGCGTAGGCGAGGTTCCTATTTGAAAAACTTCAGCCACCGCGTAGCGGTACTGCCGTTTTTCAAATAGGGTTCTCGCCGGGAGCTTGTTTCCAACTTTTACAATCAATATTAACTCGACATTCGACCTAACGATTTAGATTTTCATCAAATCTGCATACGCCTTGAGCGCGCCGTCCGTATCATGCGCGAGAACCTTCTTCGCAAGCTTCTTTCCGAGCTGAACGCCTTCCTGGTCGAACGAGTTGATGTTCCAGACGAATCCCTGGAACATAACCTTGTTCTCGAAATGTGCAAGAAGCGCACCGAGCACTTTCGGAGTGAGCTTGTCAGCATAGATGAGGCTCGACGGTCTTTCGCCAGCGAACGACTTGTTCGGGTCAGCGTCTTCCTTTCCACAAGCGAACGCCATAATCTGAGCGACGACGTTTGCGCAGAGCTTTTTCTGGCTCGTAGAATCCTCGATTACAACATCAGTTCCGGCCTGATTCTCCTTGAATGCGATGAACTGGAGCGGAACAATGTCTGTTCCCTGATGGAGCAGCTGATAGAAGCTGTGCTGGCCGTTCGTTCCCGGCTCTCCGAAAATCACAGGGCCTGTGACGTAGCTGATTGGCTCGCCGAATCTGTTCACGCTCTTTCCGTTCGATTCCATGTCGAGCTGCTGCAAGTGCGCAGGGAATCTTGAAAGTGCCTGCGAATACGGAAGAACGGCAGTTGAAGGATATCCCTGAACGTTTCTCTCGTAGATTCCGATGAGCGCGTCGAGAAGGCTCGGATTCTTGAGAATGTCAGCATTTGTTGCGGTCTTGTCCTGCTCTGCCGCACCGTCAAGGAATTCAGCGAAAACTTTCGGGCCGAATGCGAGAGAAAGAACTGCGCCGCCGACACCTGAAGTTGAAGAATATCGTCCGCCGATGTAATCGTCCATGTAGAACGCCGCAAGATAGTCAGGATTGTGCGCAAGCGGAGAAGTCTCGCTCGTTACGGCAATCATGTGCTTTGCAGGATTGAGACCGGCTTTTTTGAGCGCGTCTTTCACGAAAGATTCGTTTGTGAGGGTCTCAAGCGTCGTTCCTGATTTTGAGACGAGAATGAAAAGCGAATGCGCAAGGTCGATTGACTTGAGGACAGCCGCAGCGTCATCAGGGTCAACGTTCGAGATGAATTTCGCCTCAAGCTTGAATGTTCCGTTTGCCTTTGCCCAGTTCTCAAGAGCAAGGTACATTGCGCGAGGTCCCAAATCGCTTCCGCCGATTCCAATCTGAACGACCGTAGTGAATTTTTCGCCGCTTGCATTTGCGATTCGTCCGTCATGCACTTTTTCCGCAAATTCCGCGATTCTCTTCTGCTCGTTTTTGTAGAATTCGCGCTTGTTCACGTTGTCCGCAACGACATCTTTTCCGAGCTGACCGCGCGTGAGCTGATGGAGAACGAGTCTCTTCTCTCCAGTGTTGATTACCGCGCCGTTGTAAAGTTCCTCGTATTTTGCAGTAAGCTGAGCCTCGTCAGCAAGTTCCTTCAGAACCGACAGAACTTTCTCATCGACCTGCTTTGCCGCATAATTGTAGACAAGCCCCGCAGCCATCGGCACAGAGCACGAAGCGACACGAGCAGCAGCATTTGCACCCGAAAGCTCCTTTGCGACCGAAACTGCGCCTTTGAGCGACTGGAGTTTCTTGAAAGATTCAAGTTTGTCGAGATTTACCCAAGAAATTGACATTTATGTTTCTCCTAAAAAAGTTTGGTGCTTCTATTCTATCACGAAAGAAAAAAGAAAACCGAAAAGAGAAACTGAATGCCGGAATCTTGATTTAAATTCACGATATCAACCGCGCAAGTAAAAACGCAAATCTGAAAAAACATTTCAAATCCATTTTACAAATCCCCAGGATTTTTCCGTATGACTTATTGCGTCGGCAAGCGTTTCAAAAAATCCGCCTGACGCGCAAACTTCACCGACCGACAAAAAATTCTCAAAGCAAAGTTCAAAGCATTCACCTTGCCTGTCGTTTGAAACTTCCATTTCGTCTTCTGCGTCGCCTGACCCCGGAAAAAAATCCCTCCGGCAAATGAACGCCTTATATTCCCGCACGCCCGCGTAATAAAAAACTGCGGTTCTAACGATTTGATTTTGAAAGTCGATTTTCATCTTCGCTCTGTCTCCGTTTTTTCGGTTTTGTGTTTCTCGAATTTCAGCCTGCGGATTCGGATTTCCTCGCCGTTTTCAAGATATTCGAAATCGCTTTTGTCAAAATATTTTATGTGAGCCGGGCGGATTTCGCACAGTTTTCCGTTCCGATATTCAAAGCAAATCAGAATGTTTCCGTCAACAAGCTCTTCAAGAAAATCGAGGTAGCCGAGCTGAATGCCGATGCCGTTTTCGTCAAAAAAGTAAAAGTCGCCGTGGCAGTGCCAGTCCCAGTCCGAACAAAAAGCACAGCGCACATCGATTGGATCTTCGGCATTGTAGAATCGCATACAGATATCGTCCGCCAAAAATGCCGAAAGCACGTTTTCTTCGACTTCGACTTTTACGCCGTACTCCGAAAGAAAATCTTTTATCAGCGCAAAATCGTAGTGAAAGGCAAAAACCGCATTTGAAAGCACGGATTTGAGAACGTTAAGCATATCGCGCTTGACCGATTCAATCTGCTCAAGTTCCTCCGCAACAAAAGCCGGCGTGTAGATTTTGCCGGAAGTGTTCAGCGCGGGAAGGTTCGAGCCTCGGACGAACTTTGAGTAAAGAGGTGTAAAATCATCGCCGTTCCCGATAAAATCGCGCGAAACCGACTTTGCCAAATCATCGATGATGTTCCATTTGTCAAGGAAATCCGAGCAGTCGGAAAAATCAAGGGCGTCAAAATCGAAAACCGTCGTGCATTTGTCCGCCTTCCTGTTTTTTGAGAGGAGATAATCGTCGGCGGATTTTTTGTCGCGGAATGCGACGACGCGCGAAGAATAGTTTTCAAAATAATCGTCGCCCTCATCCGGCGAACACCAGATTAAAAAGTATTTTTCCGATTCGAGAACGAACCCGACGATTTCACAAAAGTTTTCGCTCATTTTCATTTCGACTTGTATTCAAAAAGCCTATATTCCACGCCAGTCTCAACAAAACAGCCGTCAATCGTGGAATAAGTAACGCCCTCGGCAATCAGCGGCAAAAAGACTTTGTTTATCGCGTCCACGCTCGCCTGAGAATTTTCCAGCGTCAAAAGGCCTTCCGCCGCATACATTCTGCCGCTCGGACTGTCGCCTTTCAAAAGATTCAGGAACACATTTTTGTCCTTGAGCTCAAGCAGTTTTTCAAGTGCAATTGTTCCCGTTGTTTTCTGCGCTGCCTCGCCGCCGATATATCCGTATTCGCCAGAAGATTCCGCAGAAAAAAGAAAATCGTAATATTTCTGATATTCGCCCGGAATCGAAATATTTTTTATCTCGCCTACAATCGATTTTTTATGTTGTGCAAATTTTTCGTAATTCTCACTGAAATCGCGCTCAAAGCGATACTCGCTGTATGAAAAATCGCCGGCGTTATTTGTTTTCAATTCAAACAGATTCTGAAAATCCTTGCGCGTTTTTTTGACAAGGCTCGCTTTAATTTTACCAAAAGCTTCTTCGCCAACAGAAAAAATCAGTTTGCACGGTTTGTCATCGTAATAGATATAAGTCACATTCAGAGTCATATATCCGCCGTAAAAATTTCTGACCGATTTTTTCAATCCGAATCCACGCAATTCCGTCTCCGGCTCCCAGTCACCGCTTTTTCCCGACCGCAGAAAATTTTGTATTTCCGAATCAGAAAAATCATTTTTCTGAATAAATTCAACCGCAGATTTCAGGATTTTTCCATCTTTCCTTACCCACTCAGAATTCAATTTTTCTGCAAAAATCTGCGTGACTCCAAAAAGAAAGCCAATCGCAAAAATCAAAATCAGTCTTTTCATTTATTCCCCCGTTTTCTGATATTCCCGTGTGTCAAAATCATTTTCTGCCTCCGCGGCTCTATTCTTCACTTTTATGTAGCAGAATAAAAATCCCCTCTAAAAGCATGTACGCAAAAATTACCGAGCCGGTTTTGAACTGGAAAATCATATCGCCGAGTTTGGCAAAGAAGAATGGAATCACCTGCATCAAAACAAGATTCAAAAACTGAGCGATTAAATGAACGGCAACCGGCAGAAAGAATACGATGATGAATTTCCACCGGCGCACGGAAAGTCTGAATGTTTTTGAAAGCAGAAGATTTTCGAGGAACGGAATCAAAAGCGGAAAAACGAGAGCCAGAAGGATGTAAACCGGATGCAAAAAAATCACCCAGCGGTTGAACAGCGTCGCGTACGACACCAAAAGAAGCACAAAGCAGAGCGCGTAACTCGCGGCAAAAACCAGGTTCCGTTTGATTCCGAGCTTCCAGTTCCACACAAAATTGAGCCAGAGCATAAAAAGAATCGGCGCGACCAGAAACGAAAAGTGAAAATACTCAATCCAATGAAGCCAATACCAGCCGCGCAAAAGCACTTCCCCAAGGTTGAACGCAAAGGAGAAAAGCGAAATTGCAAAAAGCAAAATGAAATTCAAAGTTCTTCGGTTCATCTAAATTTCTCCGAACGCAAACGCAATCGGCGACACAATTTGCAAAAATATTCTCATTTTCTTCCATTATATTTGCGCTGATTTCGGAACAGGAACAAGCGCATAGCCGATTGCGTCAAGTATTTTGCAGACTGTCGTGAATGCAGGATTGCCTTTGTCGGACAAAGCCTTGTAAAGTCCTTCCCGTGTTATTCCTGCATCTTTTGCAGTTTTGGACATTCCTCTTGCACGCGCCACATCATTTATCGCTCTCAAAAGTTCTTCAGGTGTTCCGTCTTTTGAAACCATCTCAAGATATCCCGACTGAAGTTCCTCGGTGTTGAGATAATCCGCAACATCAAATTTTGTCGTTTCCAGCATTTCAGACCTCCTTCGCCATTTCTTTGGCAGTCTTTATATCACTTCCCTACTTCCACTTCAAATCGAAGAACACTTCAAGGTTTGCTTCTTTGAGAGCGTCCACCAAATCCTGTTCTTTGGCGGATTCGTCCAAGCTCTTCAGAGCGTCGCTTCTGACAACCCAGTATCTTGCGCGGCGGGCTTCTGGGTAGTCGTTCAGGAGCTGAATCGGGTTTTCAAGCGACTCAGGCGCGACAGGGCGTTTTTCCGCGCCGTTCATCTGAATGTGCTTGAGCAGCCTGTGGAATCCTTCCATGTCAACGATTTTTGCGGTCTGCAGCCACTGGTTGTATTCGAGCCACTTCATCATCGTGAGGGTGTTCAGCGCGTCCGCGTAAGCTTTTCTCGTGTCGAACCTGCCTTTCAGCTCCGCGTTGCGTTTCTGCGAGTATTTTTTCTTCGCGTCCTCGATTTCGTAGCCGGGGAATTCTTTTTTCACGGAACGCTCGTATTCCCTCGTGAACATTTCTTTTATCGAAGGGCTAAGCTCGTCGCTCGGTTCCGCAAGCATAGATGTCGCGTGCAGCTTCGTCTGAATCGGGAATTCGCCCATAGAAAAAAGCCTGTCGATTGAATATTCGAGCTGATGGATGTCAAGAGCCTTGTCGCTCGTCCGCCCAAAATTCAGCGCGGGATTTATCGCATACACGCCAGGCACGCTGTCCGACGTTCTGACAGCCCCGATTGCGTCCAACTTTTCCCTGTACGTCCAGAGATTTCCCGTCACGCCGAGCACGCACGCGTATCCGCCGCCGACATTCTCCCCGTAAACGTAAATCGCGCCCGCACCTTCAGGAAGCAAATCGGAATTCCACTGGACATAGCGCAAAGCCGCCTTGAAATCCGCAGTGTCCTCGCCGCCAGCACGGATTACGACGCGCTTGTATTTCGTGTACTCCTCGGACGCTGGCGAATATCTTATGTCAGGACGCTGCTTTTCAGTTTTCGTGTCGATGCTTAGGACGTAAATCGGAGCGAATTTCACTTCTTTCGTTCCGAGAACGGTGTACGTTCCGTCCTTGTTTTTCCGTGCGTCAAAGTAACATTCGGGAACGTAGATTGAAAGACGCTCGTAGTAAGGATTTTTCGGATTCCTGCAATATTGTATTCCAAGCTGATAGAAAATTTTCTTCTCTTTGTTGAACTGCCATTTCGTCATGTCGATTTTTCTGAAAACCGATTTCTTGACGAATGCCTCTGCTTCAACTTCCTCATTTTTCTCGACTTTTTTTTCTTCTTTTACTGTAACCGGCATTTTCTGCTGATTTATCTGCTGCTTCACCTGCTGATTCTGCATGTAGTTCGAATGCCTTGTCTCAGCGGCATTTGCGGTTTTTAAGCCAAGAAAAACCGGAGCAAAAAGAAAAACGACTGACGGTAAAAAAAGACGCTTTTTGAAATTCATTTCATTTTCTCCTTGAGCCAAAGTGCGAAATTTTCATCGGTGTTTCCAGAACTCTCAGCCACTTCATTTCTTGCCTGCCAGACTGCGCCGAAATCAACATCGAAGCCGTTTTCGCGAAGAAGGCGGACGAATTCAACCTGACGGGAAAGATTTATGTTCCGCTCGAAAAGCCCGAAGCGGATTCTCCAAAGATCCGCTTTTTTTGCGTCTGGCGCATTTTTCTTTGAAAGCGCAATGCTAAAAAGACTTTTGACGGATTCGTTTTTTTCGCCCGCATTTTCATTTACGGCTGATTTTTTCACGGAATCTTCAGAATTATTCTGATTCAGAAAAAATCCGAGTCCGTTCGCGTCGATTATTTTTGCGGAAGAAGTTGCCTCGTCGTAAGAAATCCAGTCCGTTCCGCCGTTTTTTTTCGCCTCGTGGTTCAGTGCCGCAACGTAATCGAACGGTGTCTCAAAAATTCCGTTCAGCTCGTTGTCGCGCTTTTCCTTTTTCTTTTTGTATTCGTTTTCCTCGTTCGGATTCGGAATTCCTCGTCGCGGCTTTTTGACGACTTTGCCTTCGAGGAGTCCGCCCGACGCAACGAATTCGCCAGGACGCACCGGCTCAGGAAGCCTGTCGGAAGAAAAATCGGCCTTGTACGGAAATTTCGTCACAGAAAAAAAATCATCTATTGAAGTTTGCAAAAGTGAATTCTCTTCGCTTTTATTTTTTTCATTGGAAATCGATTCCGAAAAATCCGCATTTTTGATTGAAAACCACGCACCCACACCTTTCACTCTGTCGCTCGTCTGTGCCGCGCCAAGTTCTTCAAGTTCCGCGTCGTAAATTTTCTCATCGCCTGAAAGCGCGATTTTTGCGGCTGTAATTCCGCCCCCGCCAGTTCCGAACACGAAAAAGTCGTCCGTAGTTCCCGGAAGCAAATCCGCGTTGTACCGCACGAACCGGATTGCGCTCTTGAAGTCCAGAAGCGTATCCGCCCTGCTACCCGCGTGGACGTAAATGAATCCCGCGCTCGTGAATGTTTTTGATTTCTGCTCGTATATTGATGAAGCTTTCAATGCGGAATGATTTTTTCCCGTATTCATAACGTATGCGACTTTCGAAAATTCTTCTTTCGCCTTTGCAGTGTAAAAGTCGGCTGAATTTTTTCTTGCGTCGAAATATTTTCCCGGAACGAAAATCGCGATTTTCTCATACGTCTTGTCTTTCGGCACCGCGCAATATTCGATTCCGACCTGAAAATAAACATCGTCAGAAACAATATACCGCCATTTCGTCATGTCGATTTTTTTAAGCACAGGCTTTTTCTCTTCCTGCGGAACATCTTCCGCCACAATCTCTTCTATTATATTTTCAACAGATTCATCTTCCCTCGGCTCAGGAATCCGATTCTCAGCCTCTTTCGAAACCACGCAGATTTCTTCTTTTATCTCTTCTTTCTCTTCAATCACCTCTTCCGCAACTTCCTCGATAATTTTCTCTTCGATTTTTTCTTCGGCTATTTCCTCAACTTTCTCTTCGACGATTTCTTCTTCCTTTACTTCGAGTTCGATTTTTTCTTCAGTTATCTCTTCTTTTTTCTCTTCGATGATTTCTTCAACATTCGTAGTTTTACACGAAAGAATCACAAACACTGCAATTAAAATTAAAATTCGTTTCATATGATTATTTTAATCAATTTTTAAACAAATGTTAGTTTTAATGCCTTTACTGCTATAATCGATTTTATGAAAATCCCAAGATTGTTTTTTTTCGTTTTTCTGATTCTGATTTCTTCGGCAAAAATTTTTCCCGCGACGATTCTTCCCGAGAAAGTGCCTGAAGAAAATTCGTTCGTCGTGCATTTTTCTGCGGAAGATTTCGGAGCGTGCATTTCAAAAATCGTGATTCACACGGAAAATAAAATCATGCCGCAGAGCGTTCATTCTTCGGATTTTGTCGTGAAAAGAATGACAAGGAAAACAGGCAAGCGAATCTACATAGAAAAATTCAATTCCGAAATCGAATGCAGCGACGCGTTTGTCTCTGACGAAAACGGAAACAAAATCGAATCCGAAAGCAACTTCGTCACGCTCAGCTTCGACATACGGCCAGAGAATTTCAGAACGCTGAATGTGCTTACGACGGGACTTTCAAAATCGGTCGGAAAAGTCGATGATTTTTTTTCATACACGATAATCAACAAAGAGCTCGGTCTTTCTGTCAAAAACTGCTCCGGAATGGTGAACAAAAACGCGAGCAGATTTTCGTTCGGAGTTTATGACGGAGTTGTAATCGAATACGACGACGACGGCGACATTGACGACGAGGATGAAGTTCCAATAAATTACGCATTTTTCAAGCCCGATTCTGCAGCTTCAGCTTCAGGTTCAGATTCAAAACTCGACGGGAAAATTCCGCTCGTGGTCTGGTTTCACGGAATGGGCGAAGGCGGAAAGAACAAGGCTTCACCGATTCTGAACGCGAAAGTCACGAACCTTGCAAGCGAAGAAATCCAGTCAAAATTCCCCAACGGATTCTGCATACTCGCCCCGCAATGCCCGACGGGCTGGCTCATGGTCAGCGAAAGGACAATCGGCGGAATCCATTATTGGGCACCGGTTGACAAGGACAAAGTGAAGAACAAAATCTCAGGCGGAATGAAAAGCGCGAAGGACACCGTTACAATGCCGATGCGTTTTCTGAAGCAGAAAGTTCGTCAGGCATTCACAGGAAACTCGGTCTCAGATGACGAAGACGAAACCGAAGCAGAAGAAGAAAAAATTCCGTTCGGCTCGTTTTCGTATTACACATTTCTCATAAAAGATTTGATTGATTCAGTCATAAGCGAAAACCCAGAAATCGACACTTCGAGAATCTTTGTCGGAGGATGCTCAGCAGGCGGATACATGACGCTCAACATGATTCTCGTCTTCCGGTATTTTTTCAGGGCAGCGTTCCCGACCTGCGAATTCTACCTCGACTCGAAAATCACCGACGAGCAGATTCAGTTTTTGTCGTCGTTCCCGATTTTCTTCACCTACGCAAAAAACGACACCACGGTTGACCCGCTCAAGGCAACGATTCCGACAATCGAGCGGATGAAAAAAAACGGCGCAAAGGATTTCCGATGCACCGAATACGAGGACGTGCACGACACATCAGGCAGATTCTTCGGCGAGGACGGAAGCGCGTACCAGTACGAAGGTCACGCCAGCTGGATATACACATTGAACAACGACAACGGAATATTCGACTGGCTCTCGCAATTTTAGGCGCGGTAGAATTCACTCATCGCGCGAACCATCGATTCTGCGTCAGCGGCACCTGCGGACTCATACGGAGAATGCATTGCCCACTGCGCAAGACCGATGTCCACCGAAAGAACGGAGACGTGCGAAGTCGAGATGTTGCCGAGGGTTGAACCGCCAGCCACATTCGAGTTGTTCGTGAAAATCTGCACAGGAACATTTGCGTTCTCGCAAATTCGTTTGAACATTCCAGAAGAAACTGCGTCGCTCGTGTATTTCTGCGACGCGTTGAATTTTATGACGATTCCGCCGTTCACTTTCGGTCTGTTGATTAAATCCGATTTGTCGGCGAAAGACGGATGAAGCGCATGTGCGTTGTCCGCGCTCACGAGGAAGCTGTTCGCGACCGCGACCATGTAATCCTCATCGTTTTTTCCGAGCGAAAGATTTATCCGCTTGAGAGTGTCCTCAAGAAAAGTCGAATTCGCACCCTGCCGAGACGAACTTCCGACTTCCTCGTTGTCAAAAACTGCATGGATAAGGACGCTGTTTCCATCGGCATTTTCATTTTTTACAGCCTCGGCAAAGCCAATCATCGTCGAAAAAGCGCATTCCAAATCGTCAAGGCGCGGCGAAGAGATGAATTCGTCGTTCGCGCCCCAGAATTTGCCCTCGTCCCTGTTATAGACGAAAAGGTCATATGAAAGAATTTCAGGGAGGATTTTCTCGGCACTCTGCTTTCCGTTTCCGTCAAAAGAAATTTTCTCCGCGATTTTCTTTTTTAAATTGAAGTCTTTCTCGGTCGTTATGATCGGCATCATCTCGTTCTGGAAATTTATCTTGTGGCCGTCGTTCGCGTCCCGCGCAAAATGAATCGCAAGGCTCGGAATCATTGCGATGTCGCGTCCGAAATCGAAAAGACGCTCCTCAACCGCAAATCCGCTCCCGCTTTTCATGCAGACGCGGCCGGCAACCGAAAGCGGCCTGTCGAACCACGGAGCAAGAAGCATTCCGCCGTATTTTTCGACATTCAGCCGGGTGCAGCCGTTTCCGCATAGTTCTGGATTTTCCTTCACCTTGAATCCAGGCGAATCCGAGTGCGACGCGACAATCCTGAACGATTTGAAATCGTTTTTCGGAATCGCAAAAGAGATTATCGAAGATGAATTTCTCGTGACGAAATATTTTCCGCCCGCCGAAAGATTCCATTTTTCCTTTTCGGAAAGCTCCGTAAAGCCGCATGATTTCATTTCGTCCGCAATTTTTTTCACCGCATGGAAGCAGCTGGGGCTTTCTTTTATGAATCCGAGTATTTTTTTTGTATTTTCGTTTTTGTTTTCTGTTTTGCTTTCGCTCATTTTCTAAGTCTCCGTTAAAAATTTCAAAATACCATTGTAAAAAAAGAAAAGAGCCTATGCAAAAGCACAAGCTCTTTTTTACGTTCAGTAAATCAGTTTGTTCCGTTAAGAAAATGCTTACTTGTATGATTTGTAAACGTAAAGCGCGTCAGTCTCGGCATCATACCAGAACGTATAAAGGTAAATCGTCGTGGTCTCCTTGTTCGTTGACTTGAACGTCGTCATCGCGTATTTGTATCCGTTCTCTTTCATCGTCGGCTTCAGCTCCTCGTCGAAAAGAACTGTCTTCTCCCCGCCCTCAAAGTTGAAAAACTCGCTGATTGTCTCGCCAGGTCTTGCGCCCCATCCGTTCTTGTCAAGAATCATCAGAGCGCGGTTGTCCCTCTGAGTTTCGGTCTTGAATGCGAAAAACTTCATCGGTTTTCCGAACTGCTTTGCCTTGAACTCGTACCACTGGTAATTCTCGTCGTTTGCGGAAGTAGCCTTTGACTGAGCCTTGTGTGCGAAAACCGATACCGATGACAGTGCAAAAAGTATTGCGATTGTTGAAATGAATTTCTTGAGCATATTGCGCCTCCTTAAGCCTAAGAATTCTAAAATCTAAGTTGACTTTCAGTATAACAGACATTTTTAAAAAATCAAAAACGCATCTGCAAATTAGCATGGAATTGTTTAAATAAATCTTTTTGATTAAGATGAATGACTTGAAGTCTTTTTATTTTTTTTAGAGGAACAAAATGGAAAACATCAAAGAAGTGCGTGTTCGTTACGCGCCATCACCGACAGGAATGCAGCACATTGGCGGCGTGCGCACTGCATTGTTCAATTATCTTTACGCACGCTCTCAGGGCGGAAAATTCATCCTCCGTCTTGAAGACACTGACAGAACCCGCTACGACGAGAAATACGTTCAGAATCTCTACGACACACTTGAATGGCTTGGAATTGACTGGGACGAAGGCGGAGACAAGGGCGGAGAATACGGGCCATACGTCCAGAGCGAAAGATTCGCGCTTTACAAGGAATATGCCCAGAAGCTCATCGAGAACGGGGAAGCATACTACTGTTTCTGCGATGCTGAGCGACTTGACCGCATCAGAAAAATCCAGCAGGAGAACAAGATGGCTCCCGGCTACGACAGAAACTGCCGACACCTCACAGCAGAGGAAGTCAAGGCAAACCTGGACGCAGGAAAGCCGTATGTAATCAGGCTCAAGGTGCCTCTCGAAGGAAAGACAGTGTTCCACGACCACCTTCTCGGCGACATCGAGTGGGAGAACGAGGCGATTTCTCCTGACCCGGTTCTTCTGAAATCTGACGGATTCCCGACATATCACCTTGCGAACATCGTTGACGACCACCTGATGAAAATCTCGCACGTCATGCGCGCGCAGGAGTGGATTCCTTCAACTCCGCTCCACGTCCAGATGTACCGCTCGTTCGGCTGGGAGCACCCTGAGTTCTGCCACCTCCCGATGGTAAACGGCTCGGACGGAAAGAAGCTCTCAAAACGCCACGGCTCAACTTCGCTCAACGAATTCCGTGCGCGCGGATATCTTCCGAAGGCAATCGTGAACTACGTCGCGCTCCTCGGCTGCTCTTACGAAGAGGGAAAAGAATTCTACACTCTCGAAGAGCTTGCAAAGGCATTCAAGCTTGAGCATCTGAACAAGTCACCGGCTGTATTCGACTACAAAAAGCTCGAATTCTACAACTCGAACTACATCAGAATGCTTTCTGACGAGGAGCTTTACAAGTGGACATTGCCGTTCATCACTGGAACAGGAGATGCGACTCTCGAAATCAATCCTGACAATCCGCAGCCGAAGCCGAAGGTGGGACCTGAATATTCGGGTGTCCGCATGAACGAGAGCGGCGAACCGGAATGCGTGGACGAATCGATGAACATGACGAGCGAGGACGTGAAAAAGACGCTCATGGGTCTCATGCCGCTCATCAAAGAACGCCTCAAGTTCCTCACGGAAGCCGCAGAGATGGTGCACTTCATGTTCACTGAGCCGGCAGTTCCGCCAGTCGAGCAGCTCGTTCCGAAAAAGCTCGACGCAGCAAAGACGAAAGAAGTCCTTGAGAACGCAAAGGATTTCGTGGCGAAGATTTTCGAGACGAACCACGAGGAAGCGGAGAATTTCGCAAAGGCAAAGGCAGAAGAGCTTGGCGTGAAACTCGGCGACTTCATGATGCCAATCCGCATGGCTGTCACAGGAAGCCGCGTTTCTCCTCCGCTCATCGGCTCGATCCAGGTTCTCGGCAAGGAAAAATCACTTGCAAGAATCGAGCGCACAATCGCAACTCTGTAACGGACAAGCGCATCTGAAAAAAAATCCTCCGCACTTTTTTTGAAGTGTACGGAGGATTTTTTTTGTTGAAGGTCAAATATTTTTTTAGAACGAGAACTTTTCGATTTCCTTTGTGATATTTTTCACGGAATCTTTGTTCTGCTCGGCCTTGTCCTTTACAATTTCGACAGTCTCGGAGAAGTTCTGGATGACGGCCTCGGATTCGGTCATCGACTCGGAAATTCTCTTGGAATAATCAAACACTTTGTTCACATTTTCCATCATCACCTTCGAATATTCCGCCTGCTTCTGGACGAGTGTCGTCACGCTGTCAATCTGGCGGCTGATTTCGTCGGTCGCGTTTTTCGTCTGCTTGACGTTTTCCGACTGCATGTCCATCGACTCTGAAATCGCCGAGACCGCATTTTTCTGGTCGATGATTTCATTCTCGATTTTGCTGAATATTTCCATCGTGGAAGCCATCGATTTTGAAGAATCATCGACCGCGCTCATGATTTCCGTTATCAAATCCTTGATGTCCTTCGCAGATTTTGATGAAGACTCGGCAAGTTTTCTGATTTCGTCGGCGACAACCGCAAACCCCGAGCCTGCATCCCCTGCATGAGCAGCCTCAATCGAAGCGTTCATCGCAAGAAGGTTCGTCTGGCTCGCCACAGTCTGAATGACGCGAATGACGTCGCCCATCATCCTCGACTTTTCGCTTACGGTGTTGACGATGCTCATCGTCTTGTTGACTTCCTCGTTTCCCTGCTTTGAAATCTCGGAAAGCTTGATTGAGCTTGCCTCAGCCCTTCCAATCATCTCGTCAATCGAATGGAGGTTCTCGCTGGTCTTGTTCATCAACGTGACATCCTCTTTGGCAGCGTCGAATTCCTTGCGCACCGCCAGGTCGATTTTGTCCGCGTCCGAAGAAAGATGAACGATTCCGTCCTTGAGCTGCGCGAGAATCTGCCCTTCCTCGTCGATTTTCGAATTCAGGTTCTTTATCGTGCTGAAAACCTGGGTGACGCCGACTGCCGAAGAATCTGCGACAGTCTTAAGCTCGTTCGCGCCGATATCGACATTCGAAGTTTCCTTTGTGAGATTCTTCAGAAGAACCTGCAGCAAATCCATGAGTGAATTTATCTCGCCCTGCACGATGCCGAAATCGTCGAACGCACCGATTGAAAGCCTGTTCTTGATGTTTCCGGTCTCCGTGAGAGTCTTCACCTGATTTGTCGTGATTACGAACCTGGCACGCAGCTGCTCCAGAATGAGAATGAGAAGCGGAAGCGTCATCACGAGGGAAATCGTTATCGAGATTGCGGCATTCATGAAGAACTGCTCAGCCGACAGCCCGTTATGGACAGCACCATAGCCGGAGCAGAAAATATGCCAGCCCATTGCAAACAGACAAGTCGCGACCGTCCTCAAAAGCGAATTCGTAAAGCCCAAGGTCTTTATGCCGTCGGTGCTTGTGATTCCGAGCTTTGAAAGCTGGCTTCTTGCGCACGCGTTGAAGCAATCCACCGAGTACTCTCTGGCCATAAAGGCATAGACTAAAGTAAGAACGAGCATGATGAAAATCTCCGTAGACGTATATTGGAGAATTCCCAAGCTGACCTTTATCAGAACAGAAAGCCCGTTCCCTAAAAAGAAGCCAAGCAAAAGAGAAATCGTAGAAATCCTGTTCACAACCCGCATTATGCTGGTTGCCCTGATTTTCTCCTCAAAAGTCAGAGGTCTTTCCTCAACGTCCCTGAGCATCTTCATGAGATGCTTCATCTTGCTGTAGACAAGAGCGACGATGATGACTGCAAGACCCGCGGCAGGAATCAAAGTCGTTCCAATACCGGAAATCCATTCCTGAAAAGAATTCCCTTTTATCTGCATAATCTGCAGATACGAAAGCAGAGGAATTCCGAGCACGGTGGCGATACAAAAAAATATTGAGTAAAGTGCAAAAATGTTCATAAATATGATTATCGCATTTATTAAGACTTTTTTACACAGAATGTTTTAGATGATTAAAAAAACGGTCACGAAAAAAGATTTCGTACAGTTTGAATTTGCTTTCCGAATTTTATGGAATCTGATTCCAAAATTTATGGAATCAGATTCCCGATTTGTCAAATTTTGACAGAGAAAGCAGAAACTCCTAAGGATGCCAACGAGCTCCTCCGCTAGCCCCGTTCTCGTCGACTGCCCAAATGTAGTAATACCATCCGACTGAGACATAATTTGTTCCGCTAGGGGTAAGCCGATAAGTTACGCCTTCTTCAACTTCACCTACATAACCTCTCTGACTTTTTGCATAGTCCCAATCGTCAATACTTCTGGCATAATAAATTTTGTAGGGTCCTTCTCCGCCAGTTACGGAATATTCTATGTAGTTGACTTGTCCGTACTGACCTGTTCCGTAATTGATAGTTCCGTCGATTTCGATATCGGCGAACTTGTCGGAACACGAAGAAAACAAAACTGACAGAACAAAAAGCGCAAGAACCGTCAGAATATTTCTCAAGTTTTTCATAAAACACCTCCTGACACATAGAAATAAAACTGTTCAGAAACGGCACTTTAACTTTTGCAGACTCAATTTCCGAACAGTTCAGATATGAAAAATTCTAAAAGTTCAATCGAACAAAATTCCTCATAAATCGAGTTTTGCTACGAAACCGTATTGTTCGTTTATTGGGTCGATTATTGGCGCGAGCGAGAACATCATTGTAGAGCCACCGTTGAGCGCATTCTGCAATGTCTTGTTGTAGTTTTTCGCGAACACGAAAGGTCGAATCCAGCCGTAAATCTGACCGATGAGCATTGAAACGACACCGACTCCGACTGCCCCGCCTTTAATCTCATCTCCGCTACAGCCAGCAATAATCATAATCCAACCAAACGTCTCGAATCCGAGCTGGAAAAAAGTTCCGCCGACATCCCCCTGAATCGCAGAGCCAAGTCCGAATCCGACGAAGAAGTTGAGCGCGAAAGGTCCTCCAGCACTTTTTTCATACTGAGAATAAAGCATCATCTTCTGCATCTGGTTCAGCTGAGGCGAAAGCTGGGCAATCATAATCTCATTCTTGAGCAATCCGCCGTCAAGAAGATTCTTCACCTGAAGGAACACAACGTCCGAGCCGCTTCCAGAATTCTGCTGAGTCTGCTGGTTGAGTGCAGGCTGACTTTGAGTCTGATTCTGCACCGGAACTTGCGCTTGCTGCACCTGCTGAGTCTGTTGCGACTGCTGCTGCATGAAAGTCTGCATTGTCTGATACGCTTCGTTCTGCGCTTTTGTGAGCTGAGACTGAAGCTGATTCACTTTTGCTTGTTTCTGCTGCAAGTCGCTCGAATTTGTCGCGTATGCCTGATATGCGTCAGCCTGTGCATTCTGCAATTCATTCTGAAGCCTAGTAACCTCCGCCTGTTTTGCGTCTACCATTGCTTGAGTCACTTTCTCAGACCATGCGAACGAAACCGAAAAAAATGAAAGGACCGCAATCCAAATTGCAACATATTTCTTCATAAAAAACTCCTTAGCGAACTGTATATCTGAACCTTATTTTTAAGTTCAGCTTCTGATTCAATTCACTCTAAATTAAGTATCAACTGAAAAACAGAATTTTGCAACAAATTTTATTTTTCTGTGTTTTAGATGATAAAATTTAAAAATGAATCTTTAGAAAATTAGTTTATGGGCGTTAGACAGATTTTCATAAAGAATTTGAAGTTTTACAGAAAGAAAGCGGGACTCACACAGGAAAAACTCGCGGAGGCAATCGGAATGAGCACCGCATATATAGGGGACATGGAAGCAAGGGAGCGTTTTCCGAGCGCGGAGACGATTGACAAGATTGCGGAAGCACTGAACATATCGCCGAGAATTTTATTTGATGAAGATTGTTGCCCTGAATGCCTGAAAGAAAAATTCAGCGAAAAATACGGAAGAACACTGCAAGAGGAATTGTCAGCGCGGATTCTCAAAGAGATAACGGAAGTCTGCGCTTCTATTTGAAATCCTCACTCTTTCCGAAAATGCTTTTTCATCGCCTTGTAGATGTTGGCAAAGTTGATATGCACTTCAAGACCGAAGAAGAATCCGTGGTCAACGAGGTGCTCGCACTCTTTCGGCAAATCAATCGAGTACAGAAGCTCTTTGTAGCCGACGAAGCCTTCAAGACCGATATATTTGTTCAGCGGTTGCCGCCAGCCGATTTTTGATTGGATGAATATCGCAGATTTCCGCCCGTTCTCCTCGTTGAAATCTTCTCCGGTAAGCTGAATGAATTCCGTAGAACTTCCGCCGCCGAAATAAAGATATTTGTTCAACCCGCGCCCGAACGGATAGCAATAAAGATTCAGGCTGACGGTCTCCGTCGTGTAAACGGCATCTTTCGATTCGGAGAAAAGCGCGGAATGGCTGAAACCGCCGTAAACCGAAAAGAATCTGGTAAAAAGATATTCGCCATTTACTCCGAAACCGAAACCGTTGTGCTTTATGGCATCGCTTAAAACGCCGAAATCAAATGAAATATCCGTTTTCTTTATCCCTTCCTCAGTCTGTTCGGAATCAGAACACTCAGAATCAGAATTTTCATTTTTTGAAAAATCCGAATTCTCAGTTTCTTGAACATCTTCATGAATATCAGAATCCGATTGTTCCTCTGCAAAAACAGGAGCAGCAAAAAACAAAGCGGCAAACGTGAAAAACAAAAAGAATGATTTAGAAAAGGTCATTTCAAAATTATTTCGATAAAAGTCGACGAAAACATAAAAAAACGGGATTCCAAGAAAAACATTTCTTAAAATCCCGTTTTTCATTGCATTTTTCTTGCATTGCGCTCGTTCCACAAAATGCATGGAACTAAAGAAAATGCCTAAGAGCGACTAGGCTCTCTTCAAGTGGATTGCGAATCCGCCGACCTCTTTGTCGAGGTAAACAACCTTGAGCGGAGAAGCGTTCTCTTTGCCCATCCACTTTGCTGTCTCCATGACCGGCTTGAATCCGTATGGCTCCAAGAATGCGAGAGCGCGCTCGACGTTGTTGCAGACCATAGAGATGTGGCCGTGTGTTCCGCGACCGTTCTCTTTCATGATTTCAACCTGCTCTGAAGCGAAGATTGAAGAGTTGCCGAATTTCGAAGCGAATCCGAAAAGCTCGAACTGCTTTGCAATTTCCTTCGCCTCTTCCTCGTTCTTTGCGTTGATTCCCATATGGTCGATGTGGAAGCTGTGCATTGCTTTTACAGCGTCCTTACAAATCTGTGTGATTTCGTCCCATTTGCAGCCTTCGATGAGAGGCTTCTTGACCATCCATGTTCCGCCCATGCAGAGGATGTTCTTGCGCTTTGCATACTCGCCGACGTTCTCAGTCGTAACGCCGCCTGTAGGCATGAATGTGCACTGCGGGAACGGGCCACCGAAGTCGTCGATGATTTTGTATCCGCCCTTGCGCTCTGCTGGGAACAACTTGAGGTGCGTAACGCCCTTGTTGATACAAGCAGTGATTTCAGAAGGATTTGAGATTCCAGGCATTGTAGGAACATTGTTCTTCAAGCACCAGTCAACAACGTCAGGGTTATATCCAGGAGAAACGATGAATTTTGCACCTGCCTTTACAGCTTTCTCAGCCTGCTCAACGTTCAAAACAGTACCAGCACCGACGAGCATATCAGGTTCAGCCTTTATCATGGCCTCGATAGCTTCTGCAGCGCAAGCAGTGCGGAATGTAACTTCCGAAGCTGGAAGTCCGCCTTTTACGAGTGCGTGTGCCAAATCAGCTGCCTTTGAAGCATCTTCAATTGCGACAACAGGAATGATACCGATGTCACGGAATGTGTCATAAATGTCTTTTGCCATTTCTAAGACTCCTTAAAAATATTGCTAAATAGTATCGGTTATGATAGGTCAATCAGCGAGTTTGTTCAATGTAATAAAAAAGTTCGATAATTGAAGTTTTCTGCTATTTTTTCTGCGCTTCCGATTTATGCCCTGGTTATGACCTAAAAATGTCGCGTGTTATATCAAAGATGAGCGTTTTCGTATAGAATGGACAAGTTCGACTTTTGGGATATCGAGCAGGTGAATTTTACGTTAACGGAAGGGTTTGAAATGAAAAGTCTGAAATCACTTAACTACGGAATCGTCGGATTGGGAATAATGGGCGGTTCATTCGCGAAGGCAATCCGCCTGAACATATTGAGCCAGAACGGTTCGACGGGAAAGATTCTCGTCTGCAACAGAAGCACGGCGTGCCTCAGCCAGGCAGTTTCGGAAGGAATCGCCGACGAGACATACACCAGCGACAGAGTGCAGGAGATGCTTCCGAAATGCGACGTTCTTTTCATCTGCCTCTACCCTCACGCGACGCTCGATTTTCTGAAAACGAACAAGGAATTTTTCAAATCGGGCGCAATCGTCACCGACATTTCGGGCGTGAAAGGCATTTTCGAAAAGGAACTGCCAGAGATTCTAAGGAACGACGTGGATTTCATCATAGGGCATCCGATGGCGGGCGGAGAAAAAGAAGGATACGCGAATTCGAAAGCGGAATTTTTCGTGAACCACAATTACATTCTCTGCGAGCAGAAATTCAACAAAAAAGAAAACCTCGATTTGATGAGGGAATTCATCGCGTCAATCGGATTCACGCGCATAACTGAGACGACGACGGACATTCACGACTACAAAATCGGGTTCACGAGCCAGCTGTGCCACGTAATCGCGTCTGCGCTCGTCGAAAGCGCGGAAGACCCGGAGATAACGGCATTCGGTGGCGGAAGCTTCGAGGATTTGACGAGAATCGCGCTGATAAACGCGCCGTTGTGGACGGAGCTTTTCATCTCGAACAAGGAAAAGCTCGTGGCGCACATCGAGTCGTTCGAAAAGCAGATTGAAAGATTCAAGACAGCGATTGCGAACGAGGATTCCGAAAGCCTGAAAGCGATACTTGAAGACACAAGGGAAAAACGCCTTGCAATGGGCAGCATAAGGACTATAAATAAATAGAAGAAAACAGGAGTTTCAAATGACTGACAACAAAATTCTGGACGAAGCTATACGCAGAGTCAACGATTTTCCGAAGAAGGGAATTCTTTTCTACGACATCACAAGCGTTCTGACAAATCCGAAAGCATTCAAATGGTGTTTGGACAGAATGTACGAAATCTACAAGGCAAAGCTCGAAGAAGGAAAAATCGATGCGATTGCATCTGTCGAGTCACGCGGATTTCTCTTTGCAGCCCCGCTTGCAGAAAAACTTGAAATTCCGCTCGTCCTCATCAGAAAGAAGGGAAAACTTCCGGGCGACGTTTACAGGGCTTCCTACGACCTCGAATACGGCTCGGCGGAAATCGAAATCCACAAGGCTGACATAAAGGCGGGCCAGAAATTCCTCCTCATCGACGACCTCATCGCGACAGGCGGAACGCTCAAGGCAGGAATGCAGCTTCTGGAAATGGGCGGAGCATGCGCAACGGAAGTTTTCGGAATAATCGGACTGCCTGACCTAAAATACAAAGAAGCACTCGCACCAGTGAATGTGACCACCCTCATCGATTTTCACGGAGCATGATTACGGAAGGCTCGGATTCTGTACAAAGAATAAAATTCCACGTCTGCCTCGACCTTGAGATGAGCGAACTGACTCCTAGCGAAATGGGAATGATTTGCCTAAAAAGAGAGGTCATTCAAATCGGGGCTGTGATTCTGGACGAAAATTTCAAGCTCATCGATAAATTCTGCATGTTCGTGAAGCCGAAATTCAGCAGGATAAGCGAATTCATCAACGGCCTTACGGGAATCGACGACGAAGATGTCGAGAACGCGACGGATTTTGAAACGGCGTTCTCGGCGTATGTCGAATGGATTGAGAAAAAGACCGGCGGCGAGAAATTCGTGACGTACTGCTGGAGTTTCATGGACCACACGCAGCTTCGGGACGAGCTTTCCGTGAAGGCAAAGGAGCGCGACGACCTTTTCAAGAATCTCGAAACTTTCGTCGATTTGCAGAGGACGTTCGGCGAAGTTCTGGGGACGCACTCATCAATCGCGCTCGGCACGGCTGTCCAATACTGCCACGAAGCATTTGCAGGAAAAGAACATTCCGCAATCGACGACGCGTTCAACACGGCTGTAATCTTAAGCAAACTCTGCACCTGCAAGAAATTCAGCCCGCAGTTCCACATGCTCAACGAAAGCTACGTCGCAATGGCGGAGCAGGAAAAGCAGGAAGAAAAAGAGCTGCACAAGAGTTTCTCTTCCGCATTCGCCTCTTTTCTGAAGCCGGAGCAGCTCAAAAAATTCGGCATAAAAAAGGAGACGCAGGAAGAGCTTGAGCACAAGAAAATCGCGGAAACGACGGACGACTATTCGAATTACGTCCCCGCAAAGCTCAGCAAGCGCGAGAAGAAGCTGATGAAGCTTCAGCAGAAAGAAAAAAAGCAGCGGATGAAATTCCCGCCTGAAATCCGCTCACAGATTGCAAATCATCATCCGACACTCAAATACAACATCGAGCCGATTGACTGGATTCATTTCTATGTCGGAATGCTTACATTCAGGGCGACGGTCGGGGATTTATAATTTGTTTTGATTGTTTTGATTTAAGGAGAACGAAAAATGGCAAAAGGATTCAGAAAAGGAAGATTGATTCCGGTAATCATCGCATTGGCGACGGCATTCATCGGAGTCAAATACACAACGACGACGAAAAGCGGCGAAGTCGGCGCGGACAGGAAGCAGCTGATGACAGTCTCTTCGGAGCAGATGGTACAAAGCGCGAACCAGTCTTACGCACAGATTATCGCGAAGGCAAAATCCGAGGGAAAACTGAACAAGGACGCAAAAACGACAGCGCGCGTCAAGAAAATCGCGGAGAACCTCATCAAACAGACACCGAATTTCAGGGCGGACGCAGTTGACTGGAACTGGCAGGTGAACGTGATTTCCGAAAGCACAGTGAACGCATGGTGCATGGCAGGCGGAAAAATCGTCGTGTACACTGGAATAATCGACTCGCTCAAGCTCACGGACGCGCAGCTTGCGGCAGTAATCGGGCACGAGATTTCGCACGCGCTCCGGGAACACTCAAGGGAGCAGGTCAGCAGGGCAAAGCTCAAGAACGTCGGAACGGCGGCCGTGTCTGAACTTTTCGGGCTGAACTCGGCGGAGCAGACTGTCGTCAACCTTGCGGCAGAGGCACTTTCGCTCAAATATTCGCGCTCGCAGGAAACGGAAGCCGACAACATGGGAACGGAGCTCATGGCACGCGCCGGCTACGATCCGAACGAGGCAGTGAAAGTCTGGGAGAAAATGTCTGCCCTCTCAAAATCATCGACACCGGAATTCATGAGCACACACCCTTCACACGAAACAAGAATCGAAAACCTCAAGGAAATTTCAGACAAGGTCTATCCGTTATATCAAAAAAGAATCAAATAAATTAAAATAGGCTCATCATTTTCAAGGAGGCATTTCAAATGTCAAAAGAGAAAGTTATTCTCGCTTATTCGGGTGGATTGGACACAACTGTCATCATTCCTTGGCTCAAAGAAAACTACGATTACGACGTAATCGCAGTCTGCATCGACGTAGGTCAGGGCGATGACTGGGAAGCAATAAAAGGCCGCGCGCTCAAGACAGGCGCATCGGCTTGCTACGTTGTTGACGCACGAAAAGAATACATCGAAGAATACATCTGGCCGGCACTCAAGGCAAACGCTGTTTACGAGGACGAATATCTTCTCGGAACTTCAACTGCCCGCCCTCTCATCGGAAAAATCCTTGTTGAATACGCAAGGCAGGAAGGCGCAACTGCAATCTGCCACGGCGCAACAGGAAAAGGCAACGACCAGGTTCGTTTCGAGCTTGCGATAAAGGCATTTGCCCCTGACCTCCGCGTAATCGCTGCATGGAGAGACGACAAGTGGAACATGGACAGCCGCGAAGCAGAAATCAAATTCCTTGAAGACAGAGGTCTTGAAGTTCCGATGAAGAAAGACCAGTCTTACTCACGCGACGAGAACATCTGGCACATCAGCCACGAAGGTCTCGAACTTGAGAAGACATCAAATGAACCGAACTACCCGCACATGCTCAAGAACACGACAGTTCCTGAAAGCGCAGGCGAAGGCGAATACGTCACAATCGAATGGGAAAAGGGAATCCCGGTCTCTTTGAACGGAAAGAAGATGGACGGCCTTGAGCTTATGACAGAACTCAACAAAATCGGCGGAAGAAACGGAGTCGGTCTTGTCGATATCTGCGAGAACCGCTGCGTCGGAATGAAGAGCCGCGGAGTCTACGAGACACCGGGCGGAGCAATCCTCTATTTCGCGCACCGCATGATGGACCACATCTGCCTTGACCGCGACACATACCACTACAAGCAGCAGGTTTCATTGCGCTTGGCAGAGCTCATCTACGACGGAAAAGTATTCACTCCGCTCTACGACGCTCTGATGGCGTTCGTCGATTCCACACAGGAGACCGTGACCGGCTGGACGAAAGTCAAACTCGTGAAGGGACAGATTCGCGCTGCAGGAAGCGACTCGAAGTACAGCCTCTACAACGAGGACATCGCTTCGTTCACGACTGGCGAACTTTACAACCACAAGGACGCACAGGGCTTCATCACGCTCTTCGGTCTCCCGCTCAAAGTCCGCGCCATGATGGAGCAGAAAGTCGGCGAAGGCAGGGCGATTGCCGAAAGCAAGAACTTGAAGAAACGCCCGACAGAGTAAGTAGTTTTATATGGCATCCGTGCCGTATAAAACTACGCAGAACAGCTTTCGCTGTTCTGCTAAAGTGTGGACGTACATCCTGTACGTCCTGCTTAGTGGAAACAAGATTCTGCAAAGTGTGGTCGCACGTCGTGTGCGGCCTGTTTTTGTGGGTAGAAAAGTTTTTTTATGTGCAATGAAAGAGAGGAATGGTGCTGATGAGTGTTGTTGGCTCATTCGGGCTTCACATGGAATAGCTTTCTATTCCCTCAGCCTCTCCATTCTGCTTGCAATCAGTTTTATGAAATCAGATTTTTCAGATTCTGACAGAAATGATTCTGTGACAAGTTTTTTGAACATACCTTCAAGCGAAATAATTTTATGAATTATCTTTTCTGCTGCTGATTCTGAAATTTTACATGTGTCAGCGAACGTCAGAAAATCATGCCTTTTTATTTTTGATTTTTTTCCGTTCATTGTAAGCGCGAAATCTTCCGTATCTTCAGGCATTGCAAGATTCACCGGAAGCAAGTCGTAGGCTGCGGAAAGTTCGAAGCATCTTGATTTCGGCTCTGATTCAATCAGCGAAAAATTCTTCAGATGCATATCTGAATTTCCTGTCGCAAAGCAGAAAACAAGCCTGTAAAACAGTTCGGCAATGTCTAATCCTGGTTTCGAAGAATACGTTCTTATTATTTTTGCACATCTCTCATACGATGATTTGTATTTATCTTCCGTAGGACGTTCCGAAAGCTGGCAGAAATCTTCCATAGCAAATAATTTTGTGCCACTTTTCAGAGCCTTCCTGTCAATTCTTCTGGTTATGTAGGCAAAGCCGTCATAAAGCCTGACTAATGCATTCGGAACGGTCTTTATTCCGGCAGATGCCGCAATGTTCATCACAAGATTTTCCATTTCAGGCAGATGAGCAAATTCCTCAGTCTGCGGTTTTAGTATGAATCCTGCAGGATATCCGACAATCGTAAGTCGAGATTTTTTTTCCTGAGAAAGATGCAGCGAGAGTTTTTTCTGAACGCCGGCAACAGTGTATCCTTTTGATACAGTTTCCAATGCGAGATTTTCAAGCTGCTCTTTTGTGACTGAAATTTCAGGGAAATCTACCGTTCCAAAAAATTTCTGAATGCATTTTGGATGCCACAAATTTTTCAGTTCAATCGGATTTTCCGAACTGATTTCCTTTCGGCAATAAAGACAGATTTTTTTCTCCCCGCTCATACGCATACCCTTACGGAAACATCTCCGACAGAATCTTTGCAAACCGCGAGCAAAAGACCGAACCTATCACGGCGGTCAATTTTCCAGTTTTTGGAAACGACATTTAAAAGCCAACCTTCGGGAATTAGTCCGTCAAAAAAAGGAAAGAGAGTCTTGCTTTCAAACAGTTCTTTCTGCAATGGTAAAGTCAGACTGACAGCCAGTGGATTTTTTGATTTCAGATATTCCTCGTCGTATGAAAATTCATACCCTGAATCAGTTTCTCGGATTATTCCTGAGAAAACATTTTGGACAAACACATATCCTTTCCGATACTCCGCATTCATTTCTCCATCTCCTCTTCGCGTGGCATTCTTACGACTCCGAGTGTGCAACCGAACATTGACAGTGCGTGATTCACCTTGTCCATGCGGCAAGTTTCTTTGCCCTGCTCGAGCTCACGCACAAAGCGCAAGCCTAGCCCACTGCGAATAGAGAAATCCTCCTGTGTAAGACCTGCTTTTTTCCGCTCGGTCTTGACGAATTGGGCAATCTGGTTCATGCATCTATTTTACAACCGAACGGGTATAATTTAAAGTGAAATTGCTGTTTTTATACCCGAAAGGGTGGAAAAATAGACATCATTTTTTGTACATGTAAAACTGTAATAAGTGCGGACGGACGTTTTGAATGGGACGAGGAAAAAAATGAAAGACGAAACGCCCAACAGAATAAGTAGTTTTGATACGGCATCCGTGCCGTATCAAAACTACGCAGAACTGCATGGCGGTTCTGCTAAAGTGTGGACGTACATCCTGTACGTCCCTCTTTGTGAAAACAAGATTCTGCAAAGTGTGGTCGCACGTCGTGTGCGGCCTGTTTTTTGTAAAAGGTATTTCATTCCAAAAAATATTTTCGTGAAATCCTGTTCGTAATCTTTAAAATCTTTACACGGCGCAAGTTTTTCCGGCAAGAGACTTACAAAGCAGTTTCCGTTCTAATTTCGGATTTTTCAGACGGAGTAGTTTTTCCCGCTCCATCATCTCCGATAACAATACGCCCGCACCCCGCTATCTACATTTTTTCCGGTTTTCCTGCCCCACTCCTCTAAGTTCGGCTCGCCGGACATTCTCCATTCGCGATAGTTCAGAACAAGTTCCTTGTAAAACTGAAAATCGGCGTTCAATTCATCTCTTGTCTTTTCATCTTCCACACGGACGATTCTTTTTTCGACTTCTTCCACGATGGGCAAGTCCTCGTCAACGTATCCGATGTAGCCTTCCGGCAGGTGGTGGGTCGCATAGTACAGATACCATATGTCCCGCTCAATCGAAAGCACAAGCGGCTTCTGCTCATTCGGAAAGGTCTTTACTGCGTATTCAAGGGCTTCGTGGTCATGAAAATATTTCGCCTTCCAATAAAACGGAAGGAAATTCGCTCTTTCGGTCTTTGCCCATTCGTCAAGGGTCGGCTTTATTATCCGCTCGTTCAGATTGTGGCTCATCGTCCTCGGAGAATCGCACGAGGAGTCAGCGGAATCCAGAATGATTTTTATAAAACGCTTCCTACGCTCGAAATCGCGATTGGAGAATGAATCGATGAACTTGTCCAAATCGGAAAGTGCCTCTTTCCTAAGCCCGTCGATTCGCTTTCTGCAGTAGCCCAGAAAATAAAGCATGTCCTCGTCGCCCTCAAGGAGGGAAATCACTTTTTCAAAATCCGAATCATGCTCTTTGGCGAACATTACGCCCCCTTTTTATTTTCTCCAGTCTTCAATCACCAACCCAGCGACCCTGGAAAATTCATCTGTATTGTGCGTTACAAGAACCGCATTGTTTGCAAGGGCAGTTGCCGCAATAAGCATATCGTTCGGTCCAATCAACTTTCCATCTTTTGTAAGCTGCTCCCGGATTTTTCCGTAGGCAACAGCTTCTTTTTCTGAAAAAGGAACTATTCGATATGGAGCTATAAATTCCGAAACAATTTTCAGATTCTTTTCATAATCTCTGGAATGTCGGGCACCAAACACCAATTCAGCAAGAACGATTGATGGAATGCAGATTTCTGACGGCTCCAACTTCTCAAAATATGGCAACAGCAAATTCGCAGTTTTCCTTGCTGTAGCATCAATAACTACATTTGAATCCAAATAATACATCAGAAAAACTCCTTCTTTTCTTCTAATTCCCATGAAAGTTCTTCCGGCTCTACGAAAGAATCGTCATCACAAGAGCCAAACAAGTCGAAATAGCCATCAGGATAGGAGTCCCTGTGGTCTTTTGCTTCCGATTTTTTTTCAGGGATGCTGTGTATGCCTCTTTTCACGGCATCTATCAATATGGAAAGCAAATTTATCTGCTCGTCATAGGTCATAGAAGGAATTGCGCTTGCAACAGAATCATAAGACATATTCGTACCTCCAAGAACATCTTACCCGCATTGAACTACAAAATCCATGTTTTTTGAGGAATTCGCATCCGCTCTGCATTGTTTTTGAAAATTGTAAAAAACTATAAAGAGTTATAAAGACTTATAAAGAGAGATTCTTCTCTTTCCCTTTTCTGATAAACTTATCCGCATGAAAAAAAATCCGCTTAAAATATTGAAAAGCGCATTTGAAAAAATTCTTCCGCATATTCGGAATGCAAATGCGCTTATTCTGAAAACGCTTCTGAAAATACTGCAAAAAACAAAATCGATTCTGAAAAAGCTGATTCTTCCTGTTGCGATTCTTGCCTGCATTTCTGTAATCACGATAATCGTAATAAATGCGTACATGATTCTTTCAACGAAAGACCTAATCCACACGGATTATGCCGACGTGCCGGAGAGATATGTCGCAATAGTTCCCGGCGCAATGGTTTACAAAAACAACGTTATTTCGCACGTTTACAGGGACAGAATCGCGGGCGGAATGGAACTTCTGAAAAACGGAACGGTGCAAAAAGTGCTTGTCTCAGGCGACCACGGAAGAAAAGATTACGACGAAGTGAACGCTGCAAGGCTCTACATTCGAAAAATCTACAAAGCCGACGAAAACCTGATTTTCATGGATCACGCTGGATTTTCAACATACGAGACGATGTACAGGGCACGCGACGTGTTTTGCGTGAAAGACGCTGTAATCGTAACGCAGAGATTCCATTTGTACCGCTCACTGTACATCGCGAAAAAACTCGGAATCAACGCAGTCGGCTACGACGCGCCGGAGCTGAACCGCTTCCGAAAAGCACTACATCTAAAATGGGAAATCCGGGAGTCGCTCGCACGAGTGAAAACATTCTTCCTCGTCCTGTTCAACGCACAGCCGACATACCTCGGAGAAGAAATCCCGATAACAGGCTCTGGATATAAAACATGGGATTGACGCTGTAAATAAAAAAGACACCGCTTAGATAAGCGATGTCGAAAGAATTCAAAATATTTTATCGCAATGAATCAAGCGAAACGCATTCTGGTGATGTCGTCGCGTTTTCGATTTTCGCGAACTGCTCCATGAGGCGTTTCTGCTCGCCCGTCATTCTCGTAGGGATTTTCACGATGAGCTTCACTTTCATGTCGCCTCGCGAGCCGGAAGAACGCGGAACGCCCTCGCCCCTCAAAGTGAGGAAATCGCCGTTCTGCGAACCTGCAGGAACTGAAAGCTCCGCCTTTTTTCCGTCGAGTGTCGAAATATTCAGCGTCGCGCCGAGCATTGCCTGAGTCGCGCTGATTGGAACTGCACAATACAAGTCGTCTTCGTGGCGTTCGAAGAATTTGTGGTTCTCGACATGGAGGAACACTACGAGGTCGCCAGGATTCTTTCCGTTTTCGCCAACATTGCCCATTCCGCGGAGAACCATGCGCCTTCCGTTCTCAACGCCGGCAGGAATCGTAAGAGTGATGTGCTTGAGGACTGACTCCGAGCCTTTTCCGCGGCACTTCGTACACGGCTTGTCGATTGAGTGGCCTGAACCTCCGCAAGTAGGACAAGTCTGCTGAATCGAGAAGAAGCCTGTTGAGCGTCTCACCTGACCGATTCCGCCACAAGTTTTACAAGTGACTTTCTTTCCGTCAGGAGCCGCGCCCGAACCGTTGCAAGATGAACAACATTCTTCATGCCTGAATTTTATGTCAGCCTTCGTGCCGAAAACAGCTTCCTTGAACGAAATCGAAAGGTCATATCTCAAACTGTCGCCCTGAACCGGACCTGAATACGACGAATGGCCGCCGAAGCCGCCCCTTCCGCCGCCGAAAATCCTGTCGAAGATGTCGCCGAAGCCCGAACCGCTGAACAAATCGCTGAAATCCTCGTAAGCATGGCTGTAACCGCCACCGCCGCCCATTCCGTCAACACCAGCGAATCCGTATTGGTCGTATGCGGCTTTCTTCTGGTCGTCGGACAAAACTTCGTATGCTTCGGTAGCTTCCTTGAATTTTTCCTCAGCTTCCTTGTCACCAGGATTCTTGTCAGGATGATATTTTACTGCAAGCTTTCTGTATGCTCTTTTTATCTCGTCTTTGCTGGCCTCTTTCTGAACGCCAAGGACTTCATAATAATCTCGTTTTGTAGCCATTTTACTTCCTCAAAAAATTTACCCCTTCGAACCATTGAAGGGGTAAATCGTCAACTTATAGCAACTTACAGAACAAATCTATTAGTTGTCATGAACTTCAAACTGAGCATCATCAGTCTTGCTAGAGCCTGCGCTCTTGAACTCGCCGTCAGACTCCCCTGCATTTGCACCGCCCTGTGGACCAGCTCCTGCGCCTGCAGCCCCTGCTGCGCCCTGCTGCTGATAGAGCTGCTCAGCAATCTTGTAAGAAGCCTGCTTCAAAGCCTCAGTCTTTGCCTTGATGTCCTCAACATTATTGCCTTCGAGAGCCTTCTGCAATGCAGCCTTAGCATCGTCGATAGCCTGCTTGTCAGCACCTGAAACTTTGTCGCCGAGTTCCTTCAAGCTCTTGTCTGTCGCGTTGATGAGAGAATCTGCCTCGTTGCGTGCGTCAACAGCGTCCTTTGCCTTCTTGTCCTCGTCAGCGTGTGCCTCTGCATCTTTGACCATCCTGTTGATTTCGTCCTCAGAAAGACCTGAAGAAGAAGTAATCTGAATGTGTGTCTCTTTTCCAGTTCCCTTGTCCAGTGCAGAAACGTGAACGATACCGTTCGCATCGATGTCGAATGTGACCTCAATCTGCGGAACACCGCGTGGAGCTGCCGGGATTCCTTCCAAGTTGAAGTTTCCGAGCGTTCTGTTGTCCTTTGCCATCGGGCGTTCACCCTGAAGAACGTGGATTGTAACTGCTGTCTGACCGTCAGCCGCAGTTGAGAACACCTGGCTCTTCGTGGTAGGGATTGGAGTGTTCTTCTCGATGAGTGGTGTGAATACGCCGCCCATTGTCTCGATACCGAGTGAAAGAGGTGTTACATCGAGAAGGAGCACGTCCTTTACGTCGCCCTTGATAACGCCGCCCTGAACAGCTGCACCGACTGCAACAGCTTCATCTGGGTTTACAGATTTTGAACCTTCCTTTCCGAAGATTGCTTTTACGATTTCCTGAACTTTCGGCATTCTTGAAGAACCACCGACAAGGAGAACCTCGTCAATCTGGTCAGCAGTAACGCCTGCGTCTTTCATTGCCGTGATACAAGGAGCCTTTGTTCTCTCGAACAAATCATCTGTCATCTGCTCGAACTGCGCGCGTGTCAAAGACTTCTGCAAGTGCTTTGGACCTGTAGCATCAGCTGTGATGAACGGAAGGTTGATATCGACCGATGTCTGGTTTGAAAGAGAAATCTTTGCGTTCTCAGCAGCCTCGCGGAGTCTCTGCAATGCCATTGAGTCACCGCTCAAATCGATTCCTGTGTCAGCCTTGAATCCGTCGATGAGCCAGTTGACGACCTTGCGGTCCCAGTCGTCACCACCGAGGTGTGTATCACCGTTTGTTGATTTTACTTCGAAAACGCCGTCAGCAAGCTCAAGGATAGAGATATCGAATGTACCGCCACCCAAGTCGTAAACAGCGATTGTCTTCTCTTTTGACTGGTCTTTCTCGAAACCGAATGCAAGAGCAGCCGCAGTCGGCTCGTTGATGATTCTCTGAACGTTGAGACCTGCGATTTTTCCAGCGTCCTTAGTTGCCTGTCTCTGTGAGTCGTTGAAGTATGCAGGAACTGTGATTACTGCGTCCGTGACCGGCTCGCCAAGATAATCCTCCGCAGTCTTCTTCATCTTCTGGAGAATGAATGCTGAGATTTCCTGTGGAGAGAACTTTTTCTGCTCGCCGTTCTCTGTGACCTCAACGCGAACGTCCTGACCGTTGTCAACGACTGTATATGGAACGCGTGTAGCTTCTCCAGTCAATTCAGAATATCTGTGTCCGATGAAACGCTTGATAGAATAGACAGTGTTTTTTGGATTTGTGACCATCTGGTTCTTTGCAGGAAGACCGACGATTCTCTCGCCCTTTGCTGTGAAGCCGACGATAGAAGGAGTAGTTCTTCCGCCCTCAGAATTCTGAATTACAACAGGCTTTCCATTTTCCATTACTGAAACGCAAGAGTTTGTCGTTCCCAAGTCAATACCAATAATCTTTCCCATTTTATTTTCTCCTTAAATTATTCCGTTTGTCGTTTTGGTTGTTTTGTTTATTTTTCACGCTTTCGGTTTTACAACCATGACCTTCGCGTGCCTGATTACTTTGTCCTTGAGCTTGTATCCCTTGAGATACACGGCCGCAAGCTGCTCTTCGCTAACGTCGCCTTCCTGCATTCCGATTGCCTCGTGAATGTCAGGGTCGAAAGCGTCGCCGACCGCACCGTAGCCGACAAGACCATACTTGCTTTCAAGCATTCCGACGAGCGACTTATTTATCATCGTAACGCCGTCGGCAATTGATTTCGGGTCAGTGGCAGTCGCGGCAGACTCGACAGTCCTGTCAAAGTTGTCCAAGCTGTCAAGCAAATCAGAAAGAAGGCTTGAGTTCGCATAAGCGACTGCGTCCTCTTTCTGCTGCATCATTCTTTTTCGCCAGTTCTCGTTTTCGGCAGCCCTGTAGAGAGCCTCTTTCTTCGACTCCTCAATCTGCGCCTTCAATGCCTCGACCTCTTTTTCGAGTCGGGCGATTTTTTCCTCGCTGGTCTCTTCTTTTTTCTCTTCGGACTCAGCTTCTTTTTCAGACCCAGCCTTTTCCTCTGCCTGATTTGTCTGATTCTCAACTTTTTCTTCTGTCTGATTCTGATTCTCAGCGTTCTCGCACTGATTCTCAGTCTTTTCAGTTTCTTTTGCTGTTTCTTCGCTCATATTCTGATCCCTGATAATCTTTTCTTTTACTTTGAAAATACTAATTCCGATTAAAATTCGTCAACATTTTTTTTCACAAAATTTCTGACAAAATAGAAAAATGCAACTAGAAATTTTCTTTACTCTCACCGATAAAATTTCGACTTTCATTGAACCAATAATACGAAACGGGATGCAAGCCGAGGTCTTCCAAAACTTCTGCAGTATCGTGACGCCCAAGCTCAATCAAGTCCTTCACGGTGGATTCGGAAAAATCTATCATGCCGTCGAGTCCGCCAAGACTTTTGGACGGAAAAACATCGACCACGTTTTCATATCTTTTTGAATAGCCTGATTCGCTACAGAGATGAACGACAAAAATCCTCGAAAGATTCTCCCTGTTTCCGTCGTACAAAAGCGGCTCAATCGGCGTGTTGTCACAAACTCCGCCGTCAACATATTTGTACCCGTCCTTAAGCTCGATTGCTTTTGTAAAAATCGGAAAAGCAGATGTCGCAAGAAGCAGATTTTTTATCTCAGGAATGCTTCTTTCCTCATTGAGAAGAAAACGGTGCGAATAATCGGCATCCAGAAATATCTTCGCAAGAAGCTTTGCAACTGCAAAACGCTTCCGTGTCGCTGTCACATAAACTTTCGGATACGAATTTTCATTCATTTTCGACAATTCAACTTTGTCTATTATTCTTGCAAGCCCTTTTTCGTCGATTAGCTCGTAAGTATTGTTCCAAAGCTCTTCCGGCACGAAATTTTCCCAGAATCCGACTACCCTGTCCACTTCCTCGCACGCAAAAAGAGCTGCATTCAGCCCGCCGACGCTAGTGCCAGAAATCACGGTAACTTTCTGCGCGATTCCGTAATCGACGAACGCTTTCCAGACACCGACTTCGTACGAGCCTTTTCCGCCACCGCCAGAAAGAACAACGCCGATTTCCCTAGAAAGAGATTCGTTCTGAAAAAACACATTTTTCTGAGACAATGCGTTTGCTTTCGGAAAAACACAGAGCGAAAAGAGCAAAACAGAAATCAAAAGAGGGAAAAACTTTTTCATCTCCAGTAATTCTCGTATTTTGAATAAACAAACGGGTCGGCATAAGAATTTTTGAATTTGTCAGAATACATGTAAAAAGTTCCGATTTCTTTCAGTTTGCCGCTGTTTGAAATGAAGAAAAAATTCAGATTCCGCTCAGCGATTTTCATCGGAATGAGCCTGTCAAAACGCGAAATTATTTTTTCGATTTTTCCGTATTGATTTTTCTCGCAGAAAAGTTTGTAGCCGACTTCCGTTCCGTTAATATCAGCACTCGGATAATTCGCCCCGTAAACTTCCGAAATGTACGCAAACCGCTTGATCCACACATCTTCAATTGAAGAGAAATGGCGTTTCGCACATGATTTCCACAATTCAGTGTCGTCGCTCTCTTTTCCGCAGTACAAAATGTATTCTTTTTCGTTCAGCACAAAAGGAATCTCATATTTCTGACCTTCTTCCGAAATCCATGTTCCGTAGATTTCAGAAATATCGCTGATTCCTCTCCAATTTTCTTCCGGCGGAGTCTGCTCCTCGGTTTTCTGGTTCTGCAAATTGTCGGATTCGTTGTTGTCTTCAACCTGGACGACTTTTGTGGAAGAGCAGGACGCGAAAAACAATGCGGGAGCGACAACGATTGAGTAAATACAAATGACAGAACTAATCAAAAAAGAAAATGATGTTTTTTTCATATCAGCAATACCTAAAATCAGGGCCTTCGTCGCCCATGAAAACTTTCACATGGCTGTTTTCCTGAATTGAATTCTCCGCGAATTTCTGAATGTCCGCCGCACCGTAGCCCAGGAGTTCGCCCGGATTGTACGAAAGCTCCACGACGGACTCCTCGCCCTCCCCGTAGCAGCGGGAAAGTGCGCCGTTCAAACGCACGATGTTCGAGACAACCTCGAAAAGCTCAGGGCGATTTTTCTCCTCGTATTTGAATTTCAGGAATTCGAGCTGCATTTTTTCGATTTCGGAATGATTTGCGGAAGAAGGCTTCCATTCAGTTTTTATTCCGCAGTTGTTGAGATTCTGCCACTCGGCAAAGTCCTGGAAGAATTTTGAAGGATTCATCTTGAGCGGCTTCAAGACAGACAAAAACCACGTCACGCTTCTGCCGTAGCTGTAAAAAGTCTCGACGGCATTTGCGATTTCTGAACATTTCGCGATGTCCTGAGTGGAAAAAGTCGATGTCGGCTTTGCGATGTCATTGAAAAGCTGCGGAAAATAAATGTGATTCGGATAAAGCGAAAGAGCAAAGTCCAGCCTGTCGCGGAAAAGCTTGACGGAATCCCCCGCCGCGACCGCAAAATCCATGTCGAAGCCGAAAACTAGGCCAATCGTGTTCAATGTCTGCGCACGACGCGCAAAGAATTTCTTGTCGAAAAGGTAATTTCCGTTCTTCGAGATTCCCGCAAATTCAATGTCGGTCGAGGAATAGATTTCAGAAAGCGCGTTGCAGACATCCAAATCGAGAACGTCGGCTTTCACTTTCAGATTCAAAAAGTCGTCGGGGCTATTTCTCGCAAAATCTCTTATGTACCTAAGAAGATTCCCCTTATGCGAAGTAATTTTCGTGTCGTGAAGAAATATTTCGTTAAACTGGGGCATTTTCAAAAATTCATTTACCCGAAAAACAAAACCGCTCCGGGATTTTTCATGAAAAGAAAAACTGTCCGATTTCTTTACCGGACAGTTTCATCAAAAATGCTTTTCCGAAACCGCAATTCCGAAAAAGCCGATTTTCTACAGAAGATTGATTCCGTGCTTCTTGCACTCCGCTCTGTCCTCTTCCGACCAGATTGAAACCTGGATTTCGCCGATGTGGGCTTTTCTTAAGAAGAACATGCAAAGACGGCTCTGACCGATTCCGCCGCCCATCGTGAGCGCGTATTTTCCAGCAAGCAAATCCTTGTGGAACGGAAGCTTTTCCCTGTCGAGGCAGCCGCGCTCCTCAAGCTGCGCGTGAAGGCTCTCAGGATTGACGCGGATTCCCATAGAAGAAATCTCGAACGAATTCTGCAGAACAGGGTTCCAGACGAGCAAATCTCCGTTCAGACCTCTGTGACCGTCGCCAGTCTCGCTGATCCAGTCGTCGTAGTCAGGCGAGCGTCCGTCATGAATCGTTCCGTCAGGAAGCTTTCCGCCGATTCCGATGATGAAAACCGCACCGTATTTTCTGCAAACTTCGTATTCCCTCTGCTTCGGCGTAAGCTCAGGATATTTTCTCTGAAGGTCGTCGGCAAAGATGAACGTGATTTTCTCAGGAAGGAACGGCTTGATTTTGTCCCATCTGTCGTAGATGAAGAATTCAAGCCTCTTAAGGCATCTGTAGATTTTCTCGACGACATCTTTCAGGTGCATGACCGTTCTTTCTTTCTCGTCGATTGCCATTTCCCAGTCCCACTGGTCAACGTAGATTGAATGAACATTGTCCAGCTCCTCATCAGGGCGGATTGCGTTCATATCTGTATAAATTCCGAATTCAGGAGCAAGTCCCATCTTCGTGACTTTCACTCTCTTCCACTTTGCGAGGGAATGGACGATTTCCATGCCCTGTCCGTTCAAATCCTTCACGCTAAAAGAAACCGGAACTTCGACACCGTTCAAATTGTCGTTCAAACCAGTTCCGCTAGGAACAAAAAGAGGTGCTGTGACTCTCGTCAAATTCAGTTCGGTCGATAATTCGTTCTGAAAGAACTCCTTGACCATAGTAATAGCGTGTTCTGTTTCTCTTTCACCGAGAACGCTTTCATAAATGTCTGGAATGTAAAGTTTACTCATAGTTTTCCTCATGTATCCACTATTGCACTAGTCTAAATCTTTTGTACTGTTTTTACAATTGAAAGCTAAGATGATAAAATCGAACTTAAATTCCAAAATTTCAAGGAGATGAAAAAAAATGGCGAAACGAAAGAATACGAACCAGAACAACAACAAAAAGAAAGGCTCTTCCAAAACGCTGATTTTCATATTGATTATCATCGTCGCCGTAATCGGCTACAGGAAGTACAAGTCAACAGGAGACATCTCGGCAGTGCCGGAAACTGTGGCAAAGGAAGTCGAATCGACAATCGAGACGATTTCGAAGGAAGCAGGAAAGAAAGCGGAAACGATAAAGAAGGAAACTTCGAAAGCAAAGCAGAAGGCAACTGACGCAGCAAAGAAGAAGTCCGAAAAGAGCAAAACGGAAAAAGCTAAAAAAACCGAGAAAGCTCAGGCGGAAGTTGAGGAAAACGAAGTTGTTGAAGAAGAAGTTTCGACTTCAAAATCAAAATCCGCAAAAGTCTACACGACAGGAATGATTGCGCTTCAGGACGGGCTTGAAACACCAGTCTGCGCCGGAGCAAACCACGCGAAAGACCATCAGATAAGGAAATTCAACAATTACGCTGTCTGCTACAGGGAAAGCTATGAGCAGGCGGAATGGTCGGCATACAAACTGACAACCGCAAACCTCAAAAAGAATTCAGGAAGGACGAACGATTTCAGGGAAGACCCGAAAATCACGACAGGCTCGGCAACGCTCGACGACTACAAAGGCTCGGGCTACGACAGAGGACATCTCACGCCGGCGGCAGACATGTCATTCGACGAAAAAGCGATGAGCGAGACGTTCTACATGAGCAACATGAGCCCGCAGGCAGGCGCATTCAACCGCGGAATCTGGCAGCAGCTCGAAGCCCAGGTGCGCGTGTGGACGAAAACATTCGGTCAGGTCTACGTTGTCTCAGGCCCGATTCTCGACAAGCCTGCGTCAAAATACGCATCAATCGGAAAGCAGAACAAAGTCGCGATTCCGCAGTATTACTACAAAGTAATCCTCGCGCCGATTTATGAAAACGATGCCGACAAGAAAACCCCGGACGACGCGAAATCAGTTGCCGCAATCGGATTTATCCTTCCGAACGACGGATGCTCTGGAAAACAGTTCTGGGATTTCGCCGTCTCAATCGATGAAGCTGAAAAAAGAACCGGCCTCGATTTCTACTCGCTTCTCGACGACAATGTTGAAAACCAGGTTGAAAAATCGTTCGACATTTCCATTTGGAAATAAACAAACGATTTTCACAACGCTTTTATAAAACTACCTGCGTCCGAACGCTTCAAGATTTGCAAGCCCGCGCTTGAACTGCGGGATTCGGGCGCACGCGGTCGTTTCGATGTCGCTCCTGTCGCCGCGCAGGAGGAAGTGGTACGCGACACCTGCAATCATCGCGCCGTTGTCGCCGCAGAGCTTCAATGGCGGGAAGATGCAGTTCAAATCTTTTCTTTCGGCAAGGAGCGCGCGAAGACGTGAATTTGCGGCGACACCGCCACCGGCAACGACTGTCGTAAGCCCCGTGTCCTCGACCGCGCGGAAAAGACGGGAAAGCAATGTCTTGCAGGCAGTTTCCTGGAATGCCGCGCAAATATTCTCGTTCGTCTTCTCATAGCCCTTTTTCAAGAACATATCAGCCTGATGGATTACGGCAGTTTTCAGTCCGCTGAACGAAATGTCGTATCTGTGGTCGTCGCCTTTGTCGAGCTTTGCTACAGGAAAACTGAACGATTTCGGGTCACCGTTCTGAGAAAGCCTGTCGATTACGACTCCGCCCGGATACCCAAGACCGTAAAACTTCGAAACTTTGTCGAAAGCCTCGCCGACTGAATCGTCAATCGTCGTTCCCAAAACCTCAAGGTCGTCGAACCCGTTCACTTTTGCGATAATCGAATGTCCGCCCGAAACGAGAAGACCAAGATACGGATACTGAATTTCATTCGAAAGATGGGCCGCATACATGTGACCGAGCATGTGGTTCACGGCGATGAACGGCTTTTTGATTGTCCATGCAAGCGTTTTTCCGAACGTGAGGCCGACAAGAAGAGAGCCCATCAATCCCGGCCGGTTCGTCGCAGCGACGGCATCGATGTCATTGACGGTCATGTCAGCTTCTTTCAGAGCCTGGCGCACGACAGGAAGAATCCACTCGGCATGTTTCCTTGAGGCGATTTCAGGCACTACGCCTTTGTACACCTGATGGAAAGGAATCTGCGTCGCTACTACATTAGAAATTATCTTTTTTCCGTCTTCAACAATGGCACATGCTGTCTCATCACAAGAAGACTCAATTCCCAAAACTCTCATATTTTTCTCCCAAAAATAAAACTCTGTTCAAACTCAAAAAATTCACATCTCCGATTTTATGTTGCTAGGAACGTCGAATTTGTAGCCTGCAAGAAGAAGTGCGGGATACATCTCGGAAAGCAAGTCGGGAAGGATATCGACGCTCTTGTCAACGTGACCGATTATGATTGCCTTCTCGTGAGTGTTCGCGTAGTCAAGGCTCTCGTAGATTCGCGAAAGGATGCTCGCCCTGTTCACCTCGTTGTCAAGGAACGGAGCGGAACGCATGAGGACGTTCATGTCAAGCTCAAGCCCTGCCTGATACGCCTTCGATCTCACCGTCGTCTTGGAGTCGAGGAAATAGATTTTCTTCGACCTGCAAACTTCCAGAACCGCACCGATTTTTATGATGTTCGACGTTATGAGCGAGCCTTCGTGGTTGTTCACGCCCTTCACGCCCCCGCCGAGTGAATCGATGTTCGAAATGACGAGCTGGGCGATTTCCTTCGTTCCCATCATCGCAGTTATCGCTTTAGGTCCCGGGCTGATTTCAAGGTTCTCCGCCTGCATCGGCTGATGAAGCATCAGCTCGCGGTTGTTTTTGCGGACGAGCTCCGCACATTCTGCAGAATGAGGAAGCCCCGGAAGAATCGACACCGAGAACACGAACGGAAGCTCCATATACCGCTTGAGGTTTTCTACGTTGTGGCCGGCATCGTCAAAGACGAAGTAAAGCGTGGCATCGTTTTTCGCCATCGGGATTTTGAAGTCGGACATCCTAACTTTCTTTGCGGCGGAATCGATAAACGGCTCGTCCTTCTTTGCATTTTTCGCGTCGTCTTTTTTCGCGACGGAAGAATCGATTTTTTTTGCGCCGTCATTTTTCTCGGAAGAAGCGATGTCCGGTTCAGTTTTGTTTTCTTTATTCTCTTTGTTCTCGTCGTTGAATTTGTCAATCTGAGAAAGATTCTCGAAAGGGTTCACGTCGAAATTCTTCGAGTCGTCGTCGGAAACAGGATTCTGCATAGTCTCCTCGATTTCGTCTGATTTGCTGCCCGGATGCTTGTCGATGTAGTTCAGGAAAAAATTCAAGCCGAGAATTGCAAGGCAGACAAAGACGATTGCACCAGAAAGTATGTAAAGTTTGTTTTTTTCAGTCATAAAAATCCCAAAAGCAAAATAAAAAGCCTACAGAAATGAATGTCATTTTATTCACTTTGTAGGCTTTCGACAACTTTTGAAGATTTTTCATCGTTTCCGCTAAAGCACGCAGCTCATGTCGCTCTCGCACACTTTCTGCAAGTGCTTCACCGCGCGAAGTTCAATCTGGCGCACAGTCTCCGTCGAAACTCCGAGCGACTCGCCAAGCTCACGCAAAGTCGCAGTTCGCTGCCGCCTCGCGAAGTTGTAGCGGTTGAAGATAACGATTCTCTCTTTTTCGGGAAGAAGCTTGAGCAAATCCGCGATTCCGCCCTTCGCCTCGTTCTCGATGTAGATGTCCTCGGGATTGAACCTCCTGTCAGGGAAGAGCTCACCGACAGTCTCGCCGCTCTCGTCGTTGCACTCAACGTCAAGGCTCGAATACGAGTATGCGCACGAAAGAGCGTCCGCAATCTCGGCTTCGTCAATCTCAAGGAAAGACGAAAGCTCTTTGGCAGTCGCGTTTCTTCCATATTTCTGATTGAAAACCACCTGAGCGGAAGAAATCTGCCTCAAAAGCTCCTCCTTCCTGTGCGGAATCTCAATCATCGCAGTTTTGTTGTGGACGAATCTCAGCATGTACTGGAAAATCCATGTGTACGCATACGTCGAAAACCGCGTGTTGAACGAATAGTGATATTTCTGCGCGGCAGCCATCAGCCCCATGTTTCCTTCCTGAATCAAATCCATAGTAGAGAATTTGTACGAGGAAGAAAATTTCTTCGCGATGCAGACGACCAGCCGGAGATTCGAATTCACCAGCTTGAAAAGTGCCTTTTTGTCCCCCGCCTCGATTTTCTTCGAAAGCTCCTCTTCTTCCAAAGAAGTCAAAAGCGCGTACTTCTGGATTGAGTTTATATAAGATCTGTAGAGTTCAACTTCATCATTCATAGACTGCCTCCTAATTTTTTCAAGAACCGAAGTTTCAAAACGATTTTTAAATTGGGTGCATCCGTTTGTTATTTCTGACAACAAATCTTAAAAACTTGTTATCTAACGGGTTCAGTATATATTAAACAGCCTGCTTTTCAATCTAGTTTCAATGTTTATAAATAAAATCTTATACTGTTCTTAAAAACGAAATTCAATTCTTTGAATTTTTATAGCAAACTTAATGAAAAATTCATTTTCAAATCGCCTTAAATGAAGGTACGGCGCAAGCCGTGCCGCGCCGCTTGCATCCACTAAGCAATACTTATAGAAATTTGAATGTCAAATTTTGCGAATCAATTTTGGAAACAAGCGTAGGCGAGGTTCCTGTATGAAAAACATTCAGCCACCGCGTAGCGGTACTGCCGTTTTTCATATAGGGTTCTCGCCGATAGCTTGTTTCCAAAATTTTTATTACAATACAAGTTTAATTCCATTGCATGGGCAACGGAAAATCGCACGAACACAATTTTTAGGAGCAAGAAATGTATATAACTTGTTTGGATTTGGAAGGCGTACTCGTACCAGAAATTTGGATTGCATTCGCGGAGGAATCAGGAATCCCCGAACTCAAAAGGACGACAAGGGACGAACCTGATTACGACAAGCTCATGAAGTGGAGAATCGGAATATTGAAGGAACACGGGCTGAAGATTTCCGACATACAGGCGACAATCGCGAAAATCGACCCGCTGCCGGGCGCAAAGGAATTCATGGACGCACTGCGAAGCGAATGTCAGACAATCATCATCTCGGACACGTTCGCGGAATTCGCTTCTCCATTGATGAAGAAGCTCGGCCAGCCGACAATCTTCTGCAACTCGCTGAACATCGACGAGAACGGCTTCATCGTGAGCCACAAGATGAGATGCGAGAAATCGAAGCTCACGACCGTGAAGGCATTGCAGTCAATCGGCTACGACACAATCGCGTCGGGCGACAGCTACAACGACCTCGGAATGATTCAGGCATCGAAAGCCGGATTCCTTTTTAGGACGACGGACAAAATCAAGAAGGATTTCCCGGAAATTCCTGCGTTCACGGAATATTCGGAACTTCTCGGCGCAATCAGGGAACAATTGAAGAAATAACGGAGCTTACAAATGAATTTTCTCGAAGAACGAATAAAGAAAGACGGCATCATAAAGCCGGGCAACATCCTCAAAGTTGACAGCTTCCTGAACCATCAGATTGATGTCGCTCTCATGGACAAAATCGGAGCGGAATTCAAAAGAAGATTTGAAGGAATCGAAGTCACAAAAATCCTTACGATTGAGGCATCGGGAATCGGTCTTGCATGTCTGGTCGCAAGGCATTTCGGCGACGTGCCTGTAGTTTTCGCGAAGAAGACGCAGACGGTCGTTCAGGACGACGACAAATACATGTCGGACGTTATGTCGTTCACGCACAAAGTGAACAACCACGTTTTCGTCACGAAAAAGTACATCAGCCCGAACGACAAGATTCTCATCATAGACGACTTCATGGCGCACGGTCAGGCCGCACTCGGACTTATCGAGATTTGCAGGCAGGCAGGCGCGACGGTCTCGGGAATCGGAATCGCAATCGAGAAGGGATTCCAGAGCGGCGGACAGACACTCCGCGACAAGGGATTCAAGCTTGAGTCAATCGCGATCGTAGAAAAAATGGATGCCGAGAAAGGCGAAATCGAATTCAGGAGCTAGAAAAATGAACACAGATACGGCAAATGTCGCATCAGCAGAAAACATCTACAAGACAGACGGACGCGTTCCGCTCGGAAAAGCAGTTCCGATGGGACTTCAGCATATCCTCGCGATGTTCGTCGCAAACATAACGCCGGTAATCATACTCGCGAACATCTGCGGAATCGAGCAGGGCTTGAGCGCGCGACTTGTCCAGAACGCAATGATTATCGCAGGAATCGGAACGCTCATTCAGCTCTTCCCTCTTTGGAGAGTCGGCGCGAAACTCCCGATTGTAATGGGAATCAGCTTCACGTTCCTCTCGATTTCGATTTTCATCGGAACGACATACGGATACGGAGCAATCATGGGCGCGGTGCTCGTCGGCGGACTCATCGAGGGCGTGCTCGGACTTTTCGCAAAGTACTGGATAAAGCTGATTTCGCCTGTCGTCGCGGCAACGGTCGTCACTGCAATCGGATTCTCATTGCTCTCTGTCGGCGCGAATTCGTTTGCGGGCGGACAGGGAGCTGCTGATTTCGGCGCGGCGCACAACTGGATTGTCGGCTCGGTGACTCTCGCGGTCAGCCTCGGATTCAGCTATTTCGCAAAAGGATATCTCAAGCTCATCGCAGTTCTGATTGGTCTTGTCGTAGGCTACATTCTCTCAATCTGCCTCGGAATGGTAGATTTCAGCGCGGTCGCCTCGTCAAAGATAATCGGACTTCCTGCAGTCATGCCTTTCAAGTTTGAATTCAACGCGAGCGCAATCGTCGCAATGAGCGTAATCTTCCTCGTCTCGGCAACGGAAACAATCGGAGACTCAAGCGCGGTCTGCTCGACTGCGCTCGACAGGGACATCACGGAGCGCGAGATTTCAGGCTCGCTCGCTTGTGACGGATTCATCTCTTCCCTCGCTTCCGTTTTCGGCTGCACACCGATAACTTCGTTCAGCCAGAACATCGGTCTCGTGGCAATGACAAAAGTCGTGAACAGGTTCGCAATCGGAACTGGCGCGGTCATAATGATCATCGCGGGAATCTTCCCTATTGTCGGCGCGGTTCTCACTACTGTCCCGCAGGCAGTTCTCGGCGGCTGCACGATAATGATGTTCGGAACAATCGTCATCAGCGGAATCAAGATGCTCTCAAAATGCGGATTCTCAGAAAGGAACATCACGATTTCTGCGCTCTCGCTCTCAATCGGACTCGGCTTCACGCAGGTCCCGAAAATCTTCGAGCTGTTCCCGAAACTCCTCCAGAGCGTCTTCGCGGAAAACTGCGTCGCGACAGTATTCCTCCTCGCAATCGTATTGAATTTGATTTTGCCGAAAGACAAAAAGTCGAATTAATGCAAAGGAAAAGGTACGAGCGACAGCTCGTGCCGTGAACGGTTGCCTCCACGACGCAATGCTTAGAAAATAATTGCGCAACGGCAACCGTTTTTGAAGGTGGAACCTCGCTTCCGCTCGTTTATACCACTGAATTGTAAAATTCGGCATTTGCCTAAAAACGTTTCGATTTTTCTTAAAAACCGTGCTAAAATGGAAAACGATGTACTATGCAAGCATTGATGTACTGGCGTTTTTGATTAACGCGATAATCAACTACAACATTCTCCTAAAGAAAGACATCATGAACAGGATGCCTGCCTTGCACCTCTACAGGCGGTTCCTGAATTTCCTTATGCTCTACTACATAATGGACATGCTCTGGGAAATCCTGTACGCGTTCGACCTGAAAACAGCAATTTTCTACGAGACAGAAATCTACTATGTAGTTATGGCAATCACCGTCCTTGTCTGGACGCAGTTCGTGGTCGAGTACATACGAAAGAAAACCCTGTTTCTGAAAATCCTGAAAATCACAGGCGGAATATTCCTGGTGATACAGCTGATTGTCCTTGCGCTGAATATTTTCTATCCGATTGCGTTCTGGTTCGACGACAACATGAACTACAAGGTCGGAAAGGCAAGGGACCTGAATTACCTGTTCCAGTTTCTGATGTTCTTCATAACGGCAGCCTATATGTTCTTCGAGACAGCAACGGCGAGCGGAAAAATAAAAAACAGATACCTTGCAATCGAGGGTTTCTGCATAGTGATGTCGCTCTTCATCGTGCTGCAGTCGCTATACCCCATGCTACCGTACTACGCAATCGGGTTCGTGCTCGGCACATGCATAATACACACGTTCGTGACGGAAGCCGAGATTTCGACGCGGACGGAAGAGCTTGAGCAGCTGATGAAAATCGAGGAGATTCAGGAAGCGGAAATAATCACGGCGCGAAGAATGGCGTTCAAAGACCCGCTCACGTCCGTCAAAAGCAAAAGCGCGTACCAGGAAGACATCTGCTGCCTCGACAGCAGAATCGAGAACAACGACCTGAAGGACTTCGCGCTTATGGTATTCGACGTGAACAACCTGAAAAAGACGAACGACCAGAAAGGACACGAGGAAGGCGACAAAATCATCAAGGAAGCCGCAAAGATAATCTGCAAGACGTTCAAGCACAGCCCGGTGTACAGAATCGGAGGCGACGAATTCACCGCATTCCTTTCAGGCGACGACTACCAGGACAAGGAAAGGCTCGAAGCCGATTTCAAGATGCAGATAGAGAAGAACAGGGCGGAAGGCGGAGTCGTCGTGGCATGCGGCATCACAGATTTCATTCCGGGAGAGGACACCTCATTCGCAAAGCTGTTCAGCCGTGCCGACGCAAAGATGTACGAGAACAAGAAGAGCCTCAAGCAGAAAACATAACAAACCCGACATTCAAAAAACCGAATTCCGAACTCGACTTTGGAATCTCCCTTTTCTGAAGCTGATTCTATATCGTGTAAAACCACGCATCTTCCGTGTATTCGTACGGAGTCTCCTGATAAACGTAATAATTCAGCCAGTTCGAGAAAAACAAATGCGCTGTGCTTCGCCACTTGTTGCAAGGCTTTTTCGACGCATCATTATTCGGAAAATAGTTTATCGGAAGGTCAATCGGAAGATTCTTGTTCTTGTCGCGCCAATACTCGTTCGAGAGGGTGTCGGTGTCGTACTCAAGATGACCCATCATGTAAATCTCGCGGTTGTCGGCAGACTTGCAGAGAGTCACTTCCGAGCAACTGTTCTCCGCAAGGATTTTCAGTGTCTTGTTCCTCATAATCGCGGAAGTGTGCACAGTCGTGTGCCTTGAAGTCGGGACAGGGAAGAAATCGTCGAACCCGCGAAGGAGCGGCTCCCCGTTGTCAATCTTGTGGTTCATGAACACGCCGAAGAGCTTCTTGTCCAGAGAATGCTTTTTGATTCCGTAATTGTGGTAAAGCCCCGCCTGCGCACCCCAGCAGATGTGCAGCGTCGAAAACACGTTCTCGCGGGCGTAGTCCATTATGTCGCACAATTCGCTCCAGTAATCGACATCCTCGAACGGCATCTGCTCGACAGGAGCTCCGGTGATTATCATCCCGTCGTACTTGTGGCGGAAGATTTCGCTCGAGGGAATGTAGAACCTGTCGAGATGCTCGCCGCTCGTGTGGGTCGATTCGTGAGCCTCCATGCGGACGAGCGAGATGTCTATCTGCAAAGGCGTGTTTCCGAGAAGGCGAAGGAGCTGAGTTTCCGTCGTTTCCTTCGTTGGCATTAAATTGATGATTGCAATTTTCAGAGGACGGATGTCCTGTGTAGAAGCCCTCTTCTCCGTCATAACGAATATGTTTTCGTTTTCGAGGATGCTTCTTGCTGGCAAATCTGACTGAATTTTAATCGGCATAGAGCGATAGTATAGTAAGTAAAACGTAATTTTGCTATATTGTGACGTTATGAGCACATCAAAAGAAAGACAAAACGCTATAAAAAGACTCAGGAGCTTTCTTTTCTCATCAAAAATCGATATCAAAGAATTCAGAGAAAAAATAGACAAAGAGTTTTACGAAGTATACATGCCGAACGGCGTGGAACTTGAAGAAAAAAAATACGGCAACGTCCCATGCGACATCTTGAGACCGGAAATGTATTCGAAGAAGAGGCTGATGATTTACATACACGGAGGAGCTTTCATCGCGGGGTCAAGGAAATCGTACAGGTCGTTCGTGTCGTCGCTTGCGAATGCGTGTTCGTGCGTCGCGGTCGTGCCGGAATTCCGCTTGTCGCCGAGCCATCCGTTTCCGTTCTCGGTGAATGATGTGCAGGATGTCTTCACCGGCATCTACAACGAATATTCCTCGCAGCTTTATGATTTGGACGAATTCGAGACGAATTTGCCGGAGATAATCATTGCGGCTGACTCAAGCGGAGCATCGATCGCGCTCGGATTCATGCTGAATTTGAAGCCGAGTTTCAGGAAGTCGATTTCAAGAATCGTCTTATTAAGTCCGTGGCTCGACGTTTCGGAGGACAACCCGAAGCTCTGCATGAAAAAAGGCGGCGACGAAGTTTTCACCTCGGAATCGGTGAGGCTCTGCGTCGAAAGCTACGCGACTGTCGAAAAACGGAACACGCCTCTCGTGTCGCCGTCGCTCGCCCGTCCTGACGAATTCAAGAATTTTCCGCCAGTTTACATCCAGTGCGGCGAAAAAGAAATGTTCCTTGAGGAATGCATCGAATTCGACAGGCTGCTCACGAAAGGCGGAATCAACTGTATGCTCGACGTGTGGAAGGACATGATGCCGCTGTTCCAGCTCGTTGACGACTGCCTTTCGGAATCGCACATCGCAGTGGAGAAAATCGGAAAGATAATTGTGAACCATATAATAGAAGCACACGAACCTTTGGAAGAATCAGAAAAATAATTTGGGAAATAATTTGGAGGGAAAATAATGGAACTCGTTTGCCCAGCAGGAAATGTTGATAAACTCACTTACGCATACAATTACGGAGCAGACACAGCGTACATCGGACTCAAGCGTTTCTCGCTCAGAATAAAAGCCGACAATTTCTATGACGACGAATACAAAAAAGTCATCGAGCTGAAAAAGAAATACCCAAAGAAGCGTCTTTTTTGCGCATTGAACATCGCATTCCACAACCACGACTTGGAGCAGTTCTACAAGAACATCGACTATTTCCACCAGTATCCGATTGACGCGTTCATCGTTCAGGATTTGGGAATCGTAAGATTTTTGCAGAAAGAATTCCCTGGAACGCACCTTCACCTTTCGACACAGGCTTCGTGCATGAACAAGGAAGCTGTGAAGATGTACCGCGACTTGGGCTTCAAGCGCGTCGTGCTCGGACGTGAGACTTCGCTCGAAGAAATCAGGCAGATAAAAGATGCTGTCCCGGAAATGGAGCTTGAATGTTTCGCGCACGGAGCAATGTGCATCGCATATTCAGGACGATGCCTCATGAGCGCGTATCTCACAGGACGCTCGGCTCAGTCAGGATTCTGCTCGCAGACATGCAGATGGGATTTCGACGTTGGAACTCAGAAATCGGCGGAGAACAAACTCAGGCTTATGGAACTCAACGAGAAAGGCGGAAAGCTCACGGAAGCGGACGCGAAACTCATCGCGCAGTCTGGAATCCTCACTCTTGAGGAACATCAACGGAGAGGAGAATTCTTCCCGGTGTTCGAAGGCGACGATTTCACGGCAGTTCTGTCGTCGAAAGACTTGTGCATGATAAACAACCTGAAGGACATGCGCGACGCAGGCGTTGACGCAATCAAAGTCGAGGGAAGAATGAAGTCGGTCTATTACGTTGCGATGGTCGCACGCGCATACAGAAAGGCACTCGACGCGCTCGACGGAAAGATTTCGGAGGAAGAGGCTCGTCCGTTCATGGAAGCCCTCGGCGAAGTCGCGCACAGGGAAAGCACGACGGGATTCTATTACAACAGGGGAGATGCCGACAAGACGACAATCGGTGCGTCGGACTCGCCATACATTCTTGCGGCGACTATCGAAAGCAAAGCCGACACCGAAAAAGTCCTTGCGGCAGGAGAGAAGCTCGTTGCAGACCGCAATGCGGAAATCGACGCGATGCACCCGTCAGCAAAAGCCGCAGTCCTCCGCGACCTTGAGAACCACCCGGAAAAAGTCATCCGCACGGTAACGAAAAGAGAGGGCTGGAAAGTCTACAACCTGAACGCGCTGAACAAAATCGATTCAGGCTCCGACCTCGAAATCATCTCGCCGACGATTCTCTCAAAAATCGTGAAAGGCAGCGAATACGAATTCGTCACCCCGAAGACCGGCGAAAAGCTCGACTGGGTGAACGCCGACCACGACTGCGCGATTTACACGCCGCTTGAAATCGAAGAAGGCACGCTCGTCAGAATGAAAGACGAGGATTTCGTCGAAGGCAAAATCAGGGACACCGGCAGATAAAGTTTCGGATTGATTTTTCGGAGAGAAAACGCATATGAAAAAGTTCACGGTATTCTGGATTTACGCAATTCTTCTTGCATTTTCAGCATACGCGCTCGACCGCCCTTCCCAGTCAACGCATTTCAATTTCAGTTATGCTGCCGACAAGGGTGCCGAGGGGCAGCTCGCTAGTTTCGCGTTCGACTACGGGCTGGACTGGAACTGCATAAAGACGGTCGCAGGAACGCAAATCAACCTGGACATTTTCGACATTTTTTTCGGGGCTTCGTACATTCCGAACCAGCTGAGGTTCCGCACGAAGAGGAAGGAACTGTCGCTCGGTCTGAGCGGAATCTACCATTTGCAGAGGCAGACGGGAATCGCAACGGAGAACGATTTCATAATCAGCACCGACTTTTCGGTTGACTGCGACTGCGGATTCTCGTTCAAAATGCAGGGCGGATACGGCTTCAAGGGAACGAAGGTCGATGCGATTTACGATTACACGGGCTACATCTGGGACAGGACGTTCGTTCTGACATTCGACTTTGAGAAAATGTGGAAGAACGGGCTTTGCACATATTTGAAATGCGGCTCGCACAATTCCTACCGTTACCCGCTTTTCATCTCTCCGATTTACGATTTCGGGGCGGCATACACTTTCAAAGACCAATACGGGAACAATGTTCAGGCTGGCGGCGAATTCGAAATCAAATTCGCCGACCAGTTCACAACGGCACCGTACATAAGCGGAATCCAATTCAAGCTTACTTTCGGATATTTCTTTTGACAAAGATGATAAAAACTGCCATGAAAAAAACGCTTCTTTCATTACTCGCACTGCTGTCTTTTTCTTTTGAATCATGCAATTACGGAGTGTATTTATTGCAATTCGAGGAGGAATCCGTTGAATCCCGTGCGGCAACAATCGATTCGCTTTCGGAAACAGACTCGCCTGACACGACCGTGTTCAATTCTCCCCAAAAATACAGCTTCATAGTGATGACAGACGTTCACATCGGCGCAGTACTAGCGGACCACAGAATCGACGCATTCCTCGAATGGTTCAGGAATCAGCTTTCATCCGAGGATGTCTCCAAACGTCCGCTTTTTGCGATTTCGCTCGGGGACAACGCAGACGGAGGACACGCAAGCGAATACGAAGAATTCAACGGATTTGCGTCAAAAATGAAGAGCGTGGCGGAAGAAGCCGGAATTTCAAATTTCATGCTCTATTCGACAATCGGAAACCACGATTTGTACAACAACGGCTGGGCTGAATTCAAAGAGAGAGTCTATCCGTACAAATCCGCATACAAATTCTCCGTGAAAAATCCGGGCGGAAAAGAATGGAGCTTTTACGTCCTCGACAGCGCGAACGGAACATTCGGAGAAAAACAGCGAACCGCAGTCAAAAAAGAATTCGCTGCCGACGGCACCCCGAAGCTCGTATTCACGCACTACCCGATTTATGCAGGCGGAAACGCACAGTACATAATCCAGGACACACTGGAGCGGAATATCATGCTGACATTGTTCCAGAAGCACAACGTCAAGCACGTATTCGAAGGACACGCCCACAAAAATATGACGTTCGACTACGGCACATGGAAAGAGTCGGTAACGCCGTCACTCGCGTTCAACAATGCGTTTCGGCTTGTCACAGTGGATACGGAAAACGAGTCTGTCGAAACAAAATTGATACTTTATTGAAAATGCTGGAAATTGGAAATTCTCAACTTTCCACTTTCAGCTCTCAATTTTCAGTTTTCCCTCTTCTCTCTCGGTTCCCATTCGACTTCGACGATGCGGTTTTCGATGTTCGGGATTCGGAGGAACGTGAGGCAGTCGGCGCGGTGTATCATGATGCCCTTGTTCTTGCTCGAATAGCCGATTATCAGGTCGCCGACTTTCGGCTGGCAGCAGCCTGCAAGCGTGTAGAGGACGTTCTTCGTGTTCTCGATTTTGATTTTCCCGGTGTAATGCTCCGACATCAGTTTCGAAAGATTCAGCCCTTCCTTCTTGCGCGGATGCCGCCTCTTCTCTTCCTGAATCACCCTTGCCTTGTCGTTGTTCGCGGCAATGTCGGCAGCACGCTGGGCTTCCGCGGCCTTGTCAACGAAATTCGGGTCGTTTGCGACAAGCCACGAATGGATTTTCTGCCTAGCTTTTGAGGTCTTGACGATTTTGAGCTGGCTCTCCGTAGGGTGCGCCTGCGGATTCGTGATTATTTCGATTATCTGCGTGTTCTTGAGCGCAGTGTTTATCGGAATGATTTTTCCGTCCGCCTTTGCCCCGACAATTTTCTCGCCGACAGCGGAATGAACGTGATATGCAAAATCGATTGCGCACGAGCCTGCAGGAAGCTGAACGACATCGCCTTTCGGAGTGAACACGAAAATCTCGTCGCCGAGAAGCTCGCCCTTCAGCTGAGAAAAGAAATTCTCGTCGGTGAGATTCTCGTTTTTCAGATTCTGCAACTGGTTGAAAATTGCGAGCGAATTCACGTCAACTTTGTCGTGGTTCATTCCCTTTTTGTAGAGCCAGTGCGAAGCCACGCCGTGCTCCGCCTGATTATGCATCGCCTCGGTACGAATCTGAATCTCAAGCGGCTTTCCGTCGCATACGACCGTGGTGTGCAGAGACTGGTAGCCGTTCGACTTCGGCATCGCAATGTAATCCTTGAAACGCCCGTCCATCGGCTTCCACAAACCGTGCACGATTCCGATGAGTGTGTAACATTCGCTGTTCGTGTGGCAGATGATTCTGAGCGCGAGCAAATCGAAAAGCTCGTCCGCGCCCTTGTTTCTTTTCCGCATTTTCTGGTAAATCGAATAGAAATGCTTCGCGCGAGCCGTGATTTCGATTTTGATGTTGTTTTTTTCAGCCTGCTCCTTGATTTTGTTCACTGCATTCTCAAGGTATGCGGCGCGCTCGTCCTTCTTCTGCGAGACGAGTTTTTTTATCTGCTGGAAACCGTCCGGGTTCGAATATTTGAGCGACAAATCTTCCATTTCGGATTTCACGGACTGCATTCCGAGCCTGTCAGCAAGCGGTGCCCAAATGTCGATTACCTCAGCCGCAACAAGACGCTGCTTTTTCGGCTCGATTGCCTTCAGGTTCCTCATTCGGTCGAGCCTGTCAGCTAGCTTCACGAGAATGACGCGAACGTCGTCAATCATCGCGAAAAGCATTTTCCTGATTGAGTCCGCCTGCTGGATTGTCTTGGAGTTGATTTTCAGCGAAGTGATTTTTGAAGTGTCCAAAACGATTCTGGTGACAGTCTTCCCGAAAAGATTCTCGACTTCCTCGACGCTCACTTTCTGGTTCATGTTCTCATCGTAGATTTCGAAAATCGAATGGAGAATACCGCAGATGACGCAATCCATATCCATATTCGCATCGGCAAGAAGGGCAGCGACGCGCATCGGATGCAGAATGTACGGTTTTCCGCAGCTTCTCGTAATATTGAGAGTTTTTTCAACAAGAAATTTCCACGCCTTTGAAAATTCAGCACGCTCATCAGCACTGAATCTCGGGAATGCCTTGAAAAATTCCTCTTCCAAAACGTCCGGATTAAATTCAGAAATGTTTGTCCTTACATCAAAAGTCTTCGGTTCACTCATAGTCTTACTCTCTGCGTGAATTATATCAAATTTCAGAATAGTCGGTTAATCATGCGGATTTTGATTTTGATTTTGTTTTTTGTTCATCGAACGGATTTTTCTGATGAATACGAACGCGACGATTCCCGCTGTCAGACCCACGAACGAATTCGAAATGAGCATTGCAAGCCCAACCGCGGAAGTTCCGAGTTTGTCGAAAAAGAACGGAACTTTCATGAAAAGCAGAAGAGACGGAATCCTGTAAACGAAAAGCCGGAGGAGATTCAGGAACATCGTTATCCGAGTCTTTCCGAATCCGTACAAAAGCCCCATCACGCTCGTGTTCACCGAAATCAAAATCGTATCGAGCCTTTCGTAGAAATAAATCGCGTCGATTTCAGAAGCAAACGCCACATCGTCTTTTGCAAACGCACCGATTATCTGATTTTTAAGGATTCCCGTTATCACAAAAACCGTGACCGTAAAAATCATGTTCAGGACGAGCGTCCTGTAAAAAAATCCGAGTGCCCTGTCCACATTTTTGTTTCCGAGATTGTTCGACACAAGGCTCGACTCGGCTTCCTGAAAGCCCGATATCGGATTCGTCGCCATTCCGCAAATCCTGTCACTGACACCCAACGCGCCGACGACCGTTGGACCGAAGCCGGCACAAAGCGCGTTCACGATTGATTTTCCGAACGCCATTATGAATTTTTCGAGGAACACGGGAAAACCGAGCGAAACAAGCGGAAAAATCAGCGTTTTTTTAAATTCGCAATTTTTTGGCGAAATCCTGAACGGATTTTTTTTCGACGTGAAATCCTTCATAGCAATGACAGTCAAGACAAAATGCGAGAAAAGAGTTGCGACCGGAAGAAAATAAATTCCGTTCTCGTTCTGAATTTTTCCGTTTTTTATGAGAATCATCGTGAGAATGTTCATCGACGTTTTTACGGTCAGAACGAGGAGATTTCCCCACATGATGATTTTCGTGTTGCCCTTTGATTTTTGAATCGAAAAATAGATTGTGTTTATGAACTGAAAAATGACGCTTGCGACGACGAGGCACGAATACACAGTCCCCTGCCCAATCAGCTCTTCGGGCATTTTCATCAAACGAAGGAACGGATACATGAGCGGAATCATGACGAGCAGAATCAGTGCGCCGATTCCGATTGCAATGAAAAAAAGCGTCGATATCTGAGTGCGCACCCTGTCCATGTCGCCGGAGCCGAAAGTGCGCGCAATCATGACTCCGCCTGCAATCGAAAGACCGCTGCCGATTGCCATGAGCATTTTATCGACCTGCGCCACGAACGAGACCGTCGAAACGACATTCGCGCTCATGTTCGCCGCAATGAACGTGTCGACAAGCTGAAAAATCTGTCCGATTGAATTATAAAACACGAGCGGCAGCGCGATTGTGACGAGGACTTTGAGCATATCCCCGTCCAACATCATCTTCCGCCGCTCTGATTCCTTTTCCGAAAGCTTTACCGATTCATTTTTTGACATACGAATTAAATTTTGAACTTATCAACTTCGCTTGTGAGCGAGTCGATTGCGTCTGTGTTCTGATGCGTCATGTCGTTGCACGAGTTCATCGAAGAGTTGATGCTTTCGATTCCGATAGACATCTCCTGCATACTCGACGTGATTTCGCTTGTGAGGCGCGACAGATTCTTCATCTTCTGGAACACGATTTCGGAAGCACGCTGCATATCGTCTCCGCCCTGCTGAACGCTTACGGTGATTTCGTTGATTTGCTTGATTGCTTCCAGAACCTGACCGCCGCCCTCGCTCTGCTCTTCCATCGCGCTCTTTATCGTAAGCTCCTGACGCGCAACGTCCTGCGTAAGCTCGTAAATCTCGTTGAATTTTCCCTGCATGAGTTCCGCGCTGTCCGCAACGTCCTTGATGCTCGACAAAACTTCCTTGAGGTTGCTCGTAATCGTCTTGCCCTGCTTGTTCGAGTCCTCCGCAAGCTTCCTGATTTCGTCCGCGACGACGCTGAATCCCTTGCCCGCCTCGCCAGCATGAGCAGCCTCGATTGCGGCATTCATAGCCAGAAGGTTTGTCTGCGACGCGATATTCTGAATGACCTTCGAAGCCTCAAGAAGCGTTTTCGACTGGTCCATGACTTTTTTCGTCGACTCAACTGAATTCTTGATGCTCTCGCGTCCTGACTCGGAAGAATTCTCAAGCCGACCGATTGTCTCCGAGTTTTTCAGAAGGATGTTCGTGACGGAACGGATATTCGCGACCATCTGCTCGATTGCAGAAGACGACTCGATGAGGCTCGACGACTGAGTCTGAATGCTATTGATGAGCGAATTCACATTCGTGTTGATTAGGTTCACTGACTCGGAAGCGTCGCGCACGTTGTCGCTCTGCTGCATGACCTGCCTGTTCACAGAATCGATGTTCGCTGTAATCTGATTTGCGGCTGCGGCAGTGTCGTTCATGCTGTCGGCAAGCGTCTGACCGATTTCGTTCATCTTCTCCGAACCGTCCTTCACGCTCTTTATCGAATTCTGGATTT
>JAFXSM010000032.1 GCA_017525605.1 Treponema sp. | reverse complement strand
GGCTTTTCGTCCTGTTCAGAATTATTTTTGTTCCGCAATCCCTCGATGATTTTCTGAACGTTTTCCTTCACGCTTTTCACTGAATAAGATTTTGAATCGAATTCAACCTCGCGGACGAGCGACGGATAATTTTCTTTCATGAATCTGATGTTCTCGTTGATGAAATCTTCCGTGACAGCAGGCGGAAGGACGAGAAGCGATTCCGCGCGGGTGTATGCGACGTAGAAAAGCCTGTGCGTTTCCTCGGAAAGTTCGTTGCTGGAAAGTTTCTTTGACTTCTCGGAATCGAAAAAGCTCAGAACAGGAAGAGAATGCTGATTTTCATCTGAGTCGGCATCTTGTTCGACATGATACGAGTAAACGTCGTTGTTCGTTTTTCTCTCGGAAATTCCGCACGGAGCAATCACGACCGGGAACTGCAAGCCTTTTGAAGCGTGAATCGTCATGATTTTCACGCAGTCGAAATCCGTTCCGATTGCGACAATGTTCGAGTCCTCGTCGTCGCCTGACGAGCACGCGGCAAGACGCGAAAGATGACGCGAAAGGTCGCTCACGGAGCAGTTTTTCTTGTAGAGATATTCGGCCGCGTAGTCGCCAATCTGCCTGTATTTTGCGAGGCTCTGCATTTTGTCGAGCTTTGAGAGCCTCTCCTCGATTTTCGATTCCGAATAGATTTTTTCCATGAGGAGCGACCACTGCCTGCCCTGTGCGCATTTGTGCCAGCCGATGATGATGTTCCGCTCCTCGTTGTCAGCCTCGTTGAATTTCTTGTCGTCGATTTCAGAAAGATTCACGTCGAAAAACTTGGTGAGCAGAGCTTCTTTTAAAATGCGGTTGTTCATTCCCGAAAAATCCTCGGCCGCAATCGCATTGAAAACGGAAATCCAGTGCGCGCATTCAGTCCCCAGAAAGAGATTCGACTCCTTGTAGTGCGAGTACGGGATTCCCGCTCGCGAAAGCTCCTGCTTTATCTCCGCCATCTCGCCCTTCGTCCGCGCAAGAACCGTAAAGTCCGAGAAAGAGACGTTCTTCAGCCGAGTTTTTTCTTTTCCGTCCGAGTCCGTGTATTTCTCAAACACCTGAAGCTTCGTTTTTTCCTGTTCGGAATTTCCTGCAAAACTGCACGCATCGCTGATGAACGAAACTGCGAATTTTGCGAATTCGGTTCTCTTCTCAAGACTCTTCTTGTTTTCGAATCCGTCGTCGCCTTTCATAATCAAGAACGGCTCCGTCCCGCGCCATTTTCCGATTTCGCTATCGAAATATTCGGCAGGGAGTTTTTCGGGCTGGATTTTCGGGGACGAGGAACCTTCAAAACCGATGTTCTGCCCTGCGAAAAAATTATTCTCTTCCGCAAAGTTTCCGCCTTTTTTTTCGAAAAGACGGTTGCAGGCCTCAATCATCGGCTTAGTCGAGCGGAAGTTCGTGGAAAGGCACATGATTTTTCCGTTGGCGGACGAAGAAATCTCATTCACCGCGTCACCGAAAACTTTCACGTCCGCGCCCTGAAACGAATAAATCGACTGCTTCGGGTCGCCCACGACCACAATCGAATGCCCCTCCGAAAGAAAAATCCTTCTGAAAATGTCCCATTGCCTTCTGTTCGTGTCCTGGAATTCGTCGATGATTCCGTAGCGGTATTTTTTTTGAAGGTTGAGAAGAAGGAGAGAGTCTTTTTTGACGACTGCCTCGCGGACGCTCCTTATCATGTCGTCGTAGCTCTGCATTTTCTGCGACGCTTTCAAGGAAATCCATTCCGAGTAGATTTTTTGAAGGTTATCCGTGCAGATTTTCGAGACGAGGAATGATTTTGCGCTTTCACGGAATGCCGAAATTACAGCAAGTTTCGCCTTCAGTTCAGAGAAATACGAAAAAATTTCACTGAAAGACTCTGAATTCGCCTTTGCGTTTTTTATTCTTCCGTCGAAAAAATCAAGGAACCTTCCGCTTTTCAAGTAAGAATCGATGCTGTCATAAAGCTTTTTGAATTTCTCGATGTCATTTTTGTTGAAATCGCTTCCGCCGAATTCCGCATATTTCTTGAGTTCCGAAAGCTTTTCGTAAAAGATTTCCGTTTCGTTTCCGCTGATTTTCTCTTCGCTTCCGCTGATTTTGTTCCACACAGAAAGGAACGCGCAAAGGTTTTCTGGAACGGCAGCGGAAAAAATATTTTTGAAATCCTCAAGTGAAAAATCCAGGAATAACTGCTGTTTTTCGCCGGAATCTTTGTCGATCTTGATGATTTTTGGGACTTCGTTTCCGTTCCCGTCCAGGTAAAACTTTTTGACGGCGGCGGAAAGCTTCGTCTTGATTGTATCGACGACGCTCGCCGAAAGAACCGAGAGCGCAAGAGAGAAGAGTTCGCCGTTTTCGCAGTCCGCTGGCAGCTCGTCGCGAATCCACTCGTCAAGGAGAGACGAAATCTCGGAGTCGTCAACGAGAGAAAGCTTTCTTGGCTTTTCCGCCGAAAAATAAAATTCTTCCAACGTCCTCTGGCAGAACGAGTGAATCGTGAAAATCGGAGATGACGAGATTTCTTCCATCTGCAAAATGAAATTCTCCTTCTGTTCCGAAACGGAAGCGTATTTTCCGCTTTCTACAAAATCATTTTCGTCGATTACGCGCTGGATTTTTGAGCGGATTCTGTCCCTGAGCTCCTCCGCCGCCTTTTCCGTGTAAGTGACAATCAGGATGTCGGAAAGCGCGTTCATTTTCCCGTCACGGTTCTTCCGCCTGAGCATTTCGCAGACGATTGACTGAATCGTGTACGTCTTTCCCGTTCCCGCCGAAGCCACAATGCAAAGATTCTCGTCGGGATTGAATTTTCCTATGCTGAATTCTTCTATTTGAGAAGTTGAATTTGTTGAAGCTGAAGTTTTTGCTGATTCCATATCCGCCACCGCCTATTTTTTCAAAATGCTTTCGACAAGATGCGACTGCTGAACAACGTTCCTGTCCCAGACCGACATTTCCTCGTCACTCTTCTCAAAGTCATCGAACGAGAAGCCGATGTCCTTGAAAACGTCGAACATATATTTTTTCGGGAAATACTGCCACGCGCCGTTCTGATTAAGAAGCGCATCCTTCAGCGCATAAAGGCTGTCGATTTCCTTTCCGAAAAGTTCAAGCGGAACGCATTTCCTGTATTTCTCCTCGAACGCAAGCGAATACATCTCGTTCAGAAGAGATTCCGCCTTTGCAAAATCAAGTTCGAACTTTTTTGAATCGAACGTCGCGAATGCGGGATTTTTTTCAGACGGATGATAGATTTTAATCAATACCTCGCAATTTTCGATTTTGTTTTTCGCAATCAGGGAAAGAGCGGAAAGATACGGAGAGAGAAATTTGTCGAGCGAAATCTTTTTCGAATTCGAAACGTCGATAATCGTGAGTTTCTTCTGTCCGTTTTCATTTTCCGACCACGCGAACGGCTGATGACGCGCTGAAAGCCGCCATCGGTTCCCCGATTTTGTCTCAAGGGAAAGCTCCGTGTTGCAGTCAAAATTGAACGGAAGGGAAGCGCAGTCTGAAAGGACGAGAGAGGCAACTGACTTTCCGCATTCCGTAACGTCGCTGAACGCAACTTTGCCGAAAACGCCGTCGGGTAAAATATTCATGCTTTTCATCTCGCCCGAAAGTTTTTCCACCATAGATTCGATTTTTTCTGCTGGATTTTTCGAATTTCGTTCTGAATCCGAATCCGGATTTTCGAGAATCGACCAGACAAGTTTTTTCAGGGCGAAAGATTTTTCGAGCGCGTTCAGGGCGACAGGCTCGAATTCAAAAGTCTCCTCGAAAGAGTCGTCCTCGTCGGTGTTCATTATGCCGCTCGCGCCGAAAACGAACGGGTCTGTCAGGAACTGCTTGAGCTGCCAGACCGAAACTTTTTCAGGAAGCTCGGAACTTTCATTTGCAGGCGAAAGTGTCTTTTCTTCCTCGGAATCCTCTAAGGACGAATCCGAAAGGCGCAGGAAATTCCGCTTGTTCCGAAATCCGCGCTTGGTGAAAAGCTCGCTCCAGCCACGTTTCTCGTCAATCGAAAGCTCCTTCTCGGCATCCTCGATTTTTGAAGAAGAGCCGAGCACGAACGAGAAAAGGTCGTTCAGAACCTGCGCCCTGTAAAAGTCCTCGTCCTTTTTCAGGTCGCGGTGGACGTAGCTTGCATGGAACGATTTTTTCGCCGCCATCAGCGAGCAGAGAAATGCGTTTTTGTTCCGCCGTGTGACAGACTCGTCGCCCACAACAGAGCAGCCCGAACGCTTACGAAGGTCGCATTCACTTTCCCTGTCGATTCCGGGAAAAGAAGAGGAATCCATGCCGATGAAAAAAACGTGCTTTGCGCCAACAATGCAGTTAGGGTTCAGCGAGCGGAAAGTGACGCCACCAGTAAGGCTCTCGCTCGAATTCCCGGATGCGGACGAAGCCGAGTCGAGAAGCGCGAAGAAAAATCCGCGGGAATTCATTTTTACTCCAAACGCATTTGAAGTTCTCCTCTGCCTGTTTATCTCGGCCCTTATTTTCGCGAAAACGTTCCTTTCCCCAGAAAGTTCCTTGTTTTTGTCGTCGTCGTCATTGTCGCTCACCTTGAGCCAGCCTTCGATTTTCCTTGAAAGCTCCGTCATTTTTTCAGAATCGAAATCTTCGTTTTTTGAAAGCGAGAACGATTTTCTGAAATCTTCTAGGGAATCTATCGCATCGACGAATTTGAAAAGCCTGTCTCCGTCCGCGCTTTCGATGTCGGAGAACGGAAGATATTCGCCGACAGCCCTGTCAGTGAGGCGGGAAAGAAGCATCCGTTTTGCCGCGTCCTTCCATTCCTCAACCTCGTTCTCGCCGTCGTTCCTGTCCCTGAAAGCGTTCATCGAAGAAGCCCAAGCGGAGAACGCGGCAACGTCCTCGTCCGTGATTCCGCGACAGCTCTGCACGACAGGATTCCGAAGCAAACTGAAAAAATCCGCTCGACGAAGCGAATCCTTTTCGAGAACCGACAAAAGAATCTCAAGCGCCTCTGCCGTCGAAGAATTCGCGCTCGAATAGTCCGCGATGACGCACGGAATCCGCGGGAATCCGTCGCCGCCGCTTGAGAACACCTGCAAAATCGGCACGCGGTATTTTTCGATGTCAGGGGCGACCACGAGGAAGTCCGAATATTTTACAACCGATTCTGAATCGGAATCCGCATTTGAATTTGCGTTTGCGTTTGCGTTTGCGATTATCGAGCAGATTTTAGAGTGCACGTCCTCAATTTCGCGTAGACGGCTCGCGCACCTGCTTACCGAAAGCGACGAATCAAGAGAGCGTGCAACAGGATTTCCGTCGCCGGATTCGATTTTTTCTTTCACGACCTGAAGAACCGTTTTGGAATCGCATTTTTCTTTTTGAGGAATTTCATTTTGCGATTCAGAAACCGCAGTAACCCGCTCGCAAATTATATTTTCGCTTTTTGAAGGATTTTCCGCGAAAAGCGAAAGGTTCAGCCTTCCTTCCTCGCCCCATTTTTCAAGGAGCGGGTTTCCGTTTTTTTCCGAGGCAGATTCAGAACAAGAAGCCTGAATGAAGACGGAAATTTCCATTCCGCTTTCTTCCGAGATTTTTTTGAGGAGATTCCTGTAAAGCTGCCCCATTCCGCTGAAACCGAAGATGATTATTTTCCGGTTTGATTTTCCGATTTTTTTTTCGTCCGAGAAAATCTTGTCCGCAAGGACAGCAAGCGAAATCTTCCCGGCTTTGTCGCAGTCGCCAACGCAGTCCCTGTAAAGCTTCATCTGCCAATTTTCGTCAGAAGATACATTTTCGTCTTCCGACTCAAAAAAACGCTTTCCGTTACGCCACGCGCTCACAAATTCCGTCGAGCGGGAATTCTCGTATTCAAGGAAGATGTCCGCCATCGAGTACGAGAAATCGTAGAGGCGCACGATATCGACGTTTCCGCTCTCGTCCGTGATATAGCGGCGAACGGCAGAAAAAACCGGGTTCTCGTAATATTTCATTCCGCCGTCGTCCGAGACGAGCTTTGTCATAATCCTGTTGCGTAAGAATTCCGCTTCAAGAACGTCATACCATCTCTCGCCCGGTCCAAGAGAAGAAGCGAGCGTCGAATAGAGGAAATTCTCAATCCGGTCGCTTTTCATGTTCATAAGGACGCGCCCGCCGTTCTTCCTCATCCAGTTTATCTTGAACCACTGCTCAACTTTTCCGTCTGGAAAAATAACAGTCGGCGGGTCAAACGGACAATCCCACGCGCCGTCCATCACAAAAGCCATCTTCTGAAAAAGGATGTCGAAATCAAGCGAATAAAAAATCCTTAGCAAACCGAACCTCACAAGTTTTAATTTGTAAACATAAATTATAGGGCGATTTTTCAAATAGTGGACAATCGATTTTTCACTGTGATTCCGGACAGGCTGAATTTTTCACTTTAAGTTTCGTTTTATTGACAACTCAATGCAATCGGTTGCATAATTTGTACAACCGATTGCACAATTAAAAAATGGGGGTGTTCCATGCTCAAAAGAAAAATAGGAAGCGCGCTTATTGCTTCCGTGATTTGCGCGTCTTGTTTTGCCGTCACCGCAAAGCAAAGCGAGGCCGTAAAGCAGAAAATCACGGTGGAGAAGGTTGACGGACTCCGCGAGGATTTCATGAAAGGCGTCGATATTTCGATGATTGACCAGATTGAGAGGACCGGCGGAAAATTTTACAACGCACGCGGAGAAGAGGAGGATATCTTCAAAATCCTGAAAGACCACGGCGTGAATTATGTGCGAATCCGATTGTGGAACAATCCGACCTACGAGGAAGACCAGCGCGACAAAAACGGAAAAGTCGTGGCGAAGAAAGGCGAGAAGAGGGGAGGCGGAGACAACACGGTTGAGACCGACCTCAGAATAGCAAAGAGAATCAAGGCGGCCGGACTGAAATTCATGCTCGACTTCCATTATTCAGACTTTTGGGCAGACCCTGGAAAACAATACATGCCGCAGGACTGGAAAAATCTTTCCGCAAAGCAGCTTGAGGAGACTGTCGAGAAATTCACGCGCGAGACAATCGACCGTTTCACGGCGGAAGGAGCAACCCCTGATTCCGTGCAAATCGGAAACGAGCTGAATTCGGGATTCATGTGGCCAATCGGTCAGACCTGGAGCGACGACAAGAACGCGAAAATCGGCGGAATGAAAGAATTCATGCGCCTTCTCGACCGCGCATCGAAAGGCGTTCGAACTGCGAAGGGCGGCGACAAAATCAAAATCGTGATTCACCTTGCCGACGGCGGAAAGCAGGACTTGTACAAATACATTTTCGACAACGTGAAAAAATCAAACATCGACTACGACATCATCGGTCTTTCGTTCTATCCGTACTGGCACGGCTCAATGGCGGATTTGAAGGCGAACATGGAAATGTGCGCGAAACGCTACGGAAAAGAAATGGCCGTCGTCGAGACAGCATACGCATTCACGGAGGAGAACGGCGACTTTCAGGGAAACGTCTTCCAGGTCTACTCGGACGCAGAAAACGGATACGTCCCGAGCGTTCAGGGACAGGCGACGGAACTAAGGGACATAATCGCGGCGGTCGCAAGCGTGAAGGGCGGATGCGGAGTCTTCTATTGGGAAGCTGACTCGATTCTCTGGAAAGGCGCGAACCTTTCGGCGACGGAAGGAAACACTTGGGAAAATCAGGCTCTGTTCAGCTTCGACGGAAAAGTTCTTCCGTCACTCGCAACTTACAATCTTGTTTCGGGCGTTGGTGAAGTTGAAAATGTCTGGGGCGGAAGTGCCAAAAATGGCAGCGGATTCACTCCGTACAAACTCGCGGAGGAAATTGAAATCACGACGAAGCCCGGCGAAATTCCGGCTCTTCCTTCAAAAGTGAAGGCTGTTTTCACGAACGACAGCGAAAAACTCGTGGACGTGGAATGGGACAAAATCGACTGGAAAAACCAGAAAGAAGGAAAAGTCACAGTCGGGGGAACGATTCCGAACCAGAGTTTCAAGGCAAAAGCAATTGTGAACGTCTCGAACAGGCAGAACGTGATTGAAGACCCTTCGTTCGAAAGCGGAAAATTGGGCAAATGGAAGCTGAACGGCTCTTCCGCGGCATCTTTCATGGAGAACAACAAAGGAAACGCGCACTCGGGAAAATTCACCTACAAATACTGGCTTTCAAGCGGGTTCAAATCAATCTTGAGCCAGGAAATCGCTGTGCCGAACGGAACTTACGAGCTTTCGCTCTGGGCGATGGGCGGCGGCGGAGAGAACAACATAAGGCTTTTCGCGGCAAACTTCGACGGAACGAAAAAGCAGGTGACGGCGAAAATCACGAACGAGGGCTGGAACGTCTGGAAGAAGTACAAAATCCGAGTCCCTGTCACGAACGGAAAGGTCACGGTCGGAATCTACCTCGACACGAATCCCGACTGCTGGGGCAACTTCGACGACATCGAGCTTGTAAAAGTTGAGTAGAAATAACAAAAAATTGGAGGAAATATGAAAAAAACGAAATATATTCTTCTGTTCACGGCACTTTTTGCGTCCTCGCTTTTCGCTCAGGAAGCTGATGACGGATTTGTCGTTCCGCTGAACGAAGATTTGAAAAACGCAATCTCGGATTCGAATGCCGGAAACGCAAATGCGGCAGCGGATTCAGCACCAACGGCGGCGGGCCCGTTCAAAGACCTAAAAATGGGAGTCTGGATTGAAACTCAGGGCGTGAGCGAATCTTTAATCAGAAACGTTTCCGACCACACGAAAAAGGGATACGAGTTCGACAACGCGCACTGGAAAACCGAGGCGAACTGGTGGTTCTGGGGAAAGGTGAGCGAGAATGTCTTCCTTTCTTCCGAGATTTCAGTTCTGAATTTCGACAAGACGCTCTATCAGGAGAACACCTACGCGGCGAACGTCCCGGACGTGACTTGGGGCGACGGATTCCAGTCTGTCCTTGAAATGTTCTCCTCACCGTTCAAAAAAGGAAACGACGAGGGCTTGGGCTGCTTCAATAAAATGGGCGTGAACCTTACGACCCCGTATGCAATCGCGAAATTCGGCTACGGCGATGTCGGAAAGGACAGCGGAATGAGCAACTTCGACGGAATCTACAACGTAATCGACTACAAGGACTGGGGCGGCTACACGGAACTCAAGAACGGAGCGAAGATTCAGCAGTTCGGCGACTTCAAAATCGACGCTCTCTTCGGTTTCAGCGACCAAATCGGCTCTTACGGAACTTACGACTGGCTCGGAGTGAAATACAAGGACTTCGCAGAATTCATGCTCACGTTCGGAAGCTCGTCCACGGAAGAGCAGCTCTTCTTCTACAACAGGACGAACACGAACGCGTTCTCGACTTACATTGCAGTGAACCCAATCGAAAATCTCAAGGTTGAGGCTCATCTTTTGGGCACGTTCGGAACAGGCGACCTGAAACTCGGAAGTGACACGATGGCGTTTGCAGGAAGGGCTTCGTGGAAAGATGACACATGGAACGCAAGTTTGATGCAGAGCTTTGCGGGTAAAAACGTGAATTCAGTTTGGGGAAGCGACGGAGAATATTACGACGACATCAACGCGAACACGGCAACGACGCAGCTCGACGCGAAAAAATCATTCGGCATTGAGAAACTTCCGCTCGTAATCGGACTCGACCAGGGATTCAATTATGTGTTCGACGACGACTCAAGCAACGGAAACGGATTCAACTATGAAGGAGCTTTAAAATTCAGGACGGAGCCTTATGCAGACCTCAATTTTTCGAACCTCCTCGGAAAGAATATGGAGGTCGGGCTTTACGGAGTTCTCAATTTCGACAAGCTCTCGGAAAATCAGGATGCGGACAAGCATTTCATAACGAGCGTTGACGAAATCGGAATTGAAATCACTACGGACGACGCGATTCCGTTCGTAAAGAAAACGACATTCGACTACGCGCTCAAGAACAGCTACGGCGGCTGGACAAACGGCTCGGGCTATCCACTTACGATGACATACCACTCAATCATGCTCAATTCCGACATCACGGACACTCTGAACGTAACGTTCGGCTCAGTAATCAGAAGCGACAAAACGGACAGCGACACAATCGTTCCTGCCGCGTTCGCGCTCGGATTCTCGCTCAAGAAACTTCCGCTTCCGGGTCACCCAAGGCTCTGGACGCACTTCACATACAGCATGTTCCCGTACACGGACAACAACTACACGCTCAGAAGATGGGACGAGGAGAACGACATGTCAACTCACCGCTGCTATCTTCTGAACGAGCTTGACGGAAGCGAGAACGACTGCCAGTACAAGAGCCGAATAAGCCTCGGCCTCATCTGGGATTTGTAATGGAGGTGAAAGATGAAAGTTGAAAACGGAAAACGGAAAGTTGAAAATGAAATTTTTCGTGCTGAACGAGTTTCAGCCTCTTTAATGAACAGATTCCGAAACAAGTTCGGAATGACACGGTTTGCGACGATTTTTGCTGTTGTTCTTTCGCTCTTTACTGTTTTTGCGCTTGGCTCTTGCGCGGACGAAAACGGGCTGCACGACCAGAACGCGCTTATGGTGACTTTTGAATTCACCGGTTTCGGCGAGATTTCAGGGGATTATTCGATTCCGGGGGATTTTGACGGAAGCGGCGCATGGGACAACACGAATGTCGATGTCGTAATGAAAGACGGCGGGGGAACTTCGAACAAAATCGCGGTCACGTCGAGCAACATCCAGTTCTCGCTCTGCCCTGTGAACGAGTGGACGCGCCCGTGGTATTCGAAAGGGGTTCTTGAGGGCAACGGAAGCGACGGCGGAGCAATGCAGAATTTCTACATCGACGGACTTGATTTGAACGCAGGAGAAATCACACTCATAATCGACGCTTCAAGCGGAACTGCAGTACCGGAAGTAAAATAAGGAGAACAAAATGAAAATCGAAAACAAAAAACTGAAAATTGCCGGTGGCGCAATCGCGTTTGCTCTTCTTCTCTCTTCCTGCGACAACTTGCAGGACAGCCTCTCAAGCGAGCAGCTAATCGACCAGAAAGAAGGAATCGGAAGTTTGAGCGCGGAAAGCACGACTTACTACTACAACGGAACTGAAAGCGACAGCGTGAAGGGAAGCGAGGCGCACATTGCACTCAGATTGAACCAGATTGCGAACGCGGACAACGCCAGCGTGAAATACACACTTTCCTATTCGATGGACGATATCGATTACACATCAAGCGGAAGCGGAAGCGGAACTTTGAGCGACTCGAAATCAAAATACTACGTCGATTTGTCGCCTGCCATAAATCTTCTGGACGGAACGAAAAAGCCCGCATATTCCGACATTTCCTACGAGATAACGGTTTCTGGGCTCGTGAACAAAAGCGGAAACGACTACGACGGCTGGTCGATCCCTTCTTTCACAAAGAAAATCAAATTCGCGCCTCTTTACGCCGACTTCGAAAAAGACTTCTCCACAAAATCCGCGCCAGCTGGAACGACATTCACGATTCCTCTGAACGCAGAAATCTCCGCCGTGGACGAAGCAGTGACGGCGACCGCAACGGAAGGAAATCTTCCAGAAACGACATTCACCGCAAGCGTGGGCGACGACGGAAAATCAATCGTCCTCACAACTTCCGCAAACATTTCCGGCGAGGAATTCACGGCGAAAATAAAATGCACCGGAATCAAAATCGACGGTCAGAAAGAGAGCTTCGAGTATGAATTTGCGGATTTGAAATTTGTAGGCTTGGAAAAAATTCTTCTCTCTAATGAATCGCTTACAATAACGGAAGAGGAAGGAACATATCAGCTTGCAGTTTCTTATGACTTAATCAAGGATTGCAGCAAAGTCTATATCACATTTGCCGCAATAACCGCTTGGGGAAATGGGACTTGGGGCAAACCATGTTTGGGCACGGATTCTTCTACATGGAAATCTGACACAGAATGGGTTGAAGCAGGAGCATTCAGCGATGCAAATGTCGAAAGCGAAACCGGCGGTTATGAAGTGATTGTCAAGCCGGAAGATTATACGGACGGAATATACATATCTGGAAAAACAGGTCTTTCAGGAACTCTGTTTGTAACTGGTTGTAAATAATCAGGAGGTCCCAATGAAAAAAACGACACGCGCATTGCTCGCGCCGCTTCTTGCTTTTTCTCTTTTGATCTTTTCGTGCGCGAACGACATCGACTCCGACAGCACGACGGCAGGAATCGACTCAAGCAACGATGATTCCGTCACGCTCACCGACAACGACGGAAAAAGCGACAAGGACACGCGAAAGGACGGAACATCGACTTCGGGCAACAACAATAGCAACAACAATAGCAATAACAACAGCAACACGAACAACAGCACGACGAACACGACCGTGACAGACTTCGGCGACAATTTCATACGCGGATTCGATGCGAGCGCGGTGGATTATTTTGAAAATGTTTATGCTTCGTCAAACGATTGGACGGACAAAAACTGGTACGAAGCAGACGGAACACAAAAAGACATTTTCAATCTTCTTGCAGACCACGGATTCAACACAATCAGACTTCGAGTTTGGGTTGACCCGAGCGTCACGGAAACGATTAACAACGACAATTACTGGCCAACTTCAACAATGGGCAGCAATTGGAATATCGGTGACTGCACTAAAGAACGGGCTGCAAGACTTGCAAAGCGCGCAAAGACGGCAGGCATGAAAGTTCTTCTCGACATGCACCTTTCTGATTACTGGACAGACCCTTCCGTTCAGCTGATTCCTAAAGATTGGCAAGATTCAGCAGATTCTGATGAGATGGTAGAAAAACTTTCGTCATACATAACTGAAACTTTGCAATACATGAAAGACGAAGAAGCGATGCCGGACTACGTTCAGGTCGGAAACGAAATCGACAGAGGACTTCTTGTAGACAAATCAGTAGATGCAAGCGGCTCTCAAAAATCGCCGACATCAGCTGAGTCTGTAATTTCAGGTGGCTTCAACACTGAAAATTTCAAAAAGTACATCAAAGCTGGCTGCAAAACCGTCCGAGATTTTGACAGCAGCATAAAAATCGTCGTTCACATAACCGCAAAAAATTCGACAAGATTTTCTTACGTCGAATCTTCCGGTGCGGACTACGATATAGTCGGTCTCTCATACTATCCGTGGGAAAATCATGGAACGATTTCCGAACTCAAAGAAAAAATCCAGGGATTTTCAAAAGATGTTTGGGTCGTAGAAACTTCCGTGCCAATGGGTACTTACGACGGAAGCGATGATGACATGGAGCAGGCTGCAACGAATCTCGGCAGCGACTATTCCGATATCGAAATAGAAGACGGAAAACTTGTCACATCACAAACAAACCAAAAAGCTGTCCTCCGCCACATTATGCAGGAAGTTTACGACGCAGGCGGAAAGGGAATCTGCGTTTGGGGAGGAGAACGCCGCGATTACCAGTACGGACTTTTCGCGTGGGACGGCAAAGCGTACGAAGCAATCGACGCGTTCAACTACAAGCCGGCGGAGGGATATTCGACGGAAAGCGGAGCATCTGCATCACAAAACGAGACAGAAGAAACAGAAGAAACAATGACACTCACATTGAATTTCTCAGGCTTCACGATTCCGGGCGGCTCGGTTGTCGTAAATTACGGAGCTGACAGCGGAACTTATGTGGACGCGACAGGCACAGTGAGCGACGACGGAAGCAGCGCGACTGCCACTCTGAGCAAGAAGTATGCTAATGACTGGAGTTGGTTCAACGGAGTAACGATTACTGTAAAAGACAGTTCTGGAACAGAAATCGCAACAACGTATACGAATTACTTTGAATTCAGCACCGACGGAAAAGAACTTACACTAACTTCATCTTCAGCAAATGAGAATGAAGAAGAAAAGGAGACTGAAAGTGATGATTCAATCCTTGCAAATTCCAAAGAATTTTCTGGAAGTGGATATATTCCGATTCTTGAATCTTCCGCATTCGAAAATTTATCAATCAACTCAATAAAAATTGTTGTAAAACTGACGACCGCAAGTGAATGGTGGGCAGACGCTTCAGCCGCATCTAGCTGGGCATCTTCAACTTATCAATCTTTAAGCTGGTCTGACAGCGATGGCGGCTATTCTGCCGAAATCACAAGTTCTGATTTTATTTCAGCACTTTCGACAAATGGTTTGTATATAAAAGTTGCTAACTCTGATACAGCAGGCACAATAACAATAACATGGGAATAGTCTAGAAGGTCGAATATCGAGTTTTACGAGTTAATGCTGGAAACAAGCGGAAGCGAGGTTCCACCCACAAAAACACTCAGCCACCGCGAAGCGGTACTGCCGTTTTTGTGGGTGGGTTCTCGCTGGGAGCTTGTTTCCAACTTTTACAATCCGCATTAACTCGACATTCGACATAGTTCTCACCAACACCGTTTTTCCCGCCACCCCGATTTTTTTCACCTATTTTTCTGTCGGGGTGGCTTTTTTCACTCGGCAATCTTGAACCCCGAAACCGCAATGCTCATCTCACCGCCAACGCCAGAAGGCGCATCGCCGTTTCCGAGCCAGTCGATTTTTTCGGAGAGCTTTTTGGGGTAGATTTTTCCATTGTCCGCAGTTTCAAATGTCGCATAAAAAGTGATTCCGAGATTTTTGTTTTCCTCGGCTTTCGCAGATTGCCATTCCAAGTCAAAAAATTCATAAATCCGCGAAATCGAATCGAACTTCGTGTAACTTTCGAGCGCGGCACTGTCATCGCAATCAAATGCCGCCTCGCCGTTCGTGACAGTCACAGTGACCGGTTTTTGCGAGCCAGAAAGCCCCAAATCATAGACATAACTGAATGAGTAAGAACTCGGCTCGCTCCACGCCGCCTTGTTTTCCGAAAACGCAGCATAGTCCTTGAATTCAGTGTACGGTTCTTCATCATCATCCGTGCAGGAAAATAATGAGAACAGGGAAACGGCAGCGAATGCCGCAAGCATAAAAACAGATTTTTTCATGTGGTCTCCTTTTTGAGAAACGCGGAATATTTGTGCAGTTTTTGATTTAAAAGTAGAATTCTAAAACTCAATTTTCCAGAAGACCATAGCGTTTTACGCAAATTTTTATAAAGTAAACTTAAACATGGCAAAAGACGACCGACGGATTTTGATACGGTGATATGCTAAAATAGAAAAAAACTCTAAGCCCAATTTAATTTATAAGGAAGATAGAATGAATAATGTTCATATCAATTCTATAAATATCGAGACATACAGAGGCTTAAAAAATCTCAAACTAGAGGGATTTACAAGTGTAAATATCCTTACAGGCGATAACAACTGCGGCAAAACAAGCATAATGGAATTGCTGAACACTCTCATATCTCCAACACAAGCAGAAGTTTGGCAGAGCCTAATACGCCGACCTTTCGGAGCTCCAAGAAATATAAGCTATTACGAAGGCTTTATTGACTTGTTCGACAAAAGCTCAAATGAAGAGCCAAAAATAAAGTATTGCATAACCGACTCTGAATCTAAAGAGCATAATATTGCACTTTCTTATGAAATAAAAAAAGAATCTGTCTCTGTTTACACTGCAAACAAATTATCAAAGAAACAGTTTTCTACAGACGAAAAAAGAATGATTGCGAATCGGCTTTATCTGACTTTCAATTACAATTCGCAGTTTTCAAACACATACAAGATTTTTGAATTTGAGGATACTCAAGATTTTCTTTTGGACGGAGAAAAGCACTCCTTGTTTCATAGGCCTGTAATTTACGTTTCTCCTACAGCTCACGGAAAAAACAGCGTTTATCTAAAAGATGTCCTTAACAACTCCGAGCTATATCCTGAAATGCTTTCCGTTTTGCAGAATTTCGATTCGGATATCATAAGCATAAATCAGTATTCTGCACAAAACTCAACGAACGAATACTGCGGGATTTTGACCAAAAAGTTTAAGAACGCGCTTCCGCTGAACATGTACGGCGACGGAATGAAAAAAGCAATCTTGCTCATGTCTGCCGTGGTTGTGGCAAAAGGCGGAGTCCTGCTCATCGACGAGTTTGAAACTGCAATTCATACTTCCGCGATGACAAAAATTTACTCTTGGATTTTGAAGACCTGCAAAAACCTTGACGTTCAGCTTTTTATGACGACTCACAGCAAAGAAGCTCTGCAAAAAGTTCTTGCATTGAATTCAGAGCCTGAACTGAAAGACGATATTACTCTTTACACGCTTTACAAAAAAGACGGGAAGAATATCGCCAGACGGCTTTCGGCAGAACGTGCGATTGAAGCTGACGAACACTTTAATCAGGAGCTTAGATAATGAAGTCAATCATCATTTGCGAGGGCGAAACTGATTTTGCATTTCTTCAGTATTTCATGATTAAAGTCAATGGCTGGTGCGAGTTCAAAAAATCAGAAAACAGAAAAAATCCGTCTTTCATATCAAGCATAAACAATTCCACAAGCCGAGATTTTGTAAGAGATTCGGATATTCTCACAATAATTTCTTGCGGCGGCTGCTCAAATATAAAAACTGTTTTTGCAGAAGTCATAAGAAAAAATCAGAACGAGATTTTTGATGAGGAGCGATATTCTAAAATCGTGGTTCTCACGGACAATGATGAAGACGGTGTTGAAGAAAAAATAGTTTCGGACTTGACTTCTGTTTCAAGCACATCTTTAACAATAAGCAACAATGCTTGGACTAATTTGTCTTTTGAAGATATGACAGGAAACCAATTTAGCTCAGAACTTTTGCTTCTTATAATTCCTTTTGATGAACACGGAGCAATCGAAACATTTTTGCTGAATGCTGTTTCAAAGCAAAATCCGTATGATGCAGAAATAATAAAAAAGGCAAAAGACTTTGTTGGCAATGCAGACCCTGAAAAAAGATATTTGACTCACCGAGGTTTTAAAACCAAAGCAGAGCTGTATGCATACTTTTCTATCCGCATTGATTACACTCCAAATCAGTTTAAGCAGCGAAAAGAAATCATGACAAAAATCCCGTGGGAAGAATACGAGAACATTCAAGAATCATTCAAAGAATTAAAGAAATTATAGGGGAATCAAATTCTAAAATCCGCCCCTACAACCCAATCCTCACGCTAACGCCCATAGCTGACGGCGCAATCTGAACGCAACTTCCGTTTCCGTGAGTCCTGTGCAAGAACGGCACGAGAAAGCCGACGGAGCTTCCGACGACCGCGCCAGTGATTACGTCGGTGGCGAAGTGGTTGCCACCGAGAACGCGGAGGACTGCGGTAAGGGCAGCGAGAGAGAAACTTCCTGCGACCACGGGGATTTTCATGGAGCTGTCAGGGAAAAGAGAGCAGAAAGTGTAGCTCAAGAAAGACGCGGACGCAAACGCCATAGTTGAGTGCCCGGAAAAGAACGAAGACGCAAAGTCGCCGTCCGCAATCTTGTCCTCGGGGGCGGAATCCATGCCGTAATACATGTAAGGGCGGATTCTCGTGACGCAAAGTTTCGTCAGCTCCTTCAAGCCGTTTGCAATCAGAAGCGTCTCCGCGTACATAATGCCCTCCGTGAGCCACAGGCTTCTGTCGGAGAGAGGGGCAAGAAGGGCAGGCGAGACGAGAAGGGAGGCGAGGGTGATATTCGAGACAGCGTGCAGGGATTTTGAATAACCGTGCATGAAAAAGCGGTCGAAAGCGTTCACGTCATCTTTGTCGTAGATTTCGCCGTCGTATTTCTGCCTGTTAACATGCATCATGTTGTCGAGAATCAAATCAGAGCCAGAAAGCGCGATTCCAATTCCGAGAAGGGCAAATTCTTTTGCAAACGAAAGCTCGAACGGATTTTTTGAAGAACAATCAGATTCAGAATAACCTAACAAAGCCGAATCGCCACCAGAAACGATGACAGCCGAAGACGGAAAAGATTGAATGCAGACAACAACAGAAACCGCCAGTGCGAGTAAAATTTTCTTGAGATTCATGCTGATGAGTATACAAAGAAAATGAAAAACAATCCGAGTTTTCGGCGTCAAAGAGGAGAATCAACGGCTATCAACGTGATATAATAGAAGAAAGGAAATAAAAAAGAAAACAAAACAAAGAATGGAGGTTTTGCAAATGAAAGTTTTGGTAATCGGAGGAGCCGGATACATCGGTTCTCACGTCGTCAAGGAGCTGATGAAGAAGAATCACGAGGTCGTAGTTTTCGACAACCTGTCATCAGGCCTTAGGGAGAATCTTTTCCCGGAGAACAAATTCATCTACGGAAACATTCTGATTCAGGACGACCTGGAAAAAGCATTCTCGCTCGGATTCGATGCGTTCGTCCACCTTGCGGCATTCAAGGCTGCCGGGGAATCGATGCTTGAGCCGGAGAAATATTCGGTGAACAACATAACGGGAACGATAAACATCCTGAACGCGGCAGTGAAGCACAACTGCAAGAATATGGTATTCTCATCAAGCGCGGCAGTTTTCGGCGAGCCGAAATATCTTCCGATTGACGAAGAGCATCCGAAGAACCCGGAGAACTACTACGGATTCACGAAGCTCAAAATCGAAGAAATCATGGCGTGGTACGACAAAATCCGCGGACTTAAATTCGCAGCATTGAGATATTTCAACGCGGCCGGATACGACGTGGACGGATTCCCGTGCGGGCTTGAGCAGAACCCGGCAAACCTTCTCCCTGTCATCATGGAAACTGCTTGCGGAATGAGAAAGCAGATGAGGGTTTTCGGAACTGACTACGACACGCGCGACGGAACCTGCATCCGCGATTACGTCCATGTGACCGACCTTGCAGACGCACACGTCAAAGCACTTGAGTACATCGCAAAAACCGGCGAAAGTCTCACCGTAAACCTCGGAAGCGAGACGGGCGTTACGGTCAAAGAAATGCTCGACACGGCAAGAAAAATCACGGGAAAAGAAATCCCTGCCGTTTTCGCCGACAGAAGACCTGGCGACCCGGCGAACCTTGTCGCAACGTCAAAGCTCGCGCGCGAAAAGCTCGGCTGGACCCCGACACATTCCGACGTAACGACGCTCCTCGAATCCACGTGGAAAGCGTATCTGAAGAATGGCAAATTAAAGGACTAATCTTTACAGTACTAAGCGAAGAAACAAGCGTAGTCGGGGTTCCACCCTCAAAAACACTCAGCCACCGCGAAGCGGTACTGCCGTTTTTGAGGGTGGGTTCCCGACGGGAGCTTGTTTCTTCACTTACACTATCAATAATAAGAATTCTGTCTACTTGTTTAATTCTTAGATTAAGTAGGCAGAATTTTTTTTGCAACAAAAAAGCCAGCACTTCAAATTGAAATGCTGGCTGAATTTTTCAATCGCGAATCTCGTGAAATTTTATTTCACGGAAAGGTTGACTTCCTTGTACATTGCGCTGTCGGCGTTGTCGAGTCCGTGGCGAGGGTGGTATTTGCCTGCAGGGACGTCGGAAAGCGCGTTGTTGTTGCACTTGACTGCGACAGTGACGTACTCGGTTGCGGCAGTGTTCACCGCGCTCAAAGCTGCGGATGCGAGGAGACCTACAAGACCGCCGCCGACATTGACGGACGTGTCGCAGCTGATTGTAGCGTCGCGGTCAAAGAGAATCTCGTTCGTCTTCGTCGATTTGAAGATGTACTCGACCTGAATCTTCACTTTCGAGCCGATTACGGATTTCTCCCATTTTTTGATTACGGTGAAAATCGCCACGTCAGCACCGAAGAGCGTTCCGAATTTCTTCAGGTCGCCGTCGATGAACTGCTCCGAGTCGTACGCGCTGTTCCTCTGCAAGAACGAGAGAGTCGCAGCCGGAGGAAGGACATAGTAGCCGGACTCAGCGAGGGGAACGTTCAGCGTCGTGTAGAAATAGTCCTTCGCGTCAACGTTCGTGCTGTTGTTGATTGGTGGCATGATGAGCATTACGAGCGGGTCTTCCTCGTACATTTTCGCGAATGCGGCAGATTTTGTCGTTCCGCAAGACGCAAATGCGAAAAGCGAAAGAGCCAATGCGATTACAAAAAGCGACGTTCTTTTCATTTTTCCAACCTCTTCAAGATACTTCCGACAAACACTTTCGATTCAGGGTAAAGCTCAATCTCCTTCGCGAGCATCGCCTTTCCCTCTTCCGTTTTTCCAGCCTCGATGAGAAGCCAGCCGTAATCGGCATAAATTCCAGGAGGAACGACTCCCCTTTCCGCCTTAGGCTTCGCGATAATCTTATCGTACTGCTTGATGAGGTTGTTCACAGCGTCCTCATCGCCGTTCTTCACATATTTGTAGTAGTCTTCCTGATAATCGTACCAGCTGTAAAGATTCGTCGAGCCGCATGACATTGCGCCAAGCGAAAGGGCTGCAACAAACGCAACTACCCCTGCCCTTTTCAGAATATTCTTCTTCATCATTCACTCCTTCTATTTATCCTGAATCTGATAGTTCGAAAGTTTTCCTGAATCGACAGAGCCGTCCGTGATTTCGACAATCGCATATTCGTCCGTGACAGTCGTTCCGCCGACAGAAAGAACTTTCACCTCGGCGACTTTCTTTCCAGGAAGCTCAATCATCAGACCTGTCTGCGGATTCTTCACTTTCTTTCCGCGCTCGTAGACAGGAAGGACGCTTCCGACAGTAACGCCCTGCTTCGCTCCGCCCGCGATGATGATTCCGTCGTTGTCATAAGAGAGGAAGTAAGATTTCCACGGCCTGTCCATGCAAGTCTTCTCGATGTTGTCCACGAGTTTTTCGACGGCCGCGCTGATTGCCTTGTCGCTAAGCGTAGCGTCGTAGCCTGCAGCACCTCCGAGCCCGAATGTAGTCGAAGCCTCAGTTTCAGCCTCGCCCTTTCCTTCCTCGGAATAGATAATCTGACCTGTCGAGACATCGACAAGGCGCACGTTCACGCCGGCCTGAACAGTCTGGGTTTTCGTGCGTGTGACAAGCCCGACCTGACCAGTCGTTTTGCGTCCGAATTCAGTGACAGAACCGATGATAAGATAATCTGCGGCAACGTTCGAGGCCGAGCCGCCAGCCTTCTCGACTTCTGCCTGAATTTTGTCAGCGTCTGCCCTTTCAAGAAGGATGAATTTTCCGGTCGCGGCAAGCTTTGCGGAGAAAATGTCCAGAGCCTGCTTTCCGACAGGGTCGTTTTCCTTGTCGTAGAACGCGCCCTTCGCATATTCCGTTTCGTTCGAGAAACGCGCGATTGCGACCGTTCTTTTCAGTCCCTGGTACACAGCAGCGTCCGCACCCTCGTTCAGCGTTCCGTCAACCTTGCTTACGGTAGATGAAACCGAACCGCAACCGAAAAGCGAAACGGCAGCAAGCGCGATTCCGACCATTCTTACAATTTTCATATAACCCCCATTTTATATTGAAATACGCCGCAATTATAACAAAGAATTATATTAAACTACAACGTTTTCATTTGAGTTCGGAAAAAAAGAACAGTTCGGAATGACGAATCTAAATTGAAAATCTCCATTCTCTCTGCACGGAAACAGAGCGCAGTTCCGAAATCTCATCTCCATCGAATACAGGTCGTTTCTCAAGGTAGATTTTCTGAGTTTTCGAAAGCGGCGTGATTTCGATTTCCCAATCGGTGCCGATTTTTCCGCTCATGCCGTTCGTGCCGAAGTTCGATGCGAAAAACTGCCGCATCCCGATTTCCCACGGATAGCCGTCGCCAAGCCAAAAGTCGTCCAGAATGAGTTTCCGCTCGCCGCCGACTGTCGCATAGATTTTCGCGTTGCTTCCGGCGTAATCAATATTAAGGAAGAAATCGAAAATGCCGTCCGCTTTTTCTTTTTCAAGAATGTATTCACAAACGTCGATTCTGTATGAATTTTCGCCGATTTTTTCGAATTTGCATTCGGAAGTAAATGTTTCAGGCGGGTTTTCCCTTTCGTAGCGGGAGAATTCCACTTTTGAAAGGTCGGACGCTTTCTGCAGATTCTCGCTTCCAACTTTCTTCCAGCCTGCCAAAGCGGAAGGAAAATCAGGGTAGACGAGGAACGAGCATTTTCCGCGGCCCGTGATTTCAGTTTTGCCCGCGCTGTTCTCAAGGACGTAAGAGTCGCCGTCGGTGACAAAAAGCCTGTCTTTCACGCGCCATGTGTTGAGCGCGTCTTTTCTCGAAAGGACGAGGAAGTTTGAGCCGGTGCCGTCGCCGTCAAAGTCGAAGAAAGCAGATTCCGATTTTTCGCCGTCACGCTCATAAAAGACGAAGAGATTTTCGTTTTTGAGGTGAAGAAGCGGAGTGACGGATGCAGACCTGATTTTTTTTCCGCCAAACTCCATATTAAAAGGAAGAAAAAAGAAATCGCCGTTCTTCACGTTCAAGTTTTTGAAAACGGTTCCGCCCGGAGTTCTGATATTTTCAGACAGATGTTCCTTCAATGTCTGGTGGCGGACGTAATTGTTGACGAAAAGATATCCTTTTTTTCCGTCAGTCCTGAACGAGTAGCGGAGTTTTTCCGTGTCATTCGGGTCGAGCGGATTTTCATCAGGAATGATTGCAGGAAGAGTGCAGAATTCAGAGCCGAAATCGGAAGCGAAGTACGACAAAAGCTTAAGCTCTCTGAGTGTGTCGGAAACTTGGCCGAATTCGCGGACAGGGGCTCTGAAATCGTAATTCTTTATCGGAAGGTCATTCAGATATCCTGTCTCCGTCGATTCCTGTAGCGTCGTGAGTTTTCCTTCCGGGTTCGTTCCGCCGTGGTACATGTAAAAACCGAGAAGATTCACGCCGCTTCCCATTTTTACAGTGGCGACTGCCGCAATATCCTTTGCGGTGGCAATCGTCCGCCTGTGGTTCGTCACCTGCAGTCCGCCGCCGAGTTCCGCTGTGAGATACGGGAATTTTTCCATGTCGAACGTCACGCCGTAGCCGAATCCGTGGTCGCTTCCGATGTTGTGGTCGTTCCTTTCGTGCGTGAAAGTGTAATTTCCGCTCGGCTCGATTTCGGTCACGCGCTGGTCCCACGGAGCGTCGCAGTAGCCGCCCATCACAGGAATCATTCCGCCGGTCCAAGCTCCGCCCCACCCTGTCGCCGTGTAGATGTCAACTTTGAAGCCGACTTCCTCCGCGATTTTCTTGAGCGTCCTCATGTGCTCCTCGCCGGATTCCTTCTCGTAAAGACCGCCGCAGTGTCCGTACTCGTTCTCAATCTGAACGCCGATTATCGTGCTTCCGACGAATTCCGCAACCTGAGAATACACAGCCTCGTACCATCTTCTCGCGTACTCGAAATATCTCTCGTCGTTCGTCCGTGGCTCGAAATCTTTCTTCAAAAGCCAGTCAGGGAATCCGCCGTTCCGAACTTCCCCGTGGCTCCACGGCCCGATTCTAAGAAGAATCTTCATTCCGCACTCTTTCGCAGAGCTGATGAATTCATGCAGGTTTCTGTCGCCAGTCCAGTCGTATTCGCCCTCGATTTCCTCGTGGTGAATCCAAATCGTGTACGCGGAAACTACGTCCACCCCGCCCGCCTTCATCTTGCAAAGCTCTTCCTTCCAAAATGCGCACGGCACGCGCGAGTAATGTATCTCGCCCATAATCGGAAACCAGCGTTTCCCGTCTCTCATCAAGCTAGTGCTGTCGTATGTGTATTTCATTTTTACCTCTTAAAATTATTCTTTTACTGCTGCTCCGCCGAAGCTTGTGACCAAAGTTTTCTGAGTAATAAGGAAGAATATTACGAACGGAATCGCGACTATCAGTGCGCCGGCTGCGAAGATTGTGAATTCGTTTTTCTTGTCGGAGACGAAGCTGAAAAGACCGAGCGCGAGCGTCTGGTTTTCTGGGCTTCGGAGAACCATTTTCGGGAAGATGAAGTCCATCCACGGTCCTGTGAAGCTCGTTATCGAAAGGAAGATGATAATTGGGCGCGCGACAGGCATGATAATCTGCCAGAATGCGCGGAAGTGGCTCGCGCCGTCGATTCGTGCTGCCTCGTCAAGGTTCTTGGAAACCGTGTCCATGTAGTTTTTGACGAGCCAAGTGTTGTAAGGGATGTTTCCTGCGGTGTAGACGAGTGTCAGCCCCCAGAGCGTGTCGAGACCGCCGATTCGGAGAAGTATGACGTAAATCGCAATCATTCCGACGAAGCTCGGGAAAATCTGAAGAATCAGGAGCGACATCAGAAACGGCTTTTTGAATTTGAAAGTGAACCTTGAGAACACATAAGCCGTCAGCGACGAAATCACGACCGTCAATGCGGAAGTTTCGACCGAAATAATCAGCGTGTTCAAGAACCACCGCGCATAATTCGTCTCGAAGAAAAGATGCTTGAAATGCTCGAGCGTGAATCCGTCCTTGAACGGGACGATGTTCAGCGCGGCAATCGAGTTTCCCGGTGAGAACGCGCCCGCGACGACATAGACAAGCGGATAAATCACCAGAACCGAAATGATGATGAAAAGAATGTATGTTATCGAGCGGTTCATCCTTTCCGCAAACGAAATGTATCTTATCTGACCCATAAAAATTCCTCCGTGTAAAATCCTCGAAAAAGATTAGAGCGAGCCTTCCTTGTAGGCTTTTGTCTGCTTGAACTGCCAGATTGCGAACGGTGCAAGGACGATGAAAATCATCACAGCCACAACCGAAGCGTAGTGGTACTGCTGCAAGTCCATCGTGAGCTTGTAAATCCACGTCACGAGGATGTCAGTTCCGCCTGCCATCGTCGTAGTTGAGTCGGCGACTGTCGGTGCTCCGTTCGTGAGAAAGTAGATTGCGCCGAAGTTGTTCACGTTATGCGCGAAGCTCATGATTATGAGCGGAAGAGTCTGATAAAGGACGAGCGGAAGCGTTATCCTTTTGAAAAGGTCAAACCTGTTCGCGCCGTCGATTCTCGCAGCCTCGTACATATCCTCGCTGATTGCGGTCATCGTTCCCATCGCAAGGAGCATGAAATATCCGAATCCCGCCCAAAGGTTCACGAGAATGCAGACAACCTGCGCCATGAGCGGGTCTGAAAGCCACGGAATCGGATTGTGGATAAGACCAAGCTCAATCAGAGTCCTGTTTATGATTCCCGAAGTTCCGTTCAGAAGGTTTTTCCAGACGAGCATCGAGACGACATTCGGAACTGCATACGGAAGAATGAAGATGAACCTGAAAAGCGGGCTTATCCTGAATTTGATTTCCTTGAGCTGAACAGCAATCACAAGTCCGCCGAGGTAGCACGTCACTGTCGCCATGACAGCCCAAACGAGAGTCCAGAGCGCGACGCGTGCGAATCCTGAAGACCACGAATTCTTTCCGCCAATCAGAGAAGCGAAATTTTTGAATCCGACCCAGTCAATCGTGTTGTTCGGAGCGATATGCGCAGGCGCGGAATAGTTCGTGAACGCCACGAGCACCGAAAAGAGCAGCGGCACGACAACGAAAACGACGACCATGACGAACGCAGGAGCAAGTCCGAACAGCGGGAACGATTTTCCCATCGCCAAATCGAAGGATTCCTTCTGATTCTTGAACCTTCCAGTCCTGCAGAATTCCGCGTAAGTGCTTTCCGCGCTTTTCACGCTCAGGACGTAGACCACGACGAAAACCGCGATAATCGTCAGCGTCAGGATTCCGTCAATCATCATGAAAAGCGAGTTGTCCCTGAGCTTAATCGGGATTCCAGGATGCGGAGTTCCGAGCGTCACAAGGTCGAACAATTTCCCGAACGCAAACGGAAGGAAGCAGATGAACGCGACTTCGCAAAGCGCGAACAAAATGCCCTTCAGATAATCTTTCAGATAGAGGAGATGCGCCAAGCCCATGAAAAGGGAGGCACTCGTGCGGATTTTTCCCAAATCCGATTTGTCAGTTCTCAGTTCTGCCATTTTTCATAACTCCAGTTTTTTATTTTCGCTGATTTACGCTGATGAGAATCACTTTCCGAGGATTGCGTTGTTGCAGGCATCCAGCTCTTTCTTCACGTCCGCGCCGTCCCAGATGTTCTTCGATGCGTTGTCCATCGAATTCCAGTATTTGCTCATCTCAGGAATCGAAGGCATCGGGAACGCGTACTCAAGCTGCTCCATCATTCCCGAAAGATACGGGCTGTCAACATGGACTTTCGTACCCGGAAGCGCGCCGGTGATTTTGAATCGGAGGAGCTGCATCTCGTCGCTCATCAAAAAGTTCGCGAATTCGTTCGCCTCGTCAGGGAAATCCGAATAAGCCGAGACGAACATGGCGCGTGTTCCGCTGAAAGATGCGGCAGGCTTCGTGTCGCCAGGAAGCGACGGAAGAGGGGCTGTCCCGAAATCGATTCCGGCTTTCTCGAAATTCACGACGTTCCAGAGTCCAGTTATGTGCATCGCGGCGTTTCCGCTTTGGAATGCGGCATCCACGGTCGCGGTGTCCAAATCTGCCGCAGGAATGTTCAGCGATTTTCTAAGGCTCTGGAAGAACGTCATTCCCCTCACGGACGCAGGGGAATTGATGTTCGAGTTAGCCGTGTCGGTTCCGTTCGGACCGAAAAGCCTGTTTCCGTCGGCAGTCGTGAAGACAATCGTGTAGTATGCTCCGATGTTCATAACGAATCCGTTCTTTCCAGGGTTCTCCGCATTGAATTTCTCTGTCCATGCGGCAAGCTCCTCCCACGTCTTCGGAAGTTCCGACTCGCTGATGAGCTTTTTGTTGTAGAAGATTGAATAAGTTTCCGCCGAGACAGGATATCCGTACATGATTCCGTCGTAAGTGAGGGCACGCGTACAAGACGCGAGTGCTTTTTCTTTGACCTGCTCCGGATTCTGCGTGTAGAGGACGTGTCCGCCGATTGCAAGGTTTCCTAGATTGTCATGCGCCGCCGCAAAGATGTCAGGCCCCACGCCAGCAGGCCCGTCGAGCGCAATCTGGTTCACGGCATCCCCAAGCTCCACGTTCACGAATTTGATTTTTATCTTCGGGTGCGTCTCCTCGTAGATTCTCCCCGCCTCCCTGATGAATTCGTCAGGGCCGTTCGTAGATTCCCAGACGACGAGCGTTATTGTTCCGTCAGGCGCAATCCTCGAATTTTTCTTTGCGCACGACGAAAAGACCGAAACAGCGGCAACTGCAAGCGCAGCTACGAAAACTCTCTTAAAAATCTTCACTTTTTCCCCCAATTTTTTTTATGAAATATTTAAAACAGCGGATTTTTCTGATTTTAATTTCCCAGCTTCAGATTGATTTTCAGTCAGTCGAAGAGCGGAAAATGAACGAGCAGTCGATGAAACTCTTTTTCGCGACCGGCTTTTTCGACACGAGGGCGAGCACGGAGTCCACCGCACCTTCCCCAAGGCTGAACGAATCGACTTTCAGCGCGCTCACAGGCGGATTGTTCGTGGAAAGAAGAACGCTGTCGTGGAAAGAAGCGAGCTTCACGTCCCTTCCGATTTCGATTCCGTTGGCTTTCAAGATTGAAATCACCCGAAGGCACACAACGTCGTCCGAGCAGAGAATGAGCTTCCACTGCCCGTCGCAGACGGATGTGTCGATGTCCTCAAAGTCGGTGCAGACCGCGTACTGGACACTCTCGAAATCCTTGTTCTCCATTCCCTGAAAGAATCCAGACAAACGGTTGTTGTTGGCCTCAACGTCCAGAGAACCGCAGACGAAAAGAACGTTTCCTTTTTCGCCGATTACGCCCGCATTCAGCTCCCTGTAAACGCATTCCCTCGTGAAAGCCTCGCAAGACTCCGCCATCCTCGAATCGACCTGATACACGTTCTCGTCATCGACAGAGCCGATTACGACGAAAGGGAAATTCTCGTTCTCAAGATAAGAAAGATTCCTGTCGTCATGCCGAAGCTGCATGAGCACAACGCCGTCAACTTTCCTGTTCTGTATGATTTTCTCAAGCTGGTTCTGTGTCCCGCCTTCCGAATCGGAAAGGCACACGAGCACGCTGTAATCTGCTTCCGCAGCCCTCTTCGCCATTCCGCTCAAACACTCGTGGAAGAACATCATCTCCGAATTCGTCGCCTCAAGCGGCATGACTGCGGCGATGTTCAGCGTTTTCCGCACGGCAAGAGCCTTCGCCGCAAGGTTCGGTATGAAACCGTGCATCCGGGCACATTCCGAAACGCGCTTCTTTGTCCCCTCGCTTATCCTAGCCGACCCAGCAAGAGCCCTTGAGACCGTGCTCTTGGAAACGCCAAGCTCCAAAGCGATATCGTCCATAGTAAAAATTTCATTTCGCAAAGAATCGTTCATAAGATGATTATGCAACCGATTGCACAAATTGTCAAATAAAAAGGACTCCTACAAAAGAAGTCCTTTTTTGGCACATTAAAAAATTTCGATTAGACAAAAGTCAAGTTTTACAACTGCGTGCAAGCGAACAAGCGTAGGCGAGGTTCCGATGCCAAAGACACTCAGCCACCGCGAAGCGGTACTGCCGTCTTTGGCATCGGGTTCTCGCCGAAAGCTTGTTCGCTTGCACTACACTTCGCATCAACTCGACATTTTGACTAAAGATTCACGCGCGCAACGCCGTCGCCGGACTCGCACGCGAAGAACCCCGCGTTGTAGCCGATTGTGTCCGTGTACGTTTTCTGGACGTTCGCGATGAACGAGTCAACTTTGTCCTTGTGGACGAGCGCAATCGCACAGCCTCCGAAGCCGGCTCCTGTCATTCGCGCGCCCAGGCAGCCTTCCTGACTCTGCGCGGCAGCCGCGAGAGTGTCAAGCTCGATTCCCGTGACCTCGTAATCTTCCTTGAGCGACTTGTGGCTCTCGTTCAGAAGAAGACCGAGCTTTTTAAGGTCGCCCGCATTCAGTGCGGCAACTGCATCGAGGACGCGCTGGTTCTCGTAGACGCAGTGTTTTGCCCTTTTTTGCAAGAGCGAATCCGGCACGAAATCTTTCACTTCCTCCCACTTTGCAGGGGTAAGCTCGCAGAGTGCGCTTATATTCACGCCCGATTTCTTGAGAATCTCAAGCGCGTTTTCGCACTGGCTTCGCCTCTCGTTGTATTTCGAGTCCGAAAGTTTCCTTACTTTGTTCGTGTTCATGACGACGAACCTGTAGTCGCCGAGGTCGAGAGGGGCGTATTCGTATTCGAGGGTCGCGCAGTCAAGTTTCTCCGCGAAATTTTTCTTGCCGGTCGCGATGATGAACTGGTCCATGATTCCGCAGTTCACGCCCATGAAATTGTGCTCGCTCATCTGACCAAGCTTTGCGATTTCAACGCGGTCAAGGTTGAAGCCGAACGTCTCGCTCACCGCATACGCAAAGCCGCATTCGAGCGCGGAGCTTGACGAGATTCCGCCGCCAGCAGGAACGTTCGAAGCCATGAGAATCTCAAATCCGCATTCGAATTTGCAACCCTTCTCCTTCAGCTGGCTCAAGATTCCGTTCAGGTAATTCGCGTAGTCGTTCTCCTTCTTGAATTTGAAGTCGTCTTCCACGCTGAATTCGAACTTTCCGGGGAAACGCGCGTCGTTGTAGATGATTTTCGAATCCGCGCGTTTTCTGATTGCGACGTAGAGATAGCGGTTGATTGCCGCAGGGAAAACTTTTCCGCCGTTGTAGTCGATGTGCTCTCCGATGATGTTGATTCTCGCAGGCGAAGAGAAAACCGCAACGTCTGCCGCATTTCCGCCGTAGAGCTTCACGAACGCGTCCCGAAGCTCCTCCGGTGTGAATTCCTTGCTTGTAAGTGTGTCTGCCATTTTTGACTTTCCTTTTCTGAATTTTTAGTTGCTGAATTTGTACACGGTGATTGACCTGTACTCTTCCCCCCGCTCCTGAATCATCGACGGGAATTCTTTCCTGTTCACGGCATCGTTGAACCTCTGGGTCTCAAAGCAAACGCCGTCGTATTTCTTGTTCTCAAGCCCTTCCTTTCCCGTTCCCTTGAGGAAGTTGCCGGAATAGACCTGAACGCCAATCTGGTTCGTGAAGATTTCCATCTTGATTCCGGTGAGAGGAGACGTGACCGAGCCGAAGCGGCACAAATCCTTTCCGTCCTTCGCGTTGCTTCCGCATTCGTATGCGCTTGTGACGAAGCAGTTGTCGTATCCGTGCCCGATTCTCTCGTCGCACATCGAAATGTCGCGCCCGATTTTCTTCGGGGAGCGGAAATCGAATTCCTTCCTGTCGCGAACGTCGATTATTTTTCCTGTCGGGATAAGCTCGCCGTCAACCTCGAGGATTTTGTCGGACTCAAGCTCAAGGACGTGGTTCAGAATGCTCTCGATTTTCCCCCTCGCTCCGTTCAGGTTGAAATATGCGTGGTTCGTCAGGTTTATCGGTGTCGCCTCGTCGCTGACAGCCGTGTACTCGCACCTGATTCCGTCATCGTCCCCAAGCGAATACTCGACGGTGATATCGACGTTGCCCGGGAACCCCTGCTCCATCGACTCGCTTCTCCTTGTGAATCGGACTCCGCCGCGCCCGTCCTCGCTAGTGAACTTTTCCGCGTCCCAGACCATTTTCTCGAAGCGGTTGTTTCCGCCGTGCAACGTGTTCTTTCCGTCGTTCACGTCAAGATGATATTCACGGCCGAAGATTGAGAAACGCGCGCCTGAAATCCTGTTCGCGACACGACCGACGATTGCACCGCGGCTGTCAGTGCAGTTTTTGAATCCCTCAAGGTCGTCATATCCGAGAAGAACGTCCGTCATCTTTCCGTTCCTGTCAGGAAAATTGATTTCTGTCAGAGTGCAGCCATAATTCATGACAGAAAAGCACATTTTCTCATTCGAGACGGTGAACATCTTTATTCCGTCTCCGATTTTCTTTTCTTCAATTTTCACCATTTTGTTTTTATTCTTCCGCGTAAAAACGGAAATCCCCCTTATAGCGATTAGATTTACAGGAAACTGATTTTGTTCGCAAAATCTATTTCGCAAAATCTGCTTCACAAAATTCAGTTTCCGAATGAATCTATTTTCGCACGGCTTTTCAAATAATGTCTGTAAATCTTCTGAATGCCTCGCGTCCTTCCGCATCGCACTTGAAAACGCCTGCGTGAGAGAGGACTTTCGAGAACACAAGCCCCACTTCCCTCTTCAAAATCTCGCCCACGTTGTCCCTGTCGATTTTCGGATTCTTCGCGCGAACTTCGTCAATCCAGTCCGCGTGCTTCGCGATGCTCTCGATGCTCCGAATGTCCTTGCCTTCGACAATCGCATTTTCAAGCTCGGAAAGCTCCGATTTCAAGCGGCCAGGAAGAATCGCAAGTCCCATGACCTCGATGAGTCCGATGTTTTCCTTTTTGATGTGGTGCAACTCGGCATGAGGATGATAAACGCCGAGCGGATGCTCCTCGGTCGTGATGTTGTTTCGAAGGACGAGATCCATTTCGTATCGGCCGTTCCTGAAACGCGCAATCGGGTTCAGAGTGTTGTGCTTCTCGCCGTCAGTCTCCGCGAAGATGAACGCTTTCTCGTCAGTGTAGCCGCGCCACTTCTGCAGAATCCTGTCAGAAAGCTCCACAAGCCTCTCCGGGTCTTTCGAAGCGATTCTGATTACGCTCATCGGCCATTTGATGATTCCGCACTCGACATCCTTGAAACCGTCGATTACGAGCATCCTTTCGTAAGGGGCTTTCGCCATCGGGAATTCGTACGCGCCGCCCTGAAAATGGTCGTGCGTCAGAATCGAGCCGCCGACAATCGGAAGGTCAGCGTTGCTTCCGAGGATGTAGTGCGGGAATTTTCCGACGAAATCGAGGAGGCGGCTGAACGTTTTCCGGGAAATCTTCATCGGGGTGTGCTCGTAGTTGAAGACGATGCAGTGCTCGTTGTAGTAGACGTACGGGGAATACTGGAATCCCCAAGTCTCGCCGGCAAGGTCGAGCGCGATGATTCTGTGGTTGCCGCGAGCCGCATGGTTCACGCGTCCTGCATATCCGACGTTCTCCTTGCACAGAAGGCAGAGCGGATAGCCTGACTGCTTCATGTTCTTCGCAGCCGCAATCGCTTTCGGGTCCTTCTCCGGCTTCGAAAGGTTTATCGTGATGTCGAGGTCGCCGAATTCAGTCTCCGCCTTCCATTTAAGATCCTTGCAGACCCTGTATCGCCTTATATAGTCGGTGTCCTGCGAAAATTTATAGAAGAAATCCGTCGCCTTTTTCGGGGATTCCTTGAACAGCGACCAGAATTTCCTGGAGATTTCGCTCGGCTTCGAGACCATCGTCGCCATGAGCTTCGTGTCGAACAAATCCCTGTACGCCACGGAATTCTCGACAAGCCCCTTCTCGCACGCGTAGTCGAGGATTTCCGAAAGAATGTTCTCCAAATCTCCTTCAGTAACGTCCGGAAGTTCGCCCGAAGGCGAAGCCTCGTCAAATCCGTCGAGCGAAAGGTTCATCAAAAGCTGGTTTTTCACGAAAACCGCATCCTCTTCTTCAATAAGTCCTGTCTTGAGACCGTACGCGGTCAATCTGTTAATGTTTTCAAAAATATTCATAAAACAATTGAAACACCTTTTCTTCATTCCTGCAACCGATTGCACAATAGAATCACTATCAACTGCCAAAAAAACGCAAAAAATCCGATTTTTTTCACCTGACAACGAACAGAACGGAATCTGACTCTCCAGCGCAATCGATTGAAAGCTCGTGCTCGCCCTTCTCCGCCGGAAAATTCAAGATGAAAGGGCGTTCCAGCCGCGCGATTTTCTTGCCGTCAAGGAAAACATCCGCGCTTTCGCCCATTCCGCCCACAGCCTCAAGCCGCACGACCTGCCGGAGATTGTTCCTGCTCTCGTCAAAATAGAAGACGCTTCCTTTTTTGGGATTTACAATCGAAAGGTTCTCGTTGCCGTAATTTATCGAGAAATTCGCAGCGGAAAGCCAACGCTGATATTCGCCCGGAAGGAAAGTGCCGTCCTTCGTGTGCCAGGTGCAAACGCCGATTTTTTTTCCGCCTTCGAAATCCGCATTTTCTTTCGGAACGTATTCGATTACGGTGGACTTGCAGAATTTTCCGGGGATTTTCCCCGACAACGCGCAGATTTTCCTCTTCGTGAAATTTTCAGGCTCGTCGAACTGCAATGAGCTTATGTCGGAATCCTTTTCTAGGAGGTCGAGAATCGACTTTGCGACGGCGGCAGGAAGGGAGCTTCCGGTCTTTCCGATTACGGTGCTTCCGCTGAAATTTCCCATCCACACGCCGACAGAATAATTTTTCGTCGAGCCGAGAGCGACAATGCTCTGGTACTGGTTCGCCGTCCCCGTCTTGAAAATCGCGGGGTAATTTGTCTCGAAAGTCTGGAAATAGCCGAATCCCATCGCCCTCGCGTTCTTGTCGGAAAGAATCGAGCAGATTATCCTCGCAGAGTCCTCCGAAAAAACGCGGACTGATTTTTCACCGTCAGTTTTCAGCTCCCCGTCGCAGACGAACACGCGGAACGCCTCCGTAAGCTCCCGAAGCGAGACCTCGCCCGCACCGAGCGAAAGCCCCAAATCGGCGCGGAATCCGCTCCCGTCCTTCACGAGGGAATCGAACCCGAGCTTTGTGAGATTCTCCATGTATTTCGGAACGCCCACATCGTCAAGAATCGAAACAGCGGGAATGTTCAGGCTGGACGCAAGCGCAATCCTGAAGCGAACAGGGCCGTTGAAGCGGTTGTTGAAATTCTGCGGAATGTAAAGGTTGCGTTCTCCGAATTCTTTCGGAATGTCGGAGAGAATGTCAGTCGGAAGATATCCGTTGTCCAAAGCCGTCGCGTAGAGGAACGGCTTCATGCTGCTCCCCGGCTGCATCCTGTTCAGAACGCCGTCAATCTGGCCGCCTGAGCCGTCGTCCCAGCCCTCGCTCCCGACCCACGAGAGAACCTCGCCAGACTTCGCGTCGCAGACGAACACCGCCGCATTCGAAATACGCGAATTTCCCGAACGCTCTATGGCGGATTTCGCCTGGTTCTCCGCAAAAAACTGAAGCTGAAGGTCAACGGAAAGTTTTTTTTCTGGAATCGTCGTCCTGTTCATTCGTTTTCTGGCATCGAATTCGCCGCCCGATTTCAGGTAGCGGATATAATGCGGAAAATGAAACGGATATATGAATTTTTTTTCTAGATTGTTGTAAAGGTTCGGATTTCTCGGAATCGAAGCCATTTTCTTGATTTCTTCGTCCGTGAGCTCCGAAAGATTCTTTTCGAAAAAAGTCCGCGCGGTCGAGACAACGCCCTCGCAGTTTTTCCCGAAAGGCACGTTGTTCAGGTAAAGCTCCAGAATCCGCTTTTTGGAGAATTTCCCCTCGATTCGGATTGCGTTTATCGAATCCCTGATTTTCGCACGGAAATCGCGCCTTTCAGACGGGCAGACCATCCGCGCAAGCTGCATCGTCATCGTGGACGCACCGGAGACGCGCCTTCCCCCGCGGACATTCTGCACGAACGAGCGCGCCACCGCGATAAAATCAATCCCGAAGTGAAAATAAAAACGCTTGTCTTCCGCACGGATGAATTCCGCCCTAACGTTCTCGGGAATCTCCGAGAGCGGGCGGAATTCCCTCCGAAGCCCCCCCTCAAGCGGAAGCACCTGCAGAAGCTCCCCGTTGCGGTCAAAAATCCGCGTGCTAACGTCCCTGTTCACAAACCTCTCAAGCTCAGGAAACGGCAGCACGAACAGAAAAAGCCTGAAAACCGCAATCGCAGAAAGAAAAATTAAAACAACCCTAAACCACTTTTTTTTCATGCGGATAAGATACCACACAAAAAAAATGCGGTCATCGATTGAAAAACCGTAACCGCATTAAAAATAGATAATCGTTAGTTTGGGCAAATGCCGAGTTAATGCTGATTGTAAATGTTGGAAACAAGCTCCCGGCGAGAACCCGATGCCAAAGACGGCAGTACCGCTACGCGGTGGCGTTAACATCGTTTGCGATGTTTAGTGTCTTTGGCATCGGAACCTCGCCTCCGCTTGTTTCCAGCTTTGCGTTCGTAAAACTCGGCATTCGACCTAACTTTATTTCGCCAAGCCAGAGAGCTGAACTGTTCCGATTGTCGGTGCCTTGCCCTTCGCGATGTCGATTTCGCTTCCGTTGTAGCCGTAGAGCTGGATTCTCAAAGTGATTGTCTCGCCCGCAGCAACTTCAATCGTGTCCAGAAGACCTTCGTCGTCATAGACTTTCTTTATCTGGCGGCACTTTCTTGTGGTGTCGTCCATGATTTCCTCAGCCTCGCCGTTCCTGATTACGGAGAAGAGGACTCCGATGTTCGAAGTTCCGTGGTTTCCGAACGATACAGCTATCGACTTAATCTGCAAATCCTTCATAGCAGTGAAAGGGAAATCGACGTAGATTTTGTCGTCACCCTCGATTTTTGCAGGGAAGCCCTCGTAAGAGATTCCGCCGTCGGAGAAGCTCGCGTTGAATTTCGAAGTGTTGCAAGCCCATTTTCCGGTCTTTCCGAACGGAACGGCTTTTCCGACAGAAGCGACCGCAGAGTTGTCGCTCTCGCCCTCGAACGTCTTAGAAGATTCGATGCTTCCGAACCATGTCGCAGTGAATTCGTTCGGGTTGACCTTGAGGATTTTTACCTGAGCCGAGCCAGAAACTTTTTTCGCGTCCCTTGAAGTCGCAGTCACAGTGACGATTTTGTCCTCGTCGTTCGCATTCGCGCGGAGAACTCCGAATTCGTTGATCGAAGCGGCCTTTTCGTCAGAAACAGACCAGACGTAATCCCTGTTCGAAGCGAGAACAGGATTCAACGTGGCGAACATCTGAAGCTTCGCGCGCGCCTTGAGCTCGGTCGCGCCGTCCTTTGACGTGACCGAAATCGATTTTACAGGGGCAAAAGCGATTTTCGGGTCAGTCTCGACGATGATTTTCGAGATGCAGGTTTTTCCGAGAGCCTTGATTTTCACAGTGCCCTTTTTCTCGTAAACGACATACGCGCACGCCTTCTCAGCGACCTTCGAGCCGTTGTTGAAGTCGAGGATTCCGGAGCCCTGCGAGCCGAGGGAAATCTCAGCCTTTCCAGAGAAAAGTCCGTAAACGGTCACAAGGGATTTTGAAGAGACATTGAACGAAATCTCGCTGCCCTCGTTTCCGACGATGTAAGGAACTTCCGATTTCGCGACGTTCACGCCAGACGCATTCTCGAATCCCTTGACTGAAAGGTCAGAGTAAGAAGAAACATCTTTAGAGAAATCGTAAACGCTGATTGCCGCCTCTTTCTCGCCGGAAGCAAGCTCCTTCGACTTGTCCGCAGCGACATTCCAGCCGTTCTTCCTTATGAACTCGTCGATTTTCCAGTTCGACTCGTAATCCTTCCTGAACGCGTTCCTTGAGAAATCGAACACCCTGTTGAGGATTGCGCGGCGGCCTGAATACTCTCTTGAAATCTCCTTCTTGGAAAGAACGTCGTCCCTGCCATTCGCATCTACTCCCAAAGTCTTGAGTGTAGCCTCGTCAATCTTCCAGCCGATTGTCGTCTTCGCAACGCCCTCGGCAAGGAGCGGGTCGCCCTGCCAGAGAGTCTGGTTCACGCCCCTTAAGTCGTCGTTAACGTAAGCGACCTGATTGTAGTAGCCTGAATTCCACGGGGTGCGGGCAAGTGCATAGGACTGTTCAACCTCGCCTTTCGGAGTGTCGTCCCTGTAGATTTTCGAGTTGTAGATTACGAGACCTTTTCCGGCCTTCGTTCCGTAATTCATTCTAGGCGCGCCGATGATGCACTGTGATTTCTCGTCGAAAAGTGCCTTTATCTCGCAGTTCTCGAACAATGCGACGACTCCCTTCGCTTCCATCCAGATAAAGTCAGTGTCGCCCTCGACGTAGCAGTCGTAGAACCATGACTTTCCCGTCATGCGCAAAGTGTCCTGATGCGACTTGAAAGCGCAGTTGTATGCGGCAAGATTTCCCGTGGAGTCGAATCCGATTGTCTCCGCCTGAGTGTTCGAGCCTTTTCCGGTCTTCCTCGAATAAGTGTTCTCCATCGTGAGATTCTCGAAAGTGAGGTTTCCAGTTCCCTCGAATTCGAAAATACATCTTCCGTTCTGCGCCGAAGCAGCCCTCTTCTGCTTGTAGAGGTCGCCGTCGTTGCATTCGGAAATCACGACGTCAGAGCCGTATTTCTTCGAAGTCTTTCCTGAGATTTTGATGTCCGCAGGTCCCTTGTAGTAAAGAACTTCGTTGTAAACGCCAGGCTCAAGCACGATGTTGTAGGAGCCGGCGTCGGAGATTGAATCGAGAGCGGACTGAATGCTGTCGAATTCCTTTCCGTTCAAGGTGATTTTGTTCGCAAATGCCGAAGCCCCCAAAAGTGCGAGCGAAGCAAGCGCGAAGCCGAATTTAGTTTTTTTCAAAATTTTGCCTCCATTTTTCGAATAGAAAATTTGCATCTCCATTCTAAGGCAAAACAAATTGAATTTTCCTACATTTTATTGAACTCACTCGTGAATCGAAGAAAAATTTTTCATCAACTCGACATTCGGCAGACAAGAGCGCGGGATGTGTTGTACGCAAAACGAAGTCCCACCGAAAAAAGCTCGGGGATCAAAACGAGTATCATTCGGAGGGAAGTTTTTCCCCCGCGCGCCTTCCATGCCCTCGTAAGCTCGCCCCAAATCCTGAACACGGTCGGGATGAAAATCAGGAGCATCGAGACGGCAAGCGCGAATTTCGCGTCTTTATGGCAGCCTGGAATCAGCTTTCGGATGAAAACCTCGATGTCCTCTATCCCGTAGCGGATTTGCGTCGGCGAGGAAGTCCTGAACATGAGCGAGCAGCTTTGGACGCACGCGCAGAACCGGACGCAGAATTTGGCAGTCCCGGCCTCGCGCACGGCAGAAGAAAGCGAGACGGACGCGATATCGAAAATCCGCCTGAAAAAATCCGCAAATCCCAAAAAGACGAACGCGCCTTCGCAATCGAAAAACGCGCTCATGAAAATCGAGCAGAACTGCACGAAGAAATTCACGAAATAAAGGAAGAACCCGTAATAAAAGACCGGCTTCATGTCGTTCAGCTGCTCACGAAGGGGAAAACGCAAGGCGCAGAAAAGAGCGAAGAACGCGGGGACGAAAAAGAGCGACGCGCGCCAGTCAACGAGGAACACAGCGACATTGAACGCCGGAATGAAAAGGATTTTCAGCCACGAAGGGATTTTATGGACGAAAGTGTCGCCCTGCCTGTATGAAAAAATCGGAAAATCTGACATGAACAAATCCGCCTACCAGACCAAATCGGAAAGCTTCTCGTAGCGGACGAGAGGATTCCTGATGTTCCAATCTTCAAGGTTCTCCCTGAGAGCGTCCTCAGGTTTCCCGTCAAAAACTTTGTCGCCCCTGAAAAGGACGATGAACCTGTCGGCAAGCGCAAGGCATTTCTCAAGCTCGTGGGAGAGAATCAGCACCGTGCGCCCGCTCTCCTTCAGCTTCCTAATCAGAGAATTGACCTGCTTGACTCCGCCGAAATCGAGGTTCGCATACGGCTCGTCAAAAATTATCACGGAATTTTCCATCGCAATCATGCAGGCGACCGCGAGCCTCCGCTTCTGACCGCCGGAAAGGAAACGAGACGGAAAATCAGCCTTTTCGGAAAGGAGCGTCTGGGAAAGCGCGGACTCGACGAGAGCATCGATTTCCTTCCTGCTCTTCTTCTGATTTTTCGGGCCGACAGCGACATCCTCCCTCGGGGTCTCGCCAAGAATCTGGGTGTCGGCTTCCTGAAACACCAGCCCCACCCCGCCTGAGACCTTGACGCTTCCCGAATCAGGTTTCTCAAGCCCTGCGATTATGTTCATCAGGACGCTCTTACCCGATCCGTTCTCGCCGCCAATCAGAGTGACAGTCCCCTCATCGACCGAGAACGAGACATTCTTCACCGCATGGTGAATTCCGCTGAACGTCCTGTAAGATTTCGACACATTCTCAACAACAATCTGGCTCATATTTTCCCTTAAACCGATTCAAAATTGATTCAAAAATTGATTCAAAAACTGATTCAAAAAATTGCTCGCGCAAAATTTCAGCCGTAAAAATACTGTGCGACGACCGGACGGATTTTCAGCGCGAGCAAAACCGCAACGACTGATTTTATCAAATCGCCTGCCATAAAAGGAAGGAAGAACATCCCGAAGAATACTTTCATCGCGCCAGCAGTCCCCACAGGCTGACCGACCAGAGAAGCGTCAAGACCGAGACGCGCGACCGTCGCCTCTGTATAAACGTCGCCCGAATAAAAATGAATCACATAGAAGATTTCAGGAACATAGACGGCAATCATCCCGGCCACGACCGCAAGCGAAATCCGAACGGCATACGGAGCCGACACGCGCCTGTCCTCGACGGAAGCCTTCCCGGCGATGACACCCGCAACGACCGCACCGAACGCGAACCCAATCCGAAATCCGCCGGAAACGTTCGTGAGAAGGGAGAAACCGCCAATCCAGCCGGCATAAATCGGAACGCCGAGAAGACCGACGACCGTAAAAAGAACGGCAGGAGAGCCGCCAAGAAAACCGCCGATGAGAACAGCTGTCAGAATGCAGACCGCATTCTGCAGGACGATTCCGGAAGGGATTCCAGGAACCGGCACTTTGAAAAAACCCGTCACGCAGATGACTGCCGCAAAAAACGCGATGATGACCATGCGCAAGACATTCTTGTTCATTTTATTGTAAACCTCGATTAGAAAAAAAGTAGTTGACAATCTAGGCATTTTTCGAGGCAATGTCAACAAGAACGGCAAAAATCCATCTTGCCTAAAACGCTGTTTATAGCCCCGTGGCTGCGTTTTACCCCCAAATCGACATATTTCCCAAAAAACAAAAAAAAGCCGCCCAAAACGAATCCTCGAAGGGCTTTTTTTCGCGTATATATTTATATACGTTTATATATATTTATATACGAGCGTATATATAAACATATATATTTTTTATATACGTTTATATATAAATATATAGGAACATATATAAATATATACAATCATATATATCGACATCTTGAAAAATGCTCCGACAGGATTTATGCTGAAATCACAAAAAAAATCACAAAAAACACAATCACCAGGAAAAATCAGATGAAAGTCATAACATTCGCAAACAACAAAGGCGGGGTCGGAAAATCGACGATTTCGATAACAGTCGCGGCAGGACTCGCAAAACTCGGAAAGACGGTGCTCATCGACACCGACCCGCAGGCGAACAGCGGGAACACGCTCATAAGCAAAGTGACGCACCAGCTTTCGGACGTGCTCTCGGGAAAAATCGAGCCGCTGAACGCGCTGACGAAGGCGGACAAAATCGACAACCTCTACGTCCTCACGAGCGACCCGTTCGACAGCTCTCTCCGGGAATACAGGCAGACGAAATCCGCGTCCGAGCCGTTCGTGTTCTGCGACCTCATGGACGAGATAGCGAAAGGCGGGTTCGAATACGCGGTCATCGACACCGCGCCGAGCTTCGACCTGTTCGAGGAGAACATCTACACCGCGACCGACTACGTTTACCCGGTGCTCCTGCTCGACATGTACTCGGCAAACGGGTTCGACGTGTTCGACTCGAACATCAAGTCGTTCCAGAAGAGAAAGCGCAGCGCGAAGCCCGAAATCAAGGGAGTGATACTCAACTGCGACGACAACAGGCTCACAGTCAGCAAGCTCGCGAAGGAAGCACTGCTCAAGCTCGACTACAAAACGTTCGTCATCCCGACCGACCAGACTTTCAAGAAGACGGTCATGCTGAAGGACGTCGTCCTCAACTACGGCGAGACGAAGCGGGAGACAATCGAGACAATCGGCAGAATCGTGAGCGACATCGCGGGGGAATAAAAAATGCCAATCAAGAAGAGCGACCTCAAATTCAACATAGAGAACCTTCAGGCAAAGCAGGCGGAGCGTCAGGCGGAGGAGACGAGGGAAAACGCGGAGGAGACAGTCAGCGCGTACCTCGCGAAATTCAGGACGAGCGACATCGCGCGTTACAAGGAATTCTGCATAAAAAGGCGGCTGACGCTCAGGAAGCTGATAGAGACGAGCGTGGACTACCTCGTAAGGCAATGCGAGGAAGGCAACCTCGTCATAAGCTCAAGCGGCGTTTACGAGAAAAAATAGCGCACGGAAAAACAGGCGGGAAGAAAACACATGAAGAGAAAAACAAGCAGGACGAAGAAAAGGCAGGCAGAGAGCGAAATCGTGCTTTTCGACGAGGTGCCGGGCGCAGAATGCGGGACGCAATGCGGGATGCAGGACGGAAGCGACGGGAACGACACGACAACGCCGACATCCCCGTACTTCGACACGCCGAACAGCCCGACGATAGACCTGCTGCAGAAAAGCATATCGAACTCGAAGAACCTGACGCTGCTCGCAGACAGGCAGAAGGACATAAGCCACAGCTCAAGCAGGCTCCTGGAGCTTTTCCAGGCCGCTGACAACTCCAGCATAAAAATAAAGCAGACGACCGAGGACTACACGACCGAAATCACGTTCCGCTTCTCCGACATCGAGAAAGGGCTGCCGCAGCCGGCGAAAAAGCTCTTCAGGTTCATCGCGACGAAAATCAACCAGCAGGCGTTCAGCAACAGGACGCTTAGGAGGGACTACGTCGAATTTCCGCTCCAGGAGCTTGTGGACGAGGAGCTTTACGGGAGCATCGACTCCGCGAGGAAGGGATTCAAAATCGGCATGAAATCGCTGATGACGATACTGGTCGAGGGCTCAAGGACGGAGGGCAGGGGGAACCGGAAGACGAACTACAAGTGGGTCCTCGGGCACATGTTCCGCAAGGCCGCAATCGACAACAACACCTGCCGCGTCCAGCTCGAAACCGAGAACAACTGGAACTTCATCATCTCCCAGTACGAGATAATGCCGAACTACAGCTACAAGCTCTCGAACAGGGGCTACGACCTGACCGAGGCGATATTCTACCTTGCGCGGATAAACTGCAGGGAAATCGCGCGCACCGGGCAGTTCAACATCAGCTTCAAGGTCATCCAGCAGCGGCTCGCCCTCCCGGAATCCACCCCGAACCCGGGACGCGACATAAAAAAGCCAATCAAGGACGCGATCGGCGAGCTGAATGCCCGCGAGAAAACCAGCAGGGACTTCTGGATAGAGACGTTCTGCGACGAAGCCCTCGCCCCCCACGACTGGATAAAGACCGGATTCATAACCGTCCATTTCGGGAGCAACTACCTCGACAAATACCGCGACATCTCCGCCCGGAAATGCCTCCAAATCGACGCCGAACTGTAAAACAAACTTAAATTTTCGCTTTTCCACCGACTTTTTACGTTGAAATCCCGACTTTTTACGTTGAAATCCCGACTTTTTACGTTGATGCCCTTTTCTGGAAACCGCCACCAGCAAGGCTTTGAGGCACATCGATTTCCCTAATAGATTATCAATAGATAATCAAGCACCGGTCGGCGCGGCTTGCTTCGCGCCGGCCTTACCGGTACAGTATTATCCAACGAGCTATTCGTTAGAGATCGAGCAATCACAAATCATCAGCGGTTGAGAAAAATTCCGACTTTTTACGTTGATGACGATTCCTTTCTCATGGTGTTTCTCAATCAACGTAAAAAGTCGGTGCTTCATTTAAAGGCAAAATGGACAAATACGAGCGCATTCTCTTCATCGACAAAATGATCTCATCAGGGAGAAGACCGAGCCAGAGCGAAATCATAGAGGCTCTCAGGAAGGAATGCGGCAGCATCGACAGGACGACCGTCTGGAGGGATCTCAAGGACCTGGAGGAAAAATTCCACGCCCCACTTGATTACGTCGAGGAGACGGGCGCGAACGGGAAGGTGCACAAGGCATACTTCTACACGGAGCCGACATTCAGGGTGCCGGCAATGTTCTCGGGCGAGGACAAGATAAAGTCCGCGCAGCTGATGATCCGCCTGCTCGACAGCGTGAAGGGGACGCCCATTTACGAAGAGGCAAGGGAGGTATTCAGCGAGCTCGGGACGGAGGCGCCCTCGGTGGATTCGCGGGGGAGCATGAAATTCAGCCTCGACAGCGCGGAGAGGATAATCTTCATAGGCTCACCGTGCGTCGAGATTCCGGCCGGCACATGGAGGACGGTCGAGGAGTCAGTCCAGAAGAACCGCATCCTGAAATTCGAGTACAGGTCGAAAACCAGGACGGTCGCACCGTATCAGCTGATATTCAGCAAGGGGAACTGGAACCTCTGGTGCCACGACTACGAGAAGAAGTCGAGAAGGCTTTTCACTCTGAGCGAGATGACCGACGTGAGATTCAAGAGCGGGCGCGACAAGGAATTCGTGCTCCCGGAGGATTTCGACTTCAGGCTGGTCACCCCCGGCTATTTCGGGACGTTCTTCTCCGACGAGGAATGCGAGGTCCGCGTAAGGATGAGGTCATACGCGGCAAAATACGCAAGGTGCAGGACGTGGGGCGGGAACCAGTCCGTCAGGGAGCTTCCGGACGGATGCATCGAGCTCTCGTTCGTCACCACGCAGTTCCCGAGGAGCAGCCCGAACATCGTTGGGCCGGGCGGTCCGATACTCACCTGGATTCTTGGCTGGGGAGAGGATGCTGTTCCTTTGGCTCCGCCCGAGCTCGTCGGGCTCTGGCGGAAGAGGGTTGATGCGATGAATCGTGCGTCCGCTGAGATATCGCACTTCACAAATGCGGATTGATACTATAAGATTTTGGAAGGTCGTTTTTTTTTCGGCTATCTGAAACATCATTTCATAAAAAAATAAATTAAGGGAGAACGAAAATGAACAAATCAGAATTGATCACAGCTATCGTTGAGAGAAGCACAAAGGACGGAGTCGAGATCACAAAGAAGCAGGCAGACGCATTCCTCAAGTCTTTCACTGCAATCGTCGAGGAGACTCTCGTCAAGGGCGAGGACATCCAGCTCATCGGCTTCGGAACTTTCACCGTAGTTGAGCGCGCTGAGCGCACAGGCCGCAACCCTGCCACAAAGCAGACAATCACAATCCCGGCTTCTAAGTCGCCGAAGTTCAAGGCAGGAAAGGCGCTCAAGGACAAAGTCAACGCAAAATAAATTTTTTGCATTTTTCTATTGACATTTTTTTCAGGAGTGGGTATTATATATTCATTCCTGACGGGGAATTAGCTCAGCTGGCTAGAGCATCGGCTTTGCAAGCCGAGGGTCAGGGGTTCGAACCCCCTATTCTCCACAATTCTTGAGACCACTTCATAACGAGGTGGTCTTTTTTTGTATCCTGATGAATGATGAATTCTGCTTCCGGAGGCTTCGCCAATGAAATTTCTTCTGCCGCTGCTTTTTGCTTTTCTTGCATTCTCGCTTGGTTCCTGCGTCTCATCATACAGACCTGCGGAGGATTGTCCCGTTTCGGAAATCGAGGAAATCGAGGTCGGGACGGAGACCTGGAACGGATATTCGTCCACGAGGATAGACGAGCCGGAGACCGGCGGCTTTGACGAGCTCGACGGCTTCGAGTCCGCGTCAGGAAGCTCCGTGCAGGATGAGGAGCAGGGAGTGGAGATAAGATGACAAGGCGGCTTTTTCTGATACCGGTTCTGATATTTCTCTGCTCGGCGTGCCTTGCGAATCCCTCGTGGAAAAAGGCGAAAGATTCGCCCGCGCTAATCTGGCTTGACGGGGAGGATGAATTCTCCTGGGACGGAAGCGTCATTGACGGTTTCGCGGACGGGGAGGGAAAGATTCATTTTTTCTCGGGCGGAAGGAAAACCTCGATTCTCAGGTGCAGCCTCGTTTTCGGGGTCGCGGAAAAATATTTCGTTCTTCTCGGCGAAAGTTCTGACAAATATGCCGGCGAAGGGAAGGGAAGCGGAAAAAACTTTGTCCCGCACGGGAAAGGCGTTCTCGTGAAGGCGAACGGCAACACGTATGCGGGGAATTTCAAGAACGGCAAGGTTGACGGGCATGCGCTCAGGGCTGTGGGCGGGGAAATCATCTACAGGGGGAATTTCAGGAAAAATGAGTTTTGCGGAAACGGCGAGCTTTATAAGAACGGACGGCTCGTCTACTCGGGAAAGTTCGACAAGGGGAAGAGGAACGGGGACGGAACAGAATACCACGACGGACTGACTGTCTCCGGGAATTTCAGGAACGACAGGAAGGACGGGCTTTTCTTCATCAGCGGCGGCGGAATCCTTCGCGAGGTGCGTTTCCGCGACGGAAAGGCTGACCTTGATAATGTGCGGGTGCGCTACCCCTCCGGCGTCGAGTGGTTCGGGAAAGTCGATTCCCTGATGAATCCTGTCGGCGCGGGAAAAGTCAGCTATGATTCGGGCGGCACGTACGACGGCGAGGTCGAGGACAACATGAGGAGCGGCTTCGGGAAATTCGTGTCGCCGGGAGTGTCGTACGAGGGAAACTGGGACGACGACAGGTGCTCGGGCTACGGAGAGGCTTCGTTCGGCGGCGGCGCGTCTTACTCCGGCAGCTGGAAGGACAACGCGTTCGACGGATTCGGCGTGCTCGATGCGGGGAAGGTCAGGTATTCAGGCAGCTGGAAGGACGGGAAAAAGAGCGGCTTCGGGACTCTTTTCATAGGCTCGCTGCGGTACGACGGCGAATTCGCTTTCGACAGGCTGAACGGAAGTGGCGTTATGGAATATCCGAACGGCGACATCTACAGCGGGAACTGGTCGGATTCAAGGCGCGAGGGCTACGGCGAATATTTCTGGGAAAACGGGGATGCGTACTTCGGCGGCTGGGAAGACGACATACAGAACGGCGAGGGGAAAATCCTTTTCTCTTCGGGCGACGCTTACGAGGGAGGAGTCACGGACGGAAGGCTCGACGGGTTCGGCATCTATTCGTTCGCTTCGGGCGGCAGGTATGAGGGAGAATTCAAGGACAACTATAGGGACGGAATCGGCTCATATTTTTTTGCGGACGGAAATTCATACGAGGGCGAATTCAGGAACGGGAAGATGGACGGCACCGGAAAATTCTTCTTCTCGGACGGAAGTTTCTATGACGGCGGATTCATCGGCGGAAGGATTTCGGGAAAAGGCTCTCTCTACATTCCCGACGGCGACGGTGTCGCGATAATCACATCCAGGTTCTGGGACGGCGAGAAAATCCCGGAGAGGGCGAGCATCGTTTTTCCGAACGGCGACGAATTCACGGGAATACTGAAGGACGGGAAACCGACTGCCGACGGAAAATGGCGTCGTGCGGGCGAGAGGTCTTTTTCCGTCGCGTCCTATGATTTTTACAAGGAGCATGAGGAGACAATAAATAACGTCGTCTCGTGCACGCAGCTCGTTCTTGCCGGGATTTCGGTTGCGGGGGACGTCGTCTCGGTCGTCGTGTGCGTCCCGTGCCCGCCTGTCGCGGCAGTCGCGCTCGCGGTCTCGAAAATCGCGGACATAGCCAACGCGGCGATATCGGGGGCGAGCCTGATTGTCGGCACTGGCGTGATGCTCAGGGAAACTTCCGATGCGGCTTCGATGCACGACGATGAGGAGGTCTCGCGGCTTCGGAAGGAATACGTCAAGGAGCAGGTCTGGAACGCGGCCGACCTCGTGATGACGTTCGGCTCTATGGCGTTCAAGTCGGCGAGGGCTGCAAAAGACGCGAGTAAGGCCTCGGACGTTTATCCCGGAATCAGGAAGGCGGTGAAGAATTCGAACCTGATTCCTGACGCGGCGCGCAGGGCGGGGGCTGGCACCTCTCTCGTCCGGGGAAGCGTCGAAATCGCGTACGGCAAGGTCGGCAGGACGCTCGTCTCGGAATACGGCGACGAGGCTGCATGGCTGCTCTTCAAATACGGAGAGAACGCGGTCTACTCCCTGACCAAAGGCGGTGACATGGCCCTGAAGGTCGCGAGGAGGGGCGGGGAGAAGGCATTGCGCGCGGTCCTCCTTGAGGGAGAGGATGCCCTCAAGATTCTCTCGAAGAATATGGACAAGATTGACGACGTGAGCGAAATCATCGCGCGACACGGAAAAGAGGGCATCGGCGTGATTTCCCTTTTTTCCGGGAACAGCCGCGCATTCTTCGAGGGCTACGCGCGTCACGGGGACGAAATCGTCTCGCTCGTCGGCACTCTCGGGAAGAAGGACAGGGAAGCAGTCGCGCGCCTCGTCTCCGTGCACGGGGATGAAATCTTCGATGTTCTCGGGAAAATCAAGAATCCGAAAGAAATCTGCAGGGCGGTGAAATACATTGAGCTTTGCGGAAAAGAGGGGCTTCTCTCCGTCAAGAAGCTCGGGCGCGTTCCTGCAGATGTCAGAATCCGCTCAATCGAAGTTGCGGGAAAATCGGGTAAGCTCAATCTCTCAAGGCTCTCGAAAAAGGTTTCGGAAATCCGCTCGAAAGGCAGCATCTCCCTGTCGAAGAAAGAAATCGAGTGGATAAAGAAAGACCCGAAAGTGAATTTCCGCGCGACAGTCAGGGCGAAGACCGGAGAGAAGAGGTTCTGCGACGGCTTCCAGGAATTCTTCATACGGCTTTCGGACGGAAATTCCGCGCAGGTTCGGGAGCTTATGGAGGTCGCGGAAATCAAGAAGACGGTGAACCACGCGATAAGGGGCGGCGGCGGCGTACACGAGTGGCTGATGACAAAGAACTACGTCGATTTCCTCACGAACGCGAAGTGGGGAAAGGACGGCGGATTGATTTCCCTCGCGCTCACGGAGCTGGTCCAGGACACGAAATCGGTCGCGTTCAGGAACGGAGGGACGCACTTCGACAAGATGAACAGCGGCAAATTCCACGAGGGGCTTTCTAAGGTGATAGAGTCGAGCCCTGACGCGAAATCGCTCCTCCTGAACGTGAGGGGGTACGCGGAGAAATCGCTGACGGCGAAGTCTTTCGAGGAATTCATGGAAATTTTTGAGCGCTGTTTCGGCAGAATCATGTAAAATAGACTGTCTGGTACTTTTTCGGGTGGAGGTTCTGATGACGGTCTTTTATTTTTCTGGCGACGAGACTTGCGCGAAGATAAAAAAGGCGTTCGATTTTTTTGACGACATCAAGATAGTTTCGATAGAGGATTCTGTTTCGAGCCTGGACACTTTTTTTTCGGACGAGCAGATCGGCTTCATCGTCCCATGCAGGAACCATGCGTTTCCGGCGGAGGTGCGGGAGCTTATCGGGAAGACGACGCTTGAGTCCGGCTATTTCTTCTCGATAATAGCCGACTGCGGGAATTCATCGGACGCGGCGAGGAAATTCAAGTCGATGTGCGAGAAATCGGGAATCAGCCTGAAATATCTGAATTCGCTTTTTTCGAGGGAAGATGACGATGAAATCAGCGAGAAGGCGATCGGGTTCCGCAACGAGATCGCGCTTTTCGTCTCGAGGATAAACGGCGTTACGGCAGGAAACAGGTTTTTCGGTTTGTTCGAGAAAATGAAGTCGAAAATCAACGCGTGATTTTGTGCGCGAGCCACTTCCCGCTCCTGAACCTGATGAAAAAGCAGATGCTCCTCACGCACCAGTCGCTTGCCATCCCTATCCACACCGAGACAGGCCCGAGACCGAAAACCCTTGCGAGAACCATCACTATCGCGACGCGGCAGGTCCACATCGTCGTCATCGACACAATCATCGGGAATTTGACGTCCCCGGCGGCACGGAAGCCGTATGCGGGAATGAACGAGAGGCACCATGCGAACGGCTTTATCGCGTGCACGAACCATGTGAGCCTACGCGTGAGAAGGGCGACATCCCTTTCCATTCCCGAAACGGACGTCACGGGAACGACAATCAGGCAGATTACGAGCGCGGACGCGAGCAGTGCGACAAAGCCGTAGAACGTGAGCTTCTTTATGTAGAATCTCGCCTGCTCGTCCTCCCCGGCACCGACGCACTGGCCGACGATGGTCATCATTCCAAGCCCGATTCCGATAGGAGCCTGGCACGAGAGGCTTTCGAGCGTGCTTGTCATGGCGTTCGCGGCGATTGCTGCCGTCCCCATGAGCGAGACAGTCGACTGGATTGCGAGCTTCCCGAACTGGAACATTCCGTTCTCGATTCCTGTCGGGATTCCGATTTTCATTATTCTGGCAATCACCGGAAGCGACGGGCGGGTCGAAAGCGGATTCTTTATCCCCACGGCCTGCTTCGTCGTCATCAGGAAAATTAGGATCGTCACGGCGCAGAATGCGCGGGAAAGTAGGGTGCTCAGCGCGGCGCCCGTCACGCCCATTCCGAATCCGAAAATCATCACCGCGTTTCCGAAGATGTTCAGTAAATTCGAGATTGTCGAAATCTTCATCGGGAGCTTCGAATTCTTGTCGGCGCGGAAGAGCGCGGCGATTGCGTTGTAGAGCGCTATCAGCGGATATGAGAGCGCGGTTATGAGGAAGTATCTTCTGGCGTTGTCCATGACGTCCTCCTCGATTTTTCCGAAAGTGCAGGTCAGAATCTGGTTCCGGAGGAGAAGCGCGAGGAGAGTCCCGAGGACTGAAATCAGCGTCACGGATATCAGAAGCTGCCTTCCCGCGAAATTCGCCCTTTCAACCTGTTTTTTGCCGAGGTACTGGCTCGTGACGATTGCGCCTCCTGTCGCCATTGCGGAGAACACGTTCACGACGAGCACGTTTATCGAGTCTACGAGGGATACTGCCGAGATTGCGGATGCGCCTGCGGACGTGACCATTATTGTGTCCGCAGTTCCCATCAGCGAATTGAGAAGCTGCTCTATCATCAGGGGCAAAATCAGCGACCATATTTGGTTTTTGGAGAAAATCATGAAAAATATTTTATTATCTCTAAAAAAAACTTGAAACAGAGGGAAAATTCGTCGTCAAAGCATTAATTTTATTTTCAATATTCGCTAGACTTTTTGCTTATGAAAAAAAGCGTTTCAAAATGTATATCATCAGTATTGCTGATTATTTTTTCAGCACTCATCGCTTTTTCTTGCAAGGACAAAGGCAACGGCAAGGAAAAAAACGGCGCGGATTCATTCGCATCTCTCAATGCGGATGAATCTTCTGGGAGCGAGGATTTCTCCGAATTCGCAAGGACGTATTCGGATGATTTTTTCGAGCTCGACTATTCGCCTGAATACCCGGAATCGAAGCCGATACCGCTGAAGCTCGGCGCGTCCGGATTGTCCGCGAAAGGGGCGGAGAGGCAGAAGGAGAGGGCAGTCCGCTCATTGGACGACTACAAGACGAAATACAACACCGCGCGGAAGAATTACTCCGACTTCAACTTCGGCGACACCTCGGACAAAGTTGCGGCAGAGAATTCCGGCGAGGAATTTTCGGTTCTTGACTGGGGGCCGAAAGGAATCGTGGCGGAGAACGAATACCCGACATTCTACGTCGTGTTCTCTGAGCCCGTGCGCGCTCTCACCGCGCTGAAGGAACCAACGTCTTCATCGGACGTGTTCGACATCAGCCCGAAAATCAAGGGAACATACCGCTGGCTCGGAACTGACCAGCTTGCTTTCGAGGCATCGGAGGGAGGGGATCCCGGCAAGACCTACACGATAAGCGTCAGCAAATCGCTCAAGAGCATAAGCGGAAAGAGCATCTCGGGCGAGCTTTCTTTTTCGACGAAGGCGGCCGACATCACCGTCCAGCGCGTCATGCCGGGAACCACGCTCGACAAATATTTCTCATATTCCCCGAAAGAAGGCGTTCCCCCGAACCTCGCATCAAACCTCATCGTCTGCCTCAACATGAAGCTCGACAAGGAGACGTTCAGGAAAGCGGTCAACCTCGTCGACATCACGGACGGATATTCGCTTCTCAATTATTCTGCGGAGCCGGTTTTCGTCGGAAAATACAGGGCGAAATTCGACAAGGACAGGGGAATCACTGACACGTTCGCGCTGAAGTTTTCGAACGGTGCAAAGATTCCGTTCGACCATCAGATAGGAGTCGAGGTCGCAAACTTCAAGGCGGAATTCACGTCGAAGAATTCATACTGGACGCTCAAGCCGTTCGTCGTGTCGCACATACCGAGCCAGGTCTCTTACTCGAAATCCGACATGATGAACCCGCTCTCGCTCTATTTCACGCAGACACCGAGCTCCTCGGGCATAGAGAATTTCATCAGGATAACGAAGAGCGACGGGACGAAAATCAGCGTCGGAAAGGAGAACGTGAAGGTCCTTCAGGGCGAGATTGTCGTCTACAACCTCGGCATAAACGAATACGGCTCGGAATACGTCATCGAGCTTGACCCGAACATGAAGGATATTTACGGGCAGAAACTCACGGGCAACAACTTCTCGAAGAAATTCCGCGTGCCAGAGGCGAAGAGCTACTTCAGCCTATCCGACAGCGGCCCGAAAATGCTCGAATGGCAGTTCCCGCACAAAATCGCGTTCGATTACCAGAACATAAAGCCGACTTCGAAATACATGCTCAAGAAAATCGGAGACCCGCTTGTTTCATCATACCGCGACATCAAATTCGACTTGAGCGCACAGCCGTTCCCGGAAACTCCGGAGAACATGAGGAGAATCTGCACCGTGGATCTCGACCCGTACCTCGACGACGGCTACGGATTCGTTGAATTCGACACGAAGGCGGACACATATTATTGGTCGCAGGACTGGTACACGAAGCAGCTCAAGAAGAATGACACCAGCGACGAGTCACGGCTCACAGTCCAGGTCACCGACCTCGGAGTCACGGCGAGAATCGGAATAAACAGGGCGGTCGTCCTCGTGCGCTCGCTCTCGACGAACAAGCCGGTAGAGAACGCGGAAGTCTCGATTACGCTCAACGACACGAGCGAGGACGACGGACCGTTCGGCGAGCTCCTCGACACAGGAAAGACAGACAAGGACGGATTCGTCGTCATAAAGCTCTCGAACGAGACGATGGAAAAAATCGAGAACTCAAGGGGAAAATCGGTCGCACTCCTCGTCAAGAACGGAAAGGACAGGGCGATTTTCGTCCCTTCATCTCACGGATACAACTGGCATTCAATCAAGGAAGCGAGAAGGGAAACCCCGAGGGTGTTCATGTTCACCGACAGGGGAGTCTACAAGCCGGGCGAGACGGTCTCGTTCAGGGGAATCGACAAGACGCAGATTTTCGGAAAGTTCAAATCATACACAGGCCCGTACACAATCGAGGTGAAGAGCACTTCATGGCGTGACGAAACCGTATATGCTTCCCTTTCAGGAGACGCTAGCGAATCGGGCGGATTCTTCGGCTCGTTCGCCCTTCCGAATGACCTTGAGCCAGGAAACTACAGAATCTGCTACAGAAGAAGCAACGACTCGTCATATTACGGGACAGGCTCTCTTTATTTCCTCGTCGCATATTTCGAGCCGGTCAAATTCCAGACCGAAATCGACATTCCTAGCATGACTTACTATGCGGGGGATTCGGTCAACGCGAAAATCAAATCGTCATACCTTGCAGGCGGAGTCCTCGGCGACGCGTCCTATGTCACGACATGGCTCAGGAATCCGATTTCGTTCCGCCCAGACACCCCTGAAACGCAGGGATACAAATTCGGCCCGAACGACATGTATGACGCAACGAGGGAAGTCGAGCAGAATGCCGGCAGGCTCAGCGCGGACGGAGAGGCGAACGACTCTGTCCAGACGACGAAGACGAGCGTTGAGACGCCTTACGAATACCATCTTGACGCGGCTGTCACCGACGCATCGAACCAGAGGATTTCGGCAGCGTCCTCAATAATCGTCCACCCTTCAAGGTTCTACGCAGGAGTGAAGAAAAGCGGCTCAGGATTCGCAAAGAAGGGCGAGAAAGTTGAATTCTCACTTATTCTTGTTGACCCGGACGGGGACGCAGTCTCATCGGACTTCGTTTCGGGCGAGCTTTCCGCGGAATTCTCAAGAATCAGCTGGGAGCTTACGAACATGAACGGAATCGACGACGTGGTTTATTCAAGCTACGAGCAGGTCAAGACTTCGGTAAGCACGGAGAAGATTGCGCATTCTGAAATTACGGACGGAAAGGGAAAAATCAGCTTCACGCCGCAGAAATCAGGAAGATACATCCTTACGCTCAAGGGAAAGGACATCTTCGGAAACGCGGTCAAGACAGAATATTCATTCTACGTCACAGGAAACGACTATTACTGGTACGGCGCGGACTCGAACGAGCTGAACCTCGTCGCGGACAAGAACCTGTACAATCCTGGCGAGAAGGCAAAAATCCTCCTCTCAAGCCCGCTTGAATCCGGCGACTATCTCATCACGGTCGAGCGCGAGGGAATCTTCACGCAGGAAGTCAGGCATTTCGACTCGTCATGCTCCGAAATCGAGATTCCTGTCGCAAGGAATTTCGTCCCGGTCGTCTACGTCTCGGTCGCGTCATACTCTACAAGGACGAAGAAGCCGACTCACCAGTACGGCGAGAAGGACACCGACAAGCCGAAGGGCTACTACGGAGTCACGGAGCTTTTCGTGAACCCGTATGTCCGCGCATTCTCGCTCGAGGTCGAAAGCGACAAGATGGTTTACAGGCCGGGCGAGGAAGTGACGGTCACCATGAGGGCAACGAAGGGCGGCGAGCCTGTGAAGAACGCCGAGCTGACACTGATGGCGGTGGACAGGGCAGTTCTCGACCTCATAAATTATCACGTCCCGAACCCGGTGGAATATTTCTACGACAAATACCACTTCCAGAACTACGTTCAGGGCGGCGACTCGCGCGATATGCTCATGGATCCTGTGACATACGCAATCAAGAACCTTCAGGGCGGAGACGCAGAAGCGGAAGGCGAGAAGGACGACGGAAACGAAAGGAAGAATTTCAAGTCGACTGCGCTTTTCGAGCCGATTATCGTCACCGACGAAGAGGGAATCGCGAAAGTCACGTTCACTTTGCCTGACAACCTGACGACATTCAGGCTCACGGCGGTCGGCGTTGCGGGCGAGCTTTTCGCGATTCAGGAAAACGAAATCGGAGTACAGAACCCGATCAACGTGCAGAGCGTCCAGCCGAGACGAATGAGGGTGCGCGACACTGCAGAATGCGGCGTTCTCCTCACGAACCTCGACAACGTCACGCACAGCGTCAAAGTTTCCCTCTCGATAAGGAAACCGGAAGGCGACTACGAGGAGGACGAGGAAAGGGGAGTCTCGACTGTGAAGGGCGAGGCGTTCGTTGACGGCGAATCAGAAGTCGTAATCGATGTTCCGAGCGGAGCGTCTTACACCGCATATTTCGACGTAGGTGCGCAGAAAGCCGGAAACGTGGAGCTTGTGTACAGCGTGAAATCCGACGTGCTGAACGAGAAGCTCGTCTCAAGGCTGCTCATAGAAAAAACGTATGTCTACGAGACAGTCGCGCTGAACGGAGCGACGAACGGAGAAGAGAACGAGAGCGAGGAGCAGTACATTCAGATTCCTTCATGGGCTGATGACGGCGAAGGCTCGATTTCGGTCACGCTCGACGCGACAAGGCTCGGTCTTCTCTCTTCCGCGGTCGATTATGTGTTCAACTATCCTTACGGCTGCATCGAGCAGAGGACTTCTGCCGTGATTCCGCTCGTCGTGTTCGAGAAATACATAGACGTGTTCGGCCTTGAGTCGAACGTGAAGAACCCGAGGAAAGTCGTGAAGGCTCATTTCAAATATCTGCAGAAATACCAGCACCTTTCTTCTGACGGCGGATTCGGATATTGGCCGTCAAGCTCAAATTCTTCGTTCTACGTCTCGCTCAAAGTCGCGCAGCTTTGCGCTTACGCGCTTGAGCACGGCTACAAGACTTCGGAACTGCATCTCGACCTTGACGCGCTGACTTCATACATCGAAAAGAAGATTGAATACAAAAGCTCTCTTGAGTACCGCGCATACGGCTATTACGTCCTGTCAAAGTGCGAGAGGTACAACGACTCGAAAGTCGATGCGCTCTATTCGAAAGTCAAGGGCAAGGACTTCAATTCGATGCTGTACTGCGCTCTCTACTACGCGGAGCAGAACGGAAGCGCGAACAAGGCGAAGGCGGCGGCGATGGCGGAAGAAATCAGGAAATACCTTCAGATTTCATCCCGCACAGTTTCGATTGTGAACATGAACGAGAAAAACCACTGGTTCTTCTTCGGCTCTGACACGGAAGAGCTCGCGCTTTCACTCCAGCTTCTCGTCACCCTCAACCCGAAAGACGGCATGGTTGACAGGCTCGTGTACACGCTCCTCCAGTCGCAGTCGAAGGGCTACTGGCACAGCACGGCAGAGACCGCGACGGTTCTTGAGTCAATCTACTCGTACATAAAGATGAGGAACCTCGACGCGGTGAAATTCACGGCGCAGGCGGAAATCATGGGAATCAAGCTCGTCAACGGAAAATTCGAGGGCGCGGGCGCGAAACCTGTCACGAAGTCGTACAGGTTCGACTCGAACGAGATTTCGAAGCTTGAGAAGGGCAAGAACCTCAAGATGAATTTCTCGAAGTCGGGAACGGGAACTCTCTATTACACGACGGAGATGAAATACGCGCTGCCTGACGAACTGCAGAATTCGCGCGACGAAGGAATCAGGCTGACGTACCAGATATTCGACTCCGCTACAGGAAAGATGGTCGAGCCGAAAGAGGGAAGCAAAATCGTCGAGCTTGAGAGCGGCAAGACGTACAAGGCGAACATCATCGTATCGACACCGAAAGACAGATATTACATGGCACTCCGGGCACCGATTCCTAGCGGCGCGGAAATCCTGGACGCGAATTTCGTGACAAGCGGAAGCGACGCAGGAACGACTGTGAAAGAGGAAGCAGGCGGCTGGGGCTGGCACTACATGAGCAACCAGGTGCTCTACGACAACGAGGCTCAGTTCTTCTGGGACGACTTCGAGAAGGGAACCTGCACTGTCGAATTCAAGTTCAGGACGGCAAGAAAGGGCGTATACCCAGTTCCGCCTGTGCAGGCCGAGCTGATGTACGAGCCGGAAGTCTTCGGAAGAAGCGACGGATACCTGTTCGTCATAAAATAACAGGCCGGATTGATGTTCAGTGGCAGGTCTGAGAGCTTTCTCTCCTGTCACTGAACTTTTTTCGAAGTTCAATATAGAATGTATGCATGACAAAAGTTGAAATTTACAATTCCGATTACACGAATCTGAATCATGCATACATTCAGATTTACGAAACATACAGCAAACTTCTTGAGGCAGAGGATGCCGACCAGGAAGTGCTGTTCACGCTGGCAGGCATCCTGCAGGTTTTCAACCCGACGCTCGACGTGATTAAGTCCGAGATGACGGTGAAGACAAGGTTCAAGGAAGACCCGCAGGACACGTCAAAAAATGCGAAGCCGAAAAAGACCGATGCGGAAAAAGAAATCGGCGCGAACGGCGAAATCATTTTCCACCCGAAATTCAATTAAAATTCTATTTTCGACTCGCGGACGATTATGTTCTGCTTTGCGGCGTTCATCGCTTCCTCGCTTGAGATGACGAACGTTTTTCCCTCGGTGCGCGTCACCGCAGTGTAGAAAATCTGGTTGTTCAAGAGCGGGTGTCCTTTCTTTTTCGGAAGGAAAATCATGATGTTGGCATAGCCCGAGCCCTGCGACTTATGAATCGTCATTGCGTACGACGGAGAGGTCGAGTCGGACGGAAGAAGATGAATCGGATAGAACATGAATTCTCCGATCCTGAAAATTCCCTCGCCGCTTTTTCTGCCGCGCGTACTCTCTTCCGAATGCGCGTCCGCGTCGCTCTTTTTTTCCACCATGAGATATTTCGTGCTGTCGTCAGAAAATGTCACGACGATTCCGCCGTCCCCGTTGAACAAATCGAAAAGCCGCTGGTTCTTCGTGAGCATGAGAATCTGACCGGAAAAATATTTTCCGTCGTAGTCGATTTTTCCGAACTTTCCGGCGATTTTCTTCTGCACAATCGCGTTTATCGCCTCGCACCCGCGCGCTCCGCTTCTCTGTGCGCAAAGGATTTTCGCCCTGAGCGATTCCCCGAAAAAAACACGGAGCTCATCAACGCTGACTTTTTCCCTGTCGAATTTTCCAGAAATGAATCTTTCCGCGATTTTCTCGTAAAAACGCTCAGCCCATTTTCCGACGACATTTTCGATTTCCGTTCTCTCATTCTCGCCGCCGATGTCGGAAAAATAAACGGGATATTTTTCGTCCGGGTCATCTTCCGAACTTTCCGCAATTTTCTCTGCAATCGCCTTATCATCAATCCAAGTCCCAAGCCCCTGCATTTTCGGCACGAAAGACTCGCTTCCGTCAACGATTGCCTTTCGAAGCCGCCCGATTTCCGAGTCGTCGCTGAACCTGTTCGACTTTTCGAGGCGGATTACGTTTTTCGGGAACGCGCCGATGATTTCGCTCAAGACCGCGCCGGCATCGACAGACGGGAGCTGGTCTTTGTCTCCGAGTATGAAAAGCCGTGCACCGTCGGGGATTGCAAGGAGGAGAGATGCGAACATATTTATGTCGAGCATCGAAGCCTCGTCGATTATGAACACGGATTTTTTGTCGAACTGATTTTTTTCGTCGTATGAGAAGCTGTTCTTTGCCGGATTGAAGCCGAGCAGACGGTGAATCGTGTACGGATTCGCGGCAAGCAGCTTTTTCTCGATTTTTTCCTCGTCCTCGGAAAGCGTCCTTCCGCCTTTCCTGAACGAAGTGAGCGACGAGGAAATGCTCTCTTTCATTCTGTATGCGGCTTTTCCGCTTGGGGCTGCAAGATAGATTCCGTAATCGGCAAACGGAACGCCGTCACAGTCAGTTTCTTTCAGAAGATTCCAGAGAAGGAAGCACACGGCGGTCGTCTTTCCGCTTCCAGGGCCGCCGGTTATTATGAGGTTCGTCTTTTTTCCGCGCACGACGGCAAGAGACTGCTCAGTGTTCAAAGAAATCCCGGTCTTGCTTTCGAAATGCGATATCGTTTTTTCAATCTCCGAATCAGAAGCACATTCCGAGTTTTCTTCCGCGTCGTGAAAAAGGCTTTTCATCCGCCTTTCGATTGCGACCTTGCTGTCGAAAAATTTCGTCGTGAAAAGATAGCTTACTCCGCCGATTGATTTTGAGACGAACGGTGAGGAGATTTTTTCCATCGTCTCGCCGGTGATTTCTTTGTCCGCAAAATCAAAAATCAGCTTCGGCATTTTTTTGTTTTCGGATTTTCCGCATTCCGAAAGATTTTTCAGTACGCTGATTCCGCTTTCGATTATCGCTTTGAAAGTTCCGTCCTCGTCCTCGATTCTGCACGCGCCGTTCCGCTCCTGGCTGTCGATTACAAGCCCGCTCCATTTCTGCCGCCATTTTTTCGAAAGAAGCTCAGAATCAAGCGCGATGCAGGTATTCCCGTCGTCGATGAGAGAGAAATAGATGCAGAGGACTTTCAGCGCACTCGTCTCCTCAAAAGAAAGCGGGGCGCGGCTCGAAAATGCCATTTCACGAATCATGTCGAGCATTTTTATGCAGATTTCCGGGACTCCGCCAAGCTCGAAGATGATTCCGTGAAAATCCTGATACGAACACTGGTTCAAAAATTCGCTTGTTATGTCTGTTTTTCCGTTTGTTTTTCCGTTCACTTTTCTGCCTTCCTTTTTGCGTTTTGATTTTTGCCTTTTACAGTTTTCTCACTTTCTCGTTCATGATTTTCCCGAACGCGCTTTCAAGCGTCTCCCAGCTGTCCCACGTCTGAGCGTAGATTCCGTTCGACGTTCCTTCACAGCAGCCTCGGACGAGGACGTAATAGATTCCGCCGAAATGCCTGTCGAAAATCTCGCTCTCGCTCATCGACTTGTATTTTCCGAAGCCCGAAAGCCATTTTATGAGGCAGTACGAGTACAATACGCGCTGAATCGAGTATTTCTCCGCGACGTGTGCCGAGAGCTTTTCCCCGTCGCAGAAATCGAGCTCGTCGTCCATGATGTCGCTTTTCCAGTCGAGGACGGAATAAACTTCTTCGCCATCGACGTTACGGACGAACATCAAATCGACGAATCCGTTGAAATATTCGCCGAACGGGAAAGACGAACCGCCGCTCGTCATGTTGAATTCCGCCTCGGCTGTCCTCTGCGCGTCTTTCAGCTCGCCGAGCGTGAAAAACTGGATGCCGTCTCCATTTTTCAGAGCGGAATTTCCTTTTATGCAAGGGAATTTCGCTTTCATCGTGTTGTAGACGATTGATGCAGTCTGTCTTCTCCAGCCGTTAGTGTCGTCCTTGTCAATCAAGAATCCCTGCTCGCCGAATTTCCTGTTTATGAGCGAACAAAGCCGACTGTCGTTCAACGCATCCTCTTCGCCCTTCATCTTTCCGATTCCGAAAAAATCCGCCGACTCGAAAACCTGGTGCACAGCCTCGCCGAGAGAGCTTCCTTTCGGATAGTTACCGATGATTTTTGCAATTTTGTTTTGGTCGTATTCAACTTCGATTTTCCTGAAATTCTCGTCGAACTTCGAAAGATCCCCGTCGCCCTCCGGTATCTCGACGCGCTTCGCCCTGTCGCCTTCGATTGCGGGCGGAAGTTTTCCGTGGGAGAGCGAGGAATACGAGAACTTTCTTGTTTTGAGCGAAGGAACGGAAGAAGCGACTCTTAAAAGGATTTTCCGCTGGTTTTCTTCCGTTTCGTTTGAAATCGGCTTTTCGTCCTGTTCAGAATTATTTTTGTTCCGCAATCCCTCGATGATTTTCTGAACGTTTTCCTTCACGCTTTTCACTGAATAAGATTTTGAATCGAATTCAACCTCGCGGACGAGCGACGGATAATTTTCTTTCATG
>JAFXSM010000031.1 GCA_017525605.1 Treponema sp. | reverse complement strand
TTCGACGACGAACTGGTGAACCTTTTCGTTCCGTTCGGGAAAGTGAGCCGCGAGCTTGGCCGCAAAATCCTGCACGAAGTTCTGGTTCTCGACGTGCGAACGAACGTCCCGATTATCTCGATTCAGCCGTTCGTCGTTGACGGTTTCGAGAACGCCGTGAAAGTGCGGACGATGAATGTTGCCGACCACGAATCGCTTCAGCGGCAGATCGCATATCAAATCAGAAAATTCAACGCGTGCAGGAAATGCCTCAAATGCGAGAGCGTCTGCAGGAGCGGAGCCATCAGCATAACGTCGGAAGGCTACCGAATCGACGAGGAGAAATGCGTCCGCTGCAAGATGTGCGTGAATCAGGCTGTGCTCGAAAACGGCTGCCTGATGGGAAAATATTTAAGGACGAAAGGCGGAATATAGGTTGGCAACAGCGAAGCCGTGGTCATTGAGCGTAGTCGAAATGACCGTTTGACTTTGGTTTCGGCTTCGCTCAACCACCGTAGGAGAATATAAATGAAATTCAGGGCACACGAAACTTTTTTTATTCGTAAAGGCTGGCTCTCAAAGGGCATGAAATATGTGAAAAACACAAACGGAACTGTTTTCATCGACAGGGAGAACAACCCGATGGACGTTCTCGGAATCGGAAGCAACATGGTGAAAAGCCTCCGCTACTGGCTTATGGCGACGGGGCTTACGAGCGAGCCGAACAGCGGAAAACGAACGCAGTCGCTCACGGAACTCGGAAAACTCATTTTCAAGAACGACCGCTACATCGAGGAGAACGGGACGCTGCAGCTTCTTCAGTACAAGCTTGCAACGAACAAGGAAAACGCGACGAGCTGGTATTTTTTCTTCAACGGCTTCAACCTGAGCGAATTCACGCAGGAGGATTTTATAACCGACGTGCAGAAATTCATCAAGGCGGAAACGAAAGTCGATGAGAAGGAAGTCGGCACGCTCCGCACATTGAGCGACGACTTCGCGTGCATTCTCGGAACGTATCTTCCGCGAGCGTCTTCCGAAAGCGAGAAATCGTCCCCGGAAAACAACATCTCGTGCCCGTTCTCGGAGCTTTCTCTTCTCACTTCGCTCGGAAAAGGGCTTTACAAGAAATCGATTCCCTCGCCGTCATCGTTCAGCCCGTATGTGATTCTTGCGGTGATTGCGGACAGGTGCGGCGGAAAAAGCGAAATCCGGCTGAACGAGCTTCTGAACGCGGAATGCAACATCGGTCGCGTCTTCAACCTGGACACGATTACTCTGATTGAAATTCTCAGGCAGGCGGAAAAAACGGGCGAACTCAAAATCATCAGGACGGCAGGACTCGACGTAATCAGGCTTTCGCATCCTGAGAACGGCTTTTTGTTTTACGCGGAAAAATTTTACGAATCATTGGCAGAAGAAAAATGAATAAAATGATACACACGGCGGGCAATTTTCAGTATTCGGTGAACATCGCCTACGACTTGCATAATGCGGACAAACTGCGGCTCTTTATTCCGACAGTTTCGAGCATGGAACTTCTTGAAAAAATCATCTTGAGCACGGAAAAAACAAGCACGGACCGCGCACGGATTCTCATCGGCGCATACGGAAAGGGAAAAAGCCACATCGTCCTCACGATTCTTTCTGTTCTGATGAGGCACGAGCCGAAAAGCGATTTTGTTCATCTGAACAAAAAACTCGAAGAATTCCCGAAGATAAAGCAGCTCGTGGAAAATTATTATGAGAGCGGAAAAAAGCTTCTTCCGGTTCTCATAACAGGAAGCGGCTCAAGCCTTGCACAGAGTTTCCTTGTCGCGCTCAAGAACGCGCTCTCGGAGAACGGTCTTTCGGACTTCATGCCGGAAACGAATTACAAGGCGGCTGTCAGCGCGATAAGAAAATGGCAGGGCGAATATCCCGACGTAATCAGAAAATTCGAGTCGGTTTCCGAGACGAAAGCCGGCGATTTCATTTCCGCGCTCGAGGATTTCAACGTCGATTTCTATCGCAGGTTCGAAAAAATCTATCCGTCGCTCACCGCGGGAAGCGTCTTCAACCCGTTCCTCGGATTCGACGTGGCGGAGCTTTACGAGAGCGTCGCGAAGGAGCTGAAACGGCAGAAACTGTACGACGGCCTTTATGTCGTCTATGACGAATTCAGTAAATATCTTGAGTCGAACATCGAAAGCGCGAGCGTGAGCGACACGAAGATGCTTCAGGATTTCGCGGAAAAATCATGCCGCTCGGGCGAGAACCAGCTCCATCTCCTTCTGATTTCGCACAAGGAAATCTCGAACTACATCGACAAGCTCCCGAAGCAGAAAACTGACGGCTGGAGGGGAATCAGCGAGCGGTTCGCTCATGTCATTCTGAACAACAATTTCTCGCAGGTGTACGAGATAATTTCGACGGTCATCCAGAAAGACGAAGCATTGTGGAAGTCGTACAGGAAAAATCATGCCGCGCAGTTCGAGTCGGTTTGCCAGAACTACAAAAACCACGAACTTTTTTCGGAATTCACGGACGACGGCGGAATCGAAAAGCTTTTTGACGAGACTTTCCCGCTTCACCCCGTGAGCACTTTCATTTTGCCGCGCCTTTCCGAGAGAATCGCGCAGAACGAGCGCACGCTTTTCACGTTCCTTTCCGCACGGGGAGAATCGACGCTGCCGTCTTTCCTTTCGAATTTCGACGAGTCCGGTTTCTCCCTCGTCACGCCCGATTTGATTTTCGACTACTTCGAGCCGCTTTTCAAAAAGGAAGTCTATTCGCCCGAACTTCATGAAATCTATCATCTCACATCAGTAATCCTCGAAAAGCTCTCCGTGGCTTCCGAGAAAAACGGAAACGCTGGCACGGAACTCGAAAGGAAAATCGTCAAGTCGATTTCTCTTATCTACATTCTCTCGCAGTTCGAGAAACTGAAGCCCGTCCACGAGGAAATCGTCCGAATCTACAGTTATTCGTACCCGAAAGAGAAAATCGAAAACGCGCTTTCTGCCCTCATCGAAAAGGAATTCGTGATTTACCAGCGTCAGAGCAATTCGTACCTCAAGCTGAAGGAGACGAGCGGAGTTGACATTGCGCGGACTGTCAGCGATGAAGTCGAAAGGCAGAGCCATACTTTTTCGCTTTCGCTCGTCCTGAACGCGTGCAACGAGGAGCGTTATCTCTATCCGTACCGCTACAACGACGAGAAGGAGATGACCCGCTATTTTGAATTCCGCTTCGTTGAATTTTCCGATTTTGAAAATATTTCTGATTTCGAGACGAATTCTTCTGACGGAACTGTGTTCGGCATTCTTTGCAAAAGCGAGGACGAATGCGAGAAGGCGCGGAAAAAGGCGGCCGAGTTTTCCGAATCGAAAAATGCCGTTTTTGTCGTTCCGAAAACGTTCTTTAGCATCGAAAAAGCCGCGCGGAATCTCGGTGCGCTCGATGAGCTGAAAAAACGCGCGTCAGGGGACGAGATTCTCTCTAGCGAGTATCAGGTCGTTTTTGAGGATGTCCACGAGATTGTCGTTTCGTTCATCAGAAATTACACGCACCCGGAAAAACATTCTTCGGTTTTCATTTACGGCGGAAAAATCAGACAAATCGGACGAAAATCCGAGCTCACGGCCCTTCTCTCCGACATCTGCCAGAACCTCTATGCGCATTCCCCGATAATCAACAACGAGGCGATAAACAAAAATTCGATAACTGCGATGGCGACAAGCAGCAGGCGGAAGATTCTCGCGGGGCTCCTCCGTAATCCGCTTGAGAAAAATCTCGGGCTTACGGGAACGGGGCAGGACGTCGCGATAATGCGGAGCACGCTTGTGCACACGGGAATCCTCAAGCAGAGCGAGAATTCAGATGTTGCGGAACTTGATTTCGACTTTTCGAAAAACGGCGACAAATTCGTTCTGAACCCGATTATTTCTGAAATTGAATCGTTTTCTGAAAAATGCTCGGGCGAAAAAGTGAATTTCGGCATTCTGTACGAGAATCTCTGTTCCGCAAAAAAAGGAATCGGTGCACGGCGCGGAATAATCCCGATTTTTCTTGCTTTGGTTTTCGGAAAAATAAAAAATCAGCTCGTCCTTTACTCAAACGAAAAGCAGATTCCGCTTAACGCAGATTCTCTTTCCCTCGTGAACGAAAATCCAGGTGAATTTTATCTTCTTCGCTTTGCGCTCGACGGCGAGAAAAAATCTTACCTCGACAATCTCAAACGGATTTTTTCAGTGAAAGAAAATCCGCAGTCCGCAAAAAGCGACGCCGAGAGAATTTTTGACTCGATGACTGCCTGGTATCTTTCCCTTCCGAAATATTCGCGTGAGTCAGAAAGCGGCTATTCAGCTTTCTTAAGAATCCTCAAGGAAAATCCCGGCGTTCAGGAAACGCTCTTCTCGAAAATCCCTTCCGCGTTCGGAAAAACCTCGTGCGACATGGAGCTCGCTTCCCTTGTCGGAAAAGCAAAGAGCGCATACGACAAAAAAATCGGCGATTTGAAAGACGAGCTTCGCATCTGGCTTTTTGGAACGTTCGGCGGAAAACGCAATGAAAAATTTGATGACAAATATTCCGTTTCAGAAACCCTCAAAATCTGGCTCGGAAACCGGAACCCGAAAATCCTGAACCATCTTTTCACTGACGGCACGGAAAGATTCGTGAGTCTCATCCACAAATGTTCTTCGGAAAACAGCATATTAATAGAAGAAATCGCGCTTGTTTCGACAGATTTACGAATCTCGGACTGGAGCGACGGGACGAAAGCTGTTTTCGAGAAGCGGCTTTCGGAATGGAAAACGACCGCGGAGAATTTCGATTCTGAAAATTCTTTGGCGCAATCACAGAAAACAGAAATCGGAAATCCCGCGGCTGAATCGGATTCATCTTTCTACTCAGTCGGCTTCATGAATGATGACGGGGTGCGCGTCACGAAAAACTTCGGGAAGGTCTCGGTTTCCCCTCACGCGCGACTTCTCCGCAACAAAATCACGGATTCCCTTTCTGCGATGGGGCGGTCGATGTCCGATGCCGAAAAGAGGCAGGTTCTCATGGAAATCCTGAAGGAGCTTTGCTGATGGCATACTTCGACAACGCCGCGACGACTTTCCCGAAGCCGGATTGCGTCTACGATTTCATGGACTCGTTCTTGAGAACCCACGGCGGAAGCGCGGGGCGGGGCAACCACGCGTTCTCGATGAGCGCGGGCAAACTCGTTTCCGAGACGCGGAAAAGAGTGCAGGAGATTTTGCACTGCCAGAACAAAAAGATTGTCTTTGCCCCGACCGCCACAATCGCGCTTAACATGATTCTGCAGGGCGTGCTTGCAACTGGAAAAATCAGAACTGTTTTTATCAGTCCGTTCGAGCACAATGCCGTCACGCGCGTGCTTCATCATTTCGAGAATCTCGGAGAAATCCAGATAAAAGTGCTTCCGGTTGAGCCGTCGCTCTCGTACGACTTTGAGAGAATCGAGAATCTTTTCGAACGGCAGAAACCCGATTTGCTCGTCGTGAGCCATGTGAGCAACGTAATCGGGCTTGTCCAGCCTGCCGAAAAACTTTTCCAGCTCGCGAAAAAATTCGGCTGCGTGACGGTCCTCGACATGGCACAGAGCGCGGGTCTTGTCGATTTGAACGTCGGCCTTGAGACAATCGACTTTGCCGTTTTCGCAGGCCATAAGACGCTTTACGGCCCGACCGGAATCAGCGGTTTCGCGATGAAAGGTGATTTCGACCTTCCGCCAGTTTTGTTCGGCGGAACCGGCTTTGAAAGCGCGAACCAGGATATGCCTCTCGACATTCCCCAGCGTTACGAGATGGGGACGCTCAATATCGCGGGAATCGCAGGCCTCTACGCCTCGGCCGGCTGGATTTTGGAAAACGGAACCGAAAAGTTGTGGCGGAAAGAGCAGTCGCACAGAAAACGCCTGATTGAGATTTTGGGGAAATACGATTTCGTGAAAATCGTCGGAAATTGCCACACGGATTCGGGATTCTTACAGAATCCCAATTTGCTGCCTCGAAATCAGAAATATGCCGGAATCGTCTCATGTGTCATCGAAGGAATCCCGAGCGACACTGCGGGAAGCATTTTCGCCGAGCAGAACATCGCGGTGCGCTCCGGCTTGCAGTGTGCGCCGCTTGCGCACAAGACGCTGGGGACGTTCCCCGCGGGCACGGTGCGGTTCAGCGCGGGTGCGTTCACGGGCGAGGAGGATTTCGCGGAGCTGGAGAAGGCGATGGAGTGGATGAAGGGGAATTTATGAGTTTAAGAGATATTGAAATAAAAAATGAATACAGGAATCTCCACGGAAATATTGTGAAAAATTTTTTTAATCCACTTTTAAGTGAAGCTGTTATTTATAAACGCTCTGTAGGATTCTTTTCTTCAAGTGCCTTGATTGAATTTTCCAAAGGGATTTGCAGATTTTCACAAAACGGTGGAATAATTCAGCTTGTAACCTCCCCCAAGCTGTCAGATGAAGATATACAGGCTATGAAAGTCGGTTATGAAAAGAGAAGTGAAATTGTCGAAAATGCACTTCTTAGAGAATTGCATAGCTCGATATCTGATTTTGAAGAAAGCAGATTGAATTTACTCGCAAATCTGATTGCAAGTAATCAGCTCGATATAAAAATCGCTTTTACAGATTCAGGAATGTACCATGAAAAACTTGGAATCATAGAAGATAAAAATGGTGATTTTGTCGCTTTTTCTGGCTCTTTGAATGAGTCTGCAAATGCGTTCAAGAATAATTACGAGGCAATCGATGTTTATTGTTCTTGGCATGATGCTGAAAAGCGTGCGTTGGGGAAATACTCGGCATTTGAGAATATTTGGAACGGAAATGACAAGACCCTGAAACTTTTTGATTTCCCAAAAATAAAAGATGAAATCATGAGTCGCTATAGAAAGTCTGCGCCAAAATTTGATATGGACGAAAAAGAAGTCTTGTACGTGATACCTGAACCGAAAAACATTGAAGCTCACGATTCCTGCAAAACACAAAACGTTCCTACTATGCCAGATTGGTTAAATCTTCATGATTACCAGAAAGAAGCCATTGATAAATGGGCTGGGCAGAATTATCGAGGCATTTTTGACATGGCAACCGGAACTGGAAAAACACTTACAGGTTTGTCGGCTTTAGCAAGGTTGTTTAGTGATAAGTTTCCTTCAAAGCTGTTTGCAATAATAGTTTGTCCTTATCAGCATTTGGTCGAACAATGGGTAGAAGATATTGAGAAGTTCAATATTCAGCCAATTATTGGGTATTCGACATCCGAACAAAAGGATTGGAAAACAAGATTAAAGAAAGCCATCTCAGATATGAAGTTACGCCCAAAAGAAAAAAGATTTTCTTGTCTTGTAACAACAAACGCAACTTTTAAGAGCAAGTTTGTGCAAGAGCATATAAATGATATTGCTGATGATATTTTGCTGCTGATTGATGAAGCGCATAATGCTGGAGCTGGAAATTTCAAAAAATATCTTGATTCAAGCTTCAAATATCGTCTCGCACTTTCGGCAACCCTTGACCGCCATAATGATGAAGATGGCACAGCATTTCTTCATAGCTATTTTGAGAATGTTTGTATTCATTATGATTTGGAAAGAGCTATCGATGAAAAGAAATTAACGCGGTACAAATATTTTCCTGTTGTAGTATATCTTACAGAAGATGAACTTGATGAATACAAGCAGATTTCAAGAGAAATGAGTCAGCATTTGCGAAAGAATAAGTTTGGAAAGATGATTCTTGATTCTTATGGAGAGATGCTTGCGATAAAACGCTCAAGAATTATAGCTGGTGCGCAAAACAAATTAGACGCCCTGCGTGAACAAATTAAGCCGTATAAGAATCAGAACAATCTTCTTGTTTATTGCGGAGCTACAACTGTCATTCCTGAAAAAGATAAAGACGAGTTTTTGTATGATTTTGACAAATCAGAAGTTGGAGAAAGGCAGATAACCGCTGTTACAAAAATCCTCGGAAACGAAATGGAAATGACTGTTTCAAAATTTACTTCGGAGGAAGATATTGAAACTCGGAAAATCATTACACAGAAGTTCAGAGAGGAAAAGATTCAAGCAATAGTGGCTATAAAATGTCTTGATGAAGGCGTAAATATTCCTTCTATCAAAACTGCTTTTATTTTGGCTAGCACTACAAACCCAAAAGAATATATTCAGCGGCGAGGACGTGTTTTGCGAAAGTTTGAGGGCAAAGACTATGCAGAGATATATGATTTTGTGACTTTGCCACGAGAACTAGAATCTGTTCAAGACTGCACAAAAGAAGAACTGCAAGGCGATTTAGGATTAGTAAAAAATGAGCTTCGTAGAATAAGAGAATTTTCTCATATCTCTATGAATGCGATGGATAGTTTAAGTTTGATGGACGAGATTCAAACCGTTTATCAAATATCAGATAAAGATTTGTTTGAAAATAATTCACAGGAGGAAGAAATAAGTGAATGAACAAACGGAAATTGAAATTGACGAATCAAAACTTAAGGTTTTGATGAGTAAAATTGTGATGTTGGAGAATCAGAATCTTAAAACACACAATGCCAATGATATGCAGATGATTGAGAAAATTCAAAAATCAATACAGGAGGCTGTGAATTGTTACTCGAATCAATAAAACTTCACAATTTCAGGCAATATAAAGACACATCGCTTGATTTTGCACAAGATATTGAAGGAAAAAATGTCACTATAATAATCGGGGAAAACGGTAGCGGAAAAACAACATTCTTGCAAAGTTTTTTCTGGTGTTTGTATGGAATCACTTATTTCAAGGATTCAATCGTTTGGAATAAGGATGTTGCAAATGCAATGACACCTGCCACACAAAAAAATGTTTCTGTTGAATTGAAGCTGAAGCATGGTGATAATCACTACACAATTACTCGGACTCAGAATTTCAAAAAAGATAATTCAAATTCTGTCAAACCTGATGGAAATTCTGTTCTTGAAATAAAGCAAAACGATAGTTCTGGAAATACAAACTTCATAGAAGCCACAAAGCGAGATGCTACAATCAATTCAATTTTGCCGAAAGAACTTTCAAGATACTTTTTCTTTGATGGCGAAAGAATCGAGGCAATGGGAAAAGATATTTCTGGATATAAGAAAACTGCGGAATTTGCAGAAGCTGTTGAAGGGCTTTTAGGTTTGAAAGCGATGCAGAAAGCTTTGGAGCATTTGAATGGTGGACCGAAAAATTCTGTAATCGGAAAGTACAATCAGCAATATGATTCCTCTAGTGATTCAGAGGTGAAAAAACAGACGGAGATTATCAACTCTTGTGATGCCGAAATCGAAAAAATGGAAAAACGCATTAAGGAGATGGAGGAAGACAACAGGAAAGCCGATGAATTGAAGTCTAAAAAGCAGGAAGAATTGAAAGAGTATCAATCAAGCAAGAATCTTCAAGAAAAAAAAGAAAAGCTTGAGCAAACGATAAAAGAGCAATCTTCAATAAAAGTGAACAGGCAAAAAGACATATGTCGGGAATTCAACAGTCAGATATCATCATTTTTGTCAGTTGGCTTAATAAAACCAGCCATTGACATTCTTGCCAAACTAAAACTTTCTGGAAGTGATATTCCAAATATCACTGACAAGACAATACAGTATCTCATTGACCACAAGCGCTGTCTGTGCGGAACCTGTATTCAGGAGAATTCTAGGGAACTTGAAGAATTGAACAAGTGGTTTGATGTTTTGCCTCCGAAATCGATAGGTAATATGGTAAATGATTTTAAAACGACAGCACGAAACAGAGTGAACTCCGAGAATGATTTTATTTCGTTCAGAGATGAAAAACTTTCTGAGATAAGTATTTGCGATGATGCGATAACGAATGCTGAAGACTATATTCACAATCATATTAATCCAAAACTCAACGGAAAAGATGTAGAGGAAATTGTAAGAACCATTTCTTCAAAAATCGCTGATTGTGAACATACCGTAAGCAAAAACAATCAAGAACGGCGTGAAATTGACCAAAATATCGGAGCAAAAAGAATTGAAAGAGAAACTGCGGAAACGAAACGCAAAGAATTGGCTTTAAAAAACTCGACAAACAGGCAAATTGAGATTTACAAGGCTTATGCTAAGAAAATCTATGATTTGCTTTCCCAAAAGTATGCTTCAAGTGAAAAAGAAATGCGGACTAGACTTGAAGACAACATGAACCAGATTTTCTCTAAAATCAATAATGGGGATTTGTCTATTCATATCAATGAAAAATATCAGATTGATGTTCTTGCAAACAACATCAATGACAAAGTAGAAACATCTGAAGGTCAAAGTATTTCCGTCATTTTCTCTTTCATAACCAGCATGATAAAGATGTCCAAAGAAAACAGGAATTCTACTGACAAAGACAAGCAGGAATTATCTTCGGATATTTATCCGCTTGTTATGGATGCCCCGCTATCAAAATTTGACAGAAGGCATATCAAGTCTGTTTGTGAGACCATTCCGCACCTTACTGAACAAGTCATTATTTTCATCAAGGATACAGATGGTGATTTGGCAAAAGAGTATATGGCAGAAAAAATCGGAAAAAGTCATCGGTTCAGAAAAATAACTGAAACGGAAACCGTTTTGGAATAGGAGAAGAGTTATGTTCGACAAAGAAATAAGAATTATTGGTAAGCATGGTCTGTATCTGAATATGCTTGCAAATACTTTTGGTGAAACTAGTGCAAAACTTTTCACCAGAAATATCGATGTTTATGTGCAATCTTCCCTTGTCGGCTTTTTATTTCAGCGAAAAGCGGACAAGGATATGACAACAAAAGACAGTAATGGAAAATTGTTCGATGCTCACATTTTAAAAGACCAGATGATTTCCTCTCAGGATAATCTTTTTTTCAATATGCAGTTGATATTGCTGTTGGACAAAGGATATGAATCAGATGAGGAAAAGCGTATAGACAAAGCATTCAGGAATTTCGGAAAGGATGAAAGAGACTTGGAATTGTTTGATTCATACGTTAGAGGCGGAATTGAAGTCTTGTATGAAAAACTGATAGAGGGAGCTTCTAAGCCTGATGATTACATCGAAAATCTTAAACTCTTTACTGACGATATAAGTCAACTTTTTTATGGCAACTTTGATAAGGAGCAACTTATTTCGTTGTTAAAATAATCATGGCAGAAAATAAAACTGGCCTTTCACAAGCATTTGATTTTCTCGTAAATCTATCAACAGAACAGGGATATTTATTGTTCGACGATATTTTCCCTTGTTCCGATAAATACAATTTAGACATCCAAGATATAGACAGGCTTACTTCCAAAATTCTGGACAATGGGATTATCCTGTACGAAAATAAGCCAGCATCAAAAAAATCAGATTCTGAATCACAAAAAGATGAATTTGAAGATTTTTCACATAGTGATTATGAACCTGTGTATTCAAAAATTGTCGAACTAGATTCATCACAAAAATTCTTCGTGGATTATGTGCGAAAGATTGTACCGCCACAAAGAAGGGAAATGCAGCAACTTCAATACCAAATGTTAGAGGGGAATCAGTTTGCAAGAAAAAGGGTGATTGAAATGCACCTTCGATTGGCACTGAAGTTTGCGCTTCAATATTCAGAACGATATGAAAACGAAATTTCTGAAATGATTCCGCTTGCCTGCGAAGGTCTATGCAAAGCTGCTGATAGTTTCAAACCTGATGAAAATGGGAGCTTCTCTGGTTATGCATCATATTGGATAATGAATGTGTTCATGCGGAATATGGAAACAAAGAGACCTCTTGTTTATTATCCAAGTCAAAATCTAAATGCTTATTTTAAATTATACAAATATTTGGATTATCTGAACATTGAAAATGATGGCTCAATTGTTGAGGATTTCAATATCAATAAAATTGCGAAATTTCTAAATACAACCGAAGAAACTGCAAAAGAGCTTGCGTTTGCATTTATTCCTTTTGAACCTCTTGATGAGTTGAATGAATATAGTGACAGTGATATTGATGATAGAATTTGCAATGATATGCTTGCCAAAGAGTTTGAGGAAATTTTGCAGTTATTAAGACCTAAAGAACGGTGTGTATTGAAACTTCGTTTTGGAATGTATAGCGAAAACGATTTTGATTTTAAGAGAATTCAATTTTGCGTAACAAAAAGAATTTGGCATGGTGATGGAATATATAATTATTCAATTCCGCTTACTCTTGAGGAAATCGCAAAATTATATAACGTAACACGAGAGAGAATTCGGCAGATAGAATCAAAAGCCATAAAAAAAATCAGAGAAAGTTTGCTGTGGATTGTAGTTTTGCAGGAATATCTCGAATAGATAATTAAACTACGCAAAAAAGGAGCCTCCACAAAATGACCATCCCATCCCCCTCGCCGGCGACTGCGATATGCAAGCGTTCTTCCGTGCAGCATCGTTTTTTCATGCGCGAAAAAGGAAATGCCAAAATATAATCAGCGCAAAATAGTTACAACCAAATTTTCCCTTTCTTGTACGAATAAAAACAGATAAGTATAATAGCGAGTATGAAAAACATACGATATTTATCTTTCATTTTATCTTTCGTCCTTTTGGCTTCGGGATGTGAAAATAAAAAGGCGTTGTCCAAAAAGGGACCGCTTCCTGCAAAGAGCGTTTCAGGCTCAGTTCTGAACATTTCCTTGGACGCGAGCATCGACACTTTGGACCCGCAGAAGGCAGTCTATGCGACTTCGTTCGAGCTTATCGGCAATATGGTTGACGGTCTCATGCAGATGGCGGACGACGGCTCGGTGCAGAAAGCAATCTGCAAGGAAGAGCGCGTTTCCGAGGACGGGCTGCGCTATACATTCACCTTGAGGGACGATGTTTACTGGTCGAACGGAACACCCGTGACCGCGCACGATTTCGTCTACGGCTGGCAGCGCGCAATCGACCCGGCGACGGCTTCCGAGTACGCGTTCATGATTAGCGACATCGCGCAGATAAAGAACGCGACGGCGATTCAGGCAGGGCAGATGGAGCCGAACCAGCTCGGAGTAAGGGCTGTCGATGATTACACTTTCGAAGTTCAGCTTCAGGTTCCGGTCTCTTATTTCGAGCAGCTTCTGTATTTCTGCACTTTCTATCCTGCGAACAAGGAATTCGTCGAGAAGTGCGGCGACAAATATGCCACAAGCCCGGAAACTTGCCTCTGCAACGGTGCTTTCATCCTTTCGCAGTACAGCCCGGACTCGAAGACAATCTCGTTCATAAAGAACACGGCTTATTACGACGCTTCTCAGGTCAAGCTCGGCGGGCTTCACTATGAGATTTTCAGCAGCAGCGAGGAGGCTTTGAGACGCTATCAGAGCGGCCAGCTGGACTTCATTGAGCTTACGGGAGACTCCGTGTCTAAAATGAAAGGTTCTCCAGAACTCAGCCAGGTCAACTCAGGATTCTTGTATTATCTCACTTTTAATTTCAACAATCCGAATTTCGCCAACAAAAACATGAGGAAGGCTGTCAATTTTGCGATTGACAGGGAGAAAGTCATTGAGGAAATGGCCGACGGTTCTGCTGCCGCTTATGCCGCAATTCCGCGCGGGTTCACATTCTCTTCGAAGGGCGTTGATTTTACGCCTGCCGGAATCGAATTCCCTGAATACTGCTCGTACAACCCGGAGCTTGCAGGGAAATGCCTTGAGCAGGCGAAATCGGAGCTGAACAAGAATTCGTTCACGCTTGAGCTTCTGACGACGGACGGTGAGGCGCAGGTAATCGCTTCGACTTCAATAAAAAATCAGCTTGAGGAAAATTTGCCGGGCGTGACTGTCAATCTGAAGAAAGTCGCGAAGAAAGAGAGAAGAAAAATCATGCGTTCCGGTCAGTTCGATTTCGGCCTCAACAACTGGGGGCCTGACTATGCCGATCCGATGACTTACCTTGCGATGTGGACGACAGGCAACGACAACAACCAGGGGAACTATTCGAACCCTGTCTACAACGCGCTGATTGCAAGCTGCACCGACGGCGAACTGTGCACGAAAATCGAGGAGAGATGGCGTGCGCTGAAGGATGCCGAGAAAATCGTGATGGACGATGCGGTGATTTCTCCTATTTATCAGAAGTGCAACATCAACCTCATAAAGAAGGGAATCAACGGCGTGGCTTTCCATGCGGTCGCAATCAACAGAATCTACAAGCACACGACAAAATAGTTTTTTGATTGTCGGAAGCTCCTTAACTTTAGATTGTAAAAATTTAAGCATATATTATACTTATAGGTAAAAAATATTGTTTATCTTGCAGTCATAAAGGTTAAAAGGAGCTTTTGATATGAAAAAGTTTGCAAATGTTCTTTTCGCGTCCGTTTTTGTTTTGGGCGCAATTTTCCAGTCATGCAGCAATTTTTTGGAATCCGGGGACTTTAAGGAGCAGCTTGAAAGCGATATCGAGTATGCGAACAGCCCGGTTTATGATATCCGTGTCGAATGTGACGAGGAATTCGGCTCAATCGCAGTTTCGCTGTTCTCGAAAAAAGTCACGGACGAGTTCTATGTTGAATTCAGGATGTCATCGCTCGTTCAGTTCTTGGGCTGGAAAGCGTATTCAAGGACTTCCGGCGTTCTCACCGAGCTTTCTTCCGACTACATAAAATTCAGCGATAACGAGGAAATTGAGAGCGGCCTTTACCGCGTCCGTGTGAAATTTTTGAAGGCCGTGTCAGGAATCGTAATCAAGCCGAACTGCCAGATTCTTCCGAAAGTGAGCGAGGTTCTTCCTGAATTCTACGATTTCGGCGTTGACCAGGACAGCACGATAAAAATCAAATTCAACAAAAGCGTGAATCCCGACACATTCGGCGATTTTTCGGGCATAAAAATAAAATCGGGAAGCGAGAATCTCCGCGACTATTACGGAACGCCGTATTTTTCCGACGACAACAAGACAATCAACATTCCGACCGTAAAAACAAAGGACATTGTGACGAGCGGCACGAAAGACATTTTCGTTAGCTTTGAATTTGCGGAATCCCCGCTCGACGCAGACGGAATGAAGATTGATTTCGGCGAGACTCATAGATTCCGCGTGAACACCCACAAAGACGACGTTAAGCCTGTTCTTTCTTCCGTGAATCTTTGGTCTGACGAAAACAAAACGCGCGAGCTTACAAGCAAATCTTTTGAAAACTGGGCTTCGGACTCGGATTTCACCTGCAACCATATTAAAAACACTTTCTATTTTGAGCTTTCGGGCACGGACGAGGGAAGCGGAATCGCGCAGGCTTCCGTCACGGAGTCCCACATAAAATACGCGAGCGGTGCGGACGGAAATTCCGCCAGAACTTCCGTTGTTTCGCTTTCGGAAAAAGACGGGAAATTCTACGCGCCGTACACTTTGCAGCTTGCGGGCGAGGGCGTAATAAAACTCGAATTCAAGGCTGTCGATTATTCGGAAAACGTGAGCGATGAGAGCGTCGTCTATTACGTCATAAAGGACACGAGCATCAATGATTCCGTCATAAAATTCGATGGCTTTTCGCAAAGTTATTCCGCTGACGAAGGATATTTTAAAGAATACAGCGATTCCGATTTTGCCGCTTTGGGAAGAAAAGTTTCCGCAGACGGAATGGACACCGTGACGCTCGTTCTTGCCGATTCCGCAAAAGACACTTTCTATTCAGGCTATTCTTCCGAATTCGATATCGAAGCTTATTGGGGATATTCGGAAGATTCGATTACCAATACTGTTGCGAAGACCCAAGTTTCCGGCAAAAATCAGGTTAGCTTTGTCCGTAACGCGGAGAAAATAGCCTATGTGAAAATCACAGTCCGCGACGATGTCGGCAATGAAAAATCAATCGTAAGGTCAGTTCCGCCTGTTCTGGATTTTGAAGTTGACGATAGAGGAAACATAATTCCGTACAATTCAGAGACTCTCAATTCAGCAGCTTCGAATCTTGGCGGTAAGTACGAGATTTGTCTTCTGGTAAAGAATTTGGGAAAGACAGATTCCGACACCACGAAGGTGAATTACGCACGTACTTCGAGTAACTATGGGCTTAATAACGATACTTATAACTATGTTTGCAAAAATTCGGATGGTGACTTTCGTAACATTTTGCATGAAGAGCATCCGATGATTGATGTCTGGCTTGTTGGGTGCTTTGTTCTTGGTAATGGCGAATATTGGTATGCCCCTGTAAGCGAGAAATATCTTGAATTTAAATATTATGAAGCGACTCCAACCAAGCGGGAATGGAGAATTGTTTCTTCAAATACCTCTTCTTCTAGTAAATACGAAACTTTCGAGCCTTACATAAACGAAAACGTGACACTTTCCGCAACTCCTATAAAAAGTTCAGGGACGTGCGAAGTCACAGTGAGCGGATACATTCCAGACGGGGTTGATGCTTCTGGTGTCTCATACAAATTCAAGTTGCAAAGCGAAGACGGTCTTACGATAAGCAAAGAGCCAGTGTTCAAACTCAACACTGCTATTGAATACAAGCTTTCTATTGAGGCAACAACCAATAGCGGAGCAACATACGCTCCCGGCGAAGTGAAAATCGCGAGTGCAACTGATAATATCAAACTCAACCGCACAGAAAGAGAAGAGTACGATGAGACAATTCGTGATTATCATTGGGTTGAAGAACTTAATGGTCGTTTTGAACTCAAAGACGACGTGAATCCGCCAATCTTTGTGGTGAAACGCGATGCTAGGCATGAATCGAATAAAGATTATGAAACTGCGGATAAAATATACTTGCCTTCTAGTGATGCAGATTACTCAATTCCTATTGATGATACTTCTGCTGCGGAATTGCCTTTGATTCCTGTTGCTCTGACATCTTATTATAACGAATATAAACTGATTTACAGTGAACTTATGGAGCATGGTACGTGTGGTTACGCTCCTGCAGAGGATGCAATATACAGAAATGATTCAGGAAATGCTGTTGTGACTTGCTATTTCATTCCGAATTCCGGAAGCGACATTACGCAGTGCAATTCTTACACAGTCGAAGAACTTCAAAAATCTTACTCATCTCTCGCAAGAACAGTTGAATTTGACACCGCTGGTCATTGCTATGTTCCGTATTCAAACCTTGACGAAGGATTTTATACTTTGGCTGTTGTGGCACGGGACAAAAATGAAAATTACTCCGTGAGATGTTTCCCTGTGCTCTACAGGTTTGTCGGGGAGTCTTATACATTTACGCACACAAGTAAAAATCGTTTTGAATTGCCTAGTGTGACTTTTGAAGTTCCGAATAATTCCGAATATTCCGAGTATTCCGAGTATCCTCAGCAGTATTATCGCAGCGTTATTTTGCGTGATGAAAAAAATTCGCCAGAAAATGCACCAAATATCATCTGCAAGATTTTTAGCAATGAAAAATGGAGCACACCATCTGATGATTCCGATGGAGGATTAAAGTATCCTTCTACTGCCACTTACAAGTCCGATACGGAACTTTATGAATATACACCTTACATTGACCTTCAAAACTCAGGTTCAAGCGATGCAATGTGGTTCAAACTCTACGGAGCGCGAAATGACGGCACCACCTCGTCTGGTTTCTACGACATCTATTACGCTTACGGCGGCGTTGACCAATCTTGTTCAAGCAAGAATTTCAGCGAGGGCGTGATGGGAATGCAGATTTACTGCGACAATTCGACTTTCGTTCACACGATTGTCTCGGCGAAAAAAATAACGGATTCGCCGACCAGCAGAAATCAGATGAAAACGAACGCTCTTAAGTGGGAAGCGCGTGGCTGTGAGATGTCGCCTCGCGTTTTCGACGTTACAGGCTCTTCGTCGGTCACTTACGATTACGACCCGAACGACGACGAAAGCGTTCCTGTCGGCGCATACTACACGACAATCGTGCACTTCGCAGACGGCACGATTGCAATGGGAGAAGTCAAGCAGAAAAAGTAGAGTTTCAAAGATGAATTTCAGGGACTCCTGCAGACTTTCCTCGTGCGCCTTCCGGTTTCGTACTTCATGAGCATAATCCCGAACGCGACGCTGACCGGAATCGGCGTTGCGGCTCCTCTTGCGACCACGTTCGGAATCATACTCTGTTTCGTCTACTACAAGCGAATGGGAAAAACTCTGGACAGAAAATAACGTGATTCACGCATTTTTATTTTCCATCCGAAATGTTCACATATTCGTCGCATTCTGAAAGCACTTTTTCGTCGTGGCTTACGAGAATGATTGTCCTGCCTTCGTCCGAAAGCTTTCTGAATATGCCGACAATCTGCTCCGTGCGCTCTCGGTCAACTGATTCTGTCGGCTCGTCGGCGAGGATTATCTTCGGGTTGTTCATCAGCGCGCGCGCAATCAGGACGCGGTGGTTTTCTCCGCCGGAAAGTTCCATCGGATAGCTTTCTGCAAGATGCCTGATTCCGAGAGAATCCAAAAGCTCGTGGGCGCGGTTGTTTGCTTCTTCCGTTTTCGATTTGTCTTTTTTCCCGCTGCCAAGAAAAAACGGAAGGCGAACGTTGTCGAACACCGAAAGGTTCTCAAGAAAGCTCTGTTCCTGCGAGACGAAGCCGATATTCCTGTTCCTGAACGCTGACAATTTCTTGTCGTCCAGTGAAAAAATGTCCGTGAGCGGAAAATCATTTTCGCTGTCATTCTCTGAATTCACGTCGTTTCCTATCAGGACTTTTCCCGACGAGGGCTTCTGGAGACCTGCGATTATCGAAAGAATTGTCGATTTTCCGGAGCCTGAGCGTCCTCCGATCCCGAAAAGAGTGCCGTCCTTCACTTCAAGCGAAAAATCTTCGAGGACATTGATTTTTCCGAGCGGAGTGACGAACGTCTTGTTTATGTGCTGCATTTCTATCATTTTACGTCTCCATAAGGCTCAGCCTTTGCGATTCTGACGACTGCGGACAAACTTGAAATCATGCAGGCGAGAACGGAAACTGAAAAGACGGCGAGTGCGAACAGCGCGATTTGAGAGGGGCTTGAGAGCGCGAACGGAAGCGAGATTTTTTCCGCAATCAGAATGTTGAACGGAAGAACCGCAAGCGCGCTCAGGAAAATCCCTGTTGCCGAGCCGATTATGCCGAGAATCAGTGCCTCGCTGAAAATAATTTTCCGAAGCGTGTTTCTTTCAGCACCGAGCACGCGCAATATCGAAAATTCCCTTCGCCTTTCGTTCAGCGTCAGGCAGAAGACAGCCGAAAGCGTCAGGACTGAAATCAGAAGCACGATGAAGCTTATCGCGTGCAGGAAAATCATGAACGACGAGAGCCTGTCCACGAGATTCGACATGAATTTTCCGCCCTGAATCACATTGATTCCTTTCGCCGCATTCCGTATTCTGAGCGAGACTGCATCAGCACCTGCTCCTTCCTTCAGCTTCACGAAAATCACGCTTGTTTTTGTTCTCGTGTCGCCGTCGGAAATGAAGCCGAATCCCTTTGACTTCGCGTCCTCGAATATTTTCTGCAGCGTGCTAAGGTCTGCGTAAATCGCGTTGTCCATTCCGCTTCCTGTCTTTGCGAGTTTCGACGTTACGTTGTGCGTTCCCTCAAAAAAACGGACGGTGTTCTTTTCTAGGTTCACGTTGCTGCCCGCAAAAATCATCTCGTCGCTTTCTGTGAAACGGCTTTTCGCCCAATTCTTGATGATGAAGTCGCTTTTTGGGTCGAAACCGACAATCTGAACGGGAAAATCGCAGCAGCTTTCCGTGAGGCTCGTCAAATAGAACTGAGCCGAAACTTCCGCAACGCCTTCGATTTTTCTGATTTCGTCCTCCACCGACTTGTCCATGTAGAAATAGTTCGGCTCTCCCGAAAGGAGCACGTTTTCCATTTTGGATTCGTATCCTTCCGGGACGACCATCAGGTCGGCACCGATTCTGCTTTGTATTCCGAAGATTCCGCCTTTGAGCGAGGAGACAATCAGAAGAGATGCGAACAGAACTGCGGATGACAGCGCAACGATTGTCACAAGCGTCGCAGTTCTGAACGGCTTGCGGCTCAGGTTCTGAATCGCAAGCACTTTTTCCGTTATTGCTTTTTCCATAGCGTGATTGTCTGGACTGCCGAGACGACGAATATCAGAATTCCGAACACAAGGACGGTCGGACGCGTGACCGCATGGCAGTGCATGGTCGCCATCTTGCAGACCGGCGCGAATGTGTACGGAGCGAGTGCGACTAGCAGACCGAGCAATGCCGTTACGGCAGAAAGAATCAAATTAAGTTTTTTCATTTTAAATCCCCATATTTTTTAATATTAGTTTTTTAGATTTGTCATTCCGAATGACAGCTTCCAGCTTTCAGTTTTCAACTTTCAACTTTCATATTTCTTTGTAAGTCTTCGTTTCCTTGTCGTATTCGTAGCCGTCCGGGACGTTTGAAAGGTCGATGAATCCTTTCTCCACGAATTTTCCGAGGTCGGTAGTTTTCTTGAGGATTCCAGCCTCCTGAAGCTGTTTCGCTGCCTTCTCGAATGTCTTTTTTCCGAGTGAGCGGCTTGGCTTGTAGTTCAGCTCCTCAAGAAGACCTGCGTTGAAATCGAGGTCGCCCGCTACGAGGTTGTTCTCAATCTGAAGTTTTGCGACTTCTCGTGGCTCCGCTTCGACGAATGCGCTCGCTTTCATCAGGGCGCGCGTGACTGCCGCCGCTCCTTCCGGGTTTTCTTTCAGAAGCTTGTGCGTCACGAACTGCTGGCAGCAATATTCGCTCACGAATTTCTCGTCCGTTCCAGTGTCGAGGATTTTTCTGAACCCGTATGCAAGCTCGCCCTTCGTCGCGATTGGGTCATGCGCTCCGATTACGTCGACTGCTCCGTTGTTCAGCGCGATTGCAAGGTCGCTCGACGAATATGCGACGAACTCAACCTCGTTGTTCTCCGCCGTCACTCCGATTCCCTCGTCCATGAGCTTTCTCTTGAGGTTCATCACGCTTGAGTCTGCAAGCCCCGGCACTCCGATTTTCTTTCCGCGCAAGTCTTTCGCGGAATAGATGTCGCTGTCCGCCTTGACGTAATACTTCGTGCAGCCGACATGGATTCCCGAAGTGAACGAAATCGGAAGCCCGTTCTCCATTGCCTGAAGCTGCGTCGCATAAAGACCGTATCCGGCATCGACCTTGCCCGAAGCAATCATTTCTCCGAGAGTTGCACCGCCTTCCACGACCTGAACGTACTCAGCCTTCTGACCGATTTTCTCAAGCTCCTCGTCGAAGAATCCTAGCTTCCACGCGACATGGACTGGTGCTCCGCAAAGGTTTCCCGTCTGGAAGTTTATCCTGACGATTTTCTGCTGCGAGTTTCCGTTCGCTTCTTTTTTGTTGTTGCAACCAGAGAGTGCGAGCGAGAGTGATGCCGCAAGAGCGATGCTTCCTGCATAAAAAAGTGCTTTTTTCATAAAAATACCCCTTATTCCTAGTAATTTAGTATGTTATTAATCGCAAAAAAAAAATTTAAATCGTGTATTCCGCTTCCTGAACTTTTCCCGCATAGTCAAGGATTTCAAGAATTTCGGTGCGGTATTTCAGGAACACGTCCTGTGCCCTTGCCCTCGGGTGGCTCATTTCGATTCTGATGATTTTCTCGACTTTCGCAGGGCGGGAAGACATTACGACAACGTAGTCGCTCAGGTATACCGCCTCGTCAACGTCGTGCGTCACCATGACCATCGTCGTGTTGTGCTCCTTCTTGAGCCTGAGAATTTCGTCCTGCATCGTCATTCTGGTGAACGCGTCAAGTGCGCCGAGCGGCTCGTCAAGGAGGAGTATTTTCGGTGCTCCGACGAGTGCGCGCGCAAGGGAAGCCCTCTGGTTCATTCCTCCAGAAAGCTGATGCGGATATGACTTTTCGAATCCCTTCAGCCCGACTAGATTGATGAATTCGTCAACGTCGTTCTTCTTTTCCTTGTAGATTTTCCGCGCCTTCAAGCCGAATGCGATGTTCTCTCTTATCGAAAGCCACGGGAAAAGGTTCGCCTGCTGGAACGCGAATCCCCTGTCGCTTCCGGGCTTCGTGACTTTGTTGCCGTCCACCGAGACGAATCCGCCGGTCGGAGTCTCAAGACCCGCGATGCACCGTAGCAGCGTCGTCTTTCCGCATCCCGACGGCCCGATCAGCGACACGAAGCTCCCCGCAGGTATCGTGAAGTCAACGCCGTTGAGCGCAGTCACTTCCTCAGGCTCTCCTTTGTTGAAAATCTTTGTGATGTTCGTCAGTTTAATTTCTCCAGACAAATTGTTCTCCTTGCAGATTGCAAAACTGCGTTTTGTGAAAATTCCGAGTGCAGAGCGTCTACCATTTGATGAGGCCTTTCTGCCAGCCCAAGAATTTTCCGCGCACCTTGAAAAGAGCCGTGATGATGACCGTACAGAATACCGCAATCATGATGAGCCCTGCGTAGACTCCCGAGTACATCATCATCGCCTTCTGCCAGCTGATGTACCAGCCGATTCCGTATTTCGCGCCGAACATCTCCGCCGTCATCAGTGCTATGAACGCCGCGCATATTCCGTTGAACACGCCCTGGAAAATGTTCGGAAGTGCCGCAGGAACGGCAATCCTGAAAATCTGGAAGAACGTTCCCGCACCGAGCGTCTTTCCGACCTCGAAGTAGACCTTCGTCGTGTTCTGTATGCCTGAGCTTGTCATGAGCTGGACAGGGAACCAGACCGCAAGCGCGATTATGAAGACGCTCGCCCCGAACGGTGTCGGAAAAGTAGTGAGCACGAGCGGAATCCACGCCGTCGCAGGAATCGGGCCTATGAGCTTGATGTACGGGTTGATCCAGTAATAGACCTTCTTGCTGAATCCGAGGCAGACACCTGTGAAGAATCCGATTACGACACCCCAAAGTACTCCGAGGAGAAGCAGCCTGAACGAATACCAGATGCATTTCAGGAGAAGCGGAGTCTGCTCCACGAAGACCGCAAGTATGTTGTCGTATGTCGGGAAGAAAACCACGGGAAGGAGCGCGAATTTTGCAGTGACGAGGTTCAGTACCGTGACGAGAACCGCCGCACCCGCCCAGAACGCGCCTTTTTCTTCAAGGTAGCCGCGCACGTTTTTCGCGATGAACGAAATGCCGAAGAAAATAACCGAAACTGCGAGCAGTGCAGTCAGCAGGACGTTGTAATACGACTTTGCCGACTCGGGATGAAGGTCGCTGTCGGGAAGGGCATTCTGGACGATGAGAGCGATTAGGACTCCAAGAACCGGAAATGCCCGCTTCAGAATCTGTTTTATGTTGTTTTCCATTTATACCTCAAGTTTTTTGTTCGTCATTCACAATGCCGCCGCAATCCTTTCGAGGGCATCCTTCAGAATCGGTCTTGGCGTTGCGATGTTGATTCTCTGGTAGTTGTCGCCTTCCGGTCCGAACATCGTTCCCCTGTCGAGCCAGACTTTCGCCTTGTTGACGATGATGTCGTCAAGCTCGGAATCCGTATATCCGTATGCCGAAAAATCAATCCATATCAGGTAAGTTCCCTCAGGCTCAATCAGCCGCGCCTTCGGCATCTTCTCGGAAAGGAAATCCCTCAGGAAGTCCAGGTTCTCTTTCAGGTGGACTTTCAGCGCAGAAAGCCATTCCTTTCCGTTCTCGTATGCCGCCTGCGTTGCCGTGAATCCCATAAGGCTCGGCTCGTCGTAGCCCGTCTTCTCCCTTTCGGTGTGGAATTTCCTTTTCAGCTCGGGGTTCTGAATGAAGTTTACGGAGAACTGAAGCCCCGCAAGGTTGAACGACTTGCTCGCCGATGTCGACACGACAGAATTCAGTGCTGCTTCCTTTGAGATTGTCGAGTAGACAATGTGCTTGTTCGGCTCGAACACGAAATCGTTGTGGATTTCGTCCGCAAAGACGATTACGTTGTGCCTAAGGCAGATTTCGGAAATCCGCGTGAGCTCCTCGCGCGTCCACACCCTGCCGACAGGATTGTGCGGGCTGCACAGTATGAAGAGCTTCACGTCGTTCTCCTCGATTTTTTTCTCGAAGTCCTTAAAATCAATGTGCCACTTTCCGCTTTTTTCGAAAAGGGAAGACGTGACGAGCTTCCTTCCGTTCGCCTCAATCATGTTCTTGAACGGATAGTAGACCGGAGTCTGAATGATTACCGCCTCGTTTTCTTTTGTGAACGCCTTTATCGCGCACGCAATCGCGAATACGACTCCCGGCGTGGTGACGATATGGCTTCTTTCCACGTCGAAATCATGCTCGCTCTTCTGCCATTTCTTTACGGCCTCGTAGAATTTATCGTTCGGGACTGAGTATCCGAAGATTCCGTGCACGACTTTCTTCTGCAGTGCGTCCAGGATTGCTGGCGCGGTCGGGAAATCCATGTCGGCGACCCAGAGGGAGAGCACGTCGGCCGGCTTTCCCCTCACTGTCGCAAGGTCGTATTTGATTGCGGAAGTGTTTCGCCTGTCCGTGATTTTGTTGAAGTCATAATTCTTCGCTTCATGATTCATCCGAGTGCCTCCTCCAAATCCTTTGTCAAATCGTCCGCGTTCTCGATTCCCACGCTGAGCCGCAGGAGCTTGTCCGTGATTCCTCGTGCGTTTCGCAGTTCCTCCGGCACATCGACGTGCGTCTGCGTCGTAGGGTATGTAATCAGGCTGTCGACACCGCCGAGGCTTTCCGCAAAGTGAATCACCCTCACGCTTTTGAGGACGCGCTTCACCGTTTCGACGGAATCGACGTAGAACGAAATCATGCTGCCTGTTCCCGCAAAGAGGACTTTCTCCACGCGCGGATGCTTCTCGAGGAAAGACACGATTTTCTTCGCGTTTTCGCAGTGCTTCTCCATCCTGACCGCAAGGGTCTTGATTCCCCTTACTGCAAGGAACGAGTCGAACGGAGGAAGCGCGGAGCCTGTCGTCTTCGTGATTGTCTCAAGGTTCTCCGCGATTTTTTTGTCGCTCGTGGTGACGAATCCTGCCAGTGTGTCGTTGTGTCCGCAGAGGAATTTCGTCCCGCTCTGCACCGCAACGTCCGCGCCGAGAAGTAGAGGCTGCTGCAGATACGGTGTCAGGAATGTGTTGTCCACAACCAGTATTGCCCCGAACGAGTGCGCGAAATCTGCCGTCGCTTTTATGTCCGTGACTTTCATCAGCGGGTTTCCGGGGGTCTCCACGAATATGATTCTAGTGTCGTCCCTTTTTGCCGCCTTCACGTTCTCGATGTCGGAAGTGTCCACGAACGTCGTCTCGAACCCGAGCTTCTCTCCGATTGTGTTCAGGAACCTCTCCGTTCCGCCGTAAAGGTCGTCCGAGCAGATGACGTGGATTTTTTCTCCGGCTTTCTCGTTCAGTATAATCGCGTCGAACAGGGCGGTTATCGCCGCAAGACCGCAGTTGAACGCGAAGCCGAATTCCGCGTGGTCGAGGGCTGCGACGACCTTCTCAAGATAGTCGCGGGTAGGGTTTTTCAGCCTTGAGTAGTCGTATCCCGTGGACTGACCGAGCTCCGGGTGCGCGAATGTCGCCGACTGGTAAATCGGGATTGAAATCGCCCCCGTCCTGTCCGAAGGTTCGTAGCCGATTTTTCCTGTCACGCAAAGTGTGTCGATGTTCATAAACCAATTCTCCGTGTGTCAGTCCTCAAAAAGCTTTGTGCTGAGATAACGGAGACCTGTGTCCGGGAATATCACGACGATGTTCTTGCCCTCATATTCCGGTTTCTTCGCGACGATTTCCGCCCCCCAAAGCGCGGCGCCGCTCGAATTTCCTACGAGGATTCCGTCGCTCTCCGCCACGTCGCGCGCCGCCTGGAATGCGCCTTCCGGGTCTCCGACGAAAACCTCGTCGAAGACGTTCTTCGTAAGCGCGTTTCCGTCTTTGAGGCTCGGGGGAATCCTCTCCGCAGGAACGTCCGTGAAGTTGTGGATTCCCGTGAGGATTTTGTCGTCCGCCCCGGGCTCGACCGCGAAAATCTTCACCTTGTCCGTCTTCTCGTGAATGTAGTCGCTGATTCCGCGTATCGTTCCCGCAGTTCCGACCGCCGCGACCACAGCCGCAAGGTCACCGTCCGTGTCCTCCCAGATTTCCTTTCCGGTCGTGTCGTGGTGCGCGGTCGGGTTCAGCGGGTTTATCATCTGGTCGACGAAGTAGATGCTGTCGCCTGCCGACTGCCTGTCGCGTATGTGCTGCTTGAGGATGTTCGTCGCCGCAACGAAGTCGTTGTTCGTGGCTTTCAGCGCGTCCTGAAGTTCCGGCACCTCGCTGATTTTAGTGACGTTCGCGCCGAATGCCTTCATCACCTGAAGACGCTCCTTGCTCACGCCGTCCTGAAGGTAAATCTGCACCTTGTAGCCCTTCATCGCGCCGATTGCCGACACCGCGATTCCCGTGTTTCCGCTCGTGTATTCGATGAGAGTCGTCTTTCCGGGCGTTATCTTTCCTTCTTTCTCGGCATCCTCTATTATGCGGAGAACAATCCTGTCCTTTATGCTTCCTATCGGGTTGAAGTATTCGACCTTTGCGAGTATGTGCGCCTTAAGCCCGTGAAGCTTCTCGTATCCGCGGAGCCTTACAAGGGGAGTGTGACCGACAAGCTCCGTAAGCGAATCGTGTATTTTCTTTGCCATAGACCATACCACCTTTCTTTTTTTAACTGATTTTTTTGATTACTGCTTGTCCGCGTTGATGAACTTGTCCGCGTTCTGCTCGTACCACCATTTCGTGTACGGGAGCCTGATTCTTGCCGCGAGGTTCTTCTCGAACGAGCGGTTCGTGACCGTGTCGCGGATGAGCTTCGCGAAGCTGAGCGTTCCCTCGTAGCCGAACGAAGTGTACTCGTCCGCGACGAACACAGCGGCGAATCCCTGCTTGATTGCCCAGACCGTCG